>JBGVTJ010000292.1:0-2443 GCA_041862515.1 Thermodesulfobacteriota bacterium | reverse complement strand
GGTGCTGGTTGGACCATCGGGTTGTGGTAAGTCAACAACGCTCAGATGTGTTGCGGGATTGGAGGAAGTGACTGCAGGGGAAATTTACATTGGTGACCAAATGGTCAATGATCTTCCGCCCAGGGATCGAAACATAGCTATGGTATTTCAGGACTATGCCCTGTATCCCCACATGAGCGTATATCAGAATATGGCCTTCGGGCTGAAGCTCAGAAAATACCCCAAGGCTGAAATCATTCAGAGGGTGAGAGAAGCGGCACAGATTTTGGGGATTGAGGAGCTTTTGAATCGGAAGCCGAGGGAATTATCAGGAGGGCAGCGTCAAAGGGTTGCGGTTGGGCGGGCCATCGTGAGAAAGCCATCGGTTTTCCTTTTTGATGAACCACTGAGCAATCTCGATGCGAAATTACGGGTTCAGATGCGAGCGGAGCTTTCAAAGCTCCACCAACAATTGCAGACCACCATTATCTATGTGACCCACGATCAAGTAGAAGCCATGACCATGGGGACGAAGATCGTCATCATGAAGGATGGGGAGATTCAACAAGTGGGAACCCCCATGGAGGTCTATGAGTATCCGGTGAACCTGTTCGTGGGAGGGTTCATTGGGAGTCCAGCCATGAACTTCATTCCGGCAAAGATCATCTCAAAGAACTCAGAGCTCTATCTCGACGCGGGAAGCTTTGAGCTCTTGGTGCCGTCCAAAAAGGAGAAGTACCTCCAGGGTAAGACAAACGAAGAGGTGATCTTCGGCATGCGTCCTGAAAACATGCAAGATAAGTCATTTGCCGAAAAGAGCCTCGAGGGTAGTTCCATCAAAGCAGTAGTCGAGGTCGTCGAGCCCCTGGGGAATGAGGTTCAGCTTTTTTTGACCTCTGGGAAGCATGCCATGGTTGCCCGCGTTGATCCGCGGACGAAAGCAAGAATTTCCGAGGAGATCGAATTGATCTTAAATACCGATAAAATCCATATCTTTGAAAAGGAGCCCCCCCACTTCAGGGTAAAGACTGAGGACCGCCCTTGAGATTCCATGCCGTATTGGAATCACAGGCTTCCCAGTCTCAGGGCCGGATAAACTATGTGCTGCATCAGAGGTGAAGGGAAAAAATGAGGAAGATCTTTGGTATCCTTCCTTTGGGAATGATACAAATTGCGATACCGCTTATTTTATGTATCCTGTTCTCTCACCTGTTAACCATGAAAGCGTCGGCAGCAGAAATTGAGGTGATCACCATCGCCGGAAGTGAGGAATATTCCTCCACGGATGGTCCGGCCCTTGCTGCGGGGCTCGCTGACCCTATCGGTATTGCCGTGGATAGTTCCGGGGCCATCCTCTTCACTCAGGCCGAGACCACGGTTGTTCGAAAGGTTACC
The DNA here is from genome assembly GCA_041862515.1 of Thermodesulfobacteriota bacterium. GTDB lineage: Bacteria > Desulfobacterota > BSN033 > WVXP01. Next base: position 1,069 of record JBGVTJ010000292.1, on the reverse strand, counting down.
CTAGATAAGAAGGTTATCACGATTGCCGGGAAAATAAGAAGAGGACACAAGGATGGCAGGGTTGCGGAAGCGCTCTTCAAAGAAGCGCGGGCCATCGCCGTCGCCAAAGATGGAACGATTTATGTGGGAGACCACACCACTGTTGGGATCAGGAAGATAAGCCCCGAAGGGATGGTGAGCACCATTGCCGGGCCCATGCACGGCCGGTTCATCGATATTAAACCGCATGAGAGATCCTACTGGATAGGGATCCAGTTCTCCTTCGATCCAAAGGGGAATATCATTTTCGGGACAACTATGTATCCCACCTACGTATTGAGGCTTACCCCTGATGGCACGGTATCAAAAGTTGCCGGGAACGGCAGGAGTGGATACGTAGATGGCCCGGCGGAGAATGCTGAGTTTCGTATGCCTTGTGGGATTGCTGTAGCACCTGATGGGAGCGTATATGTGGCTGATGGACATGCCTCCGGAGGTGCCATATACCAGCCGGGAAACAATGTAATTCGGAAGATCTCGAAGGGCATTGTGTCAACGGTTGCCGGGACCGGGAAGCCCGGCTTCAAGGATGGGCCTGGGAAGGAGGCGGAGTTTAGCTCCCCAATGGGTTTGGCTGTTGACGCAAAGGGAAACGTATATGTGTCAGACTCCGAAAACCACTGCATCCGCGTGATAAAACCCAATGGAATGGTTGGAACGATTGCTGGGACCCCAGGAAAGGCTGGGTTTGCAGATGGTCCTGGCCAAACCGCACAGTTCAACGGTCCAAGGGGTATCGCTTTCGACGGGGAAGGTAACCTCATCGTGGCCGACCTTGGAAATAACCGGATTAGAAAGATAATTCTTCCGTAAGGCACTCATACCATGCAGTACCGTCAAGGTGGCGCGTGGTCTTCCATACTCCATATCACGGTTCTTCCCGTTTGAAGGTAATCCCTGGGATTTTGAAACTCGGTCAACTCCTTTTCGTCTCCATCCTTGATACAGAGGACTATTCCGCTCAATCCATCAAAAAACCACCGTTTACATCCAGTATCTCCCCGGTGATAAAATTGGCTTTATCGGATGC
>JBGVTJ010000291.1:0-3693 GCA_041862515.1 Thermodesulfobacteriota bacterium | reverse complement strand
TCGCCTCTGAATCACTCACCCTACCCAGGTAAAGCTGGGTCGTCTTCAGATTCTGATGCCGCAGCAGAACCTTGGATATGAGCTCAACAGGCACTCCGTTCCGGCTGGCGAAGGTGGCTGAGTGCCTCCTCAGATCGTGGGGATTCAACTTTATGCCAACCTTCTCGCCCAGCTTGTTGATTATCTTACGAGCAGTGGCATAGGAAAGGTTAAATATCCTATTTTGCTCCCTCAGGCCCTTCTGCTGGATATAGGCCCTTAGTCTATCGGCCACCTGCTCAGGCATAGATCCAGCCCTTTTTCGTCCGCATCATCCAGAACGATGAAGTAGTTCCTGGCGATCCGGAAGGAGTAGAAAAAGGGACCGAAAATCTCGTAGTAGAGACCTCGCCCGTTTTCTCGGAGTTCATGATTGCCAATCGCGGTCAAAAGTGGCAAGGTGAGGTTGCTTCGAACTTGGTTGAAGAAGTAGCGATATTTTTGCTTTTCCCCGTCATAGACGAGGTCGCCAAGATCGATGGCAAAGGCGACATCTGGGTCGTGATCCACCTGTTTCAGGAGTCTTTCAAAAGTGGCGTGACTGTTCTTATTGTCGCCGAACACCGCAAAGGAAAAGTCATTCGGGTCACGAGTCTGATCCTTTTGCAGGTTAGTCGCTATCCAATCGTGAACTGGCAGTGCAGAAAAATGGTTCCAGACTTCGAAGATCATCAACAGCAAGAGGCAAAAGAAGAACAGCCCCATTCTGAACGGGTACCTCTTGCATTCATGCTTTATTGTCTGGAAAAGATGTTTCATCTAACAAAAAGAGACGATTTTTTGTCTTCTCGGACAACCTCCCGCATGAGAAGACCCACCGGAAGGCGGCCTGCGTGCTTCAGACAGTAGAGTTCTGGAGATCTGGCCGCGCACCTGTAGCCGGCTCGCTGCGAACCAGGAACAAGAGGATGGAGGCCGCCATAGCTAAGCCTGCGCCGCTCAAAAAGGCGGTACCCACTCCGAAGCGGTGCCAGAGGAAACCGAAAAGAAGGCTGCCAGGCAAGGCTCCAAGACCGATGACTCCGTGGTAATAACCAAAGGCGGTGCCTCTGAGATGTTTCGGCACGAGGTCGGCCACCCAGGCCCTTTCAGAAGGTTCCGTCAGTCCAAAATAAATGCCGTAGCCTACAAAAACAACGATCAACATGGTAGGAGAATCCACCACGGCAAAGGCGAAATAGATCCCGGCGTACACTATCCAGCCGGAAAGAATCATGCGTCGGCGGCCGATCCGGTCGGACAGACGCCCCCCAATATAGGTTGAGAACATCTTGACTCCATGATGCAGGGACCAGAGCACCGCCACCCATGCGGCAGGGACACCGGCACCTGAGAGGCGAAGGAGAAGAAAGGCGTCTGTGGAGTTGCCCAGGGTGAAGACCAATAGTGCTAGCAGTAAGCGCTTGAATTCTCGTCCCAGATCACTCCAATGGGCAACCAAGCCCGATGGCTGAGAGTCTCTTGCGAGAGGGATACGGGGTTCCTTAACGCCTGCGATCAGGACGACCATGACCACGGCAGCGGGGATAGCTGAGAGAAGGAAGACATGACGCAGGGAAATGGATTCAAACGATAGAAGTCCCGCCGCAACGATCGGCCCGACGACAGCTCCGGCATGGTCCATCGCACGGTGTAATCCATAAGCCGCTCCCCGCTGGCCTGGATTGGTCACATCAGCAATGAGTGCATCTCTAGGAGATGTTCGAAGGCCTTTCCCGACGCGATCCATAAAACGGAGAACGAGTACTAAGGGCCAGGCTGTTGCAAGGCCGATGAGCGGCCGTACTGCGCCTGAAAGGCCGTAACCCGGAAGAATGAGAGGTTTCCGGTGCCGGAGTCTATCGGTCCAAAGACCCGAAAGCACCTTCAGAAAAGCCGCCGTGGATTCGGCAGTCCCTTCAATGACTCCCAGAGCCACGGTCCCCGCTCCCAGCACGCTGGAAAGGAAAATGGGCAGAAGAGGATAGATCATCTCGCTGGAAAGATCGGTGAAGAAACTGACGAAACCCAGGTAGATGACCGTTTTGGGCAGAAGTTTCATTGGGTTGGGCTTTCACCAAAAGTTAAGACTGACAAATTTCCCATTTAGAGAAGAATATAGGAGGAGTAAACAAAAAGGCAAGACAGTTTTTATGGGAATGAATCTTCACCGGTTGAAGTGGTATGTTCCGGTGGGAAAAGAAGAACAGGAGCTCTTTAGCGGAGTTCGCCCGGCGGATGGGAAGCGTTGCGGGGGTTATTAAATAAGCATCTGGCAGATATGCCGTGACCGACAGAAAAAGGACCGTAGGAGTCAGTTGATAGAGGCTGACTCCGGACGCCTTGAAGGCTACGATTTCGTTATCACTGGAGAGCCTGGAAAAGGTGATGAGCACCCCTTTCATTCACCCCGGTTGGGCCTGAATGTAAACTTCATGCCTCTTGGTAGCCTCTTTACGATTTTCATGGCTCACTATAGTATACCGATCAAACACGGAGCGGGTTTTATGGCCGGTTATCCTCATGGCCACGACCTCGGGGATTCTGGATCTTACCAGGTTTCGGGCTGCTGTTCCCCTCAGTCCCTAGCCTTGAAAATTTTGGGGAATTTTAACCGCCGTAAAGGAGACCCTGGGCCAGGGAAAGGTTTTTGTCCATCGGTCAGGGTGGATCTGAACGCACGGGAACGATGGGGGCTGCCTATTGGGTTAGAAAGGGTTTGTCTGTTAAGGAAGCTACTCACCCCACATTAAGTCAATCCCCCGAAATCACTTGACTTTTTTGCTTTGTGTGCTATCCCTGTAAACATAGATAGGGTGCAACTGATGACAATCGAACAACTCAAAGAAGAAGTAATTAGCTTAGTGTCTCGGCTTCCTGATCATACAGATAGGGCTTGGCTTGTCGGCATCTACGTGTCTTTACGAACTGCCTATTATTTGGACTACAAGCGAGACCAATTCTCAAAAGCCCAGAAGGAGAAACGGGAATCTGCCCTGGGACGCGTCATAGAAGACAGCCTGTTAACTCCATCAGATCCATTTCCAGCTCAAGAGCTGTGGAGGGCGGGTTATTTCTTTAACAACGCACTATTACGAATGGTAGCACTTGCTGAAATAGGACTTAAAGTTCTTTACAAGAAGTGCAAGAGGGAAACGCCACCAGAAGAAAATTATTGGAAGTTAGCGAAATGGTACGAATCAAATTTCAACAACGAGCTGACCTACCTTAACAAGGCCCGATACCAGGTAAATAGGTACAAGCACGAACCACGGGATCCGACTAAAGAACGTGAGCTTGAGAGCATGGATGAAGGCATTTTAGCTTTTAGAGAACTTCTTTCATTAATGTCAGGACTGGCAAAGGCCAAATAAAGTCCCAATCCTCTCCCGCATTCTATCGTGAAGGCCCAAATAGCCATTTTCCTCTTGGATTTTGTCGCTCCCCTAACTTCAACGTCCGACTCTAAAAACACCCAACAACATCCAACCTAGGCCAACTTAACAAAAAACCGCAAATCCTCGACTGGCTTTGATTTGCGGCTATTTTCAAGGTACCCCCGGCCGGACTCGAACCGGCGACACAGGGATTAGGAATCCCTTGCTCTGTCCATTACTGAGCTACGGGGGCGCACAGTTCTTATTAGCATCCTTTGGGAATCATGTCAATATGGCC
>JBGVTJ010000290.1:0-2577 GCA_041862515.1 Thermodesulfobacteriota bacterium | reverse complement strand
GGCGTATGGGCTAGTGGTCTTGAAATTTCCGCTTCCTATGGAATTCCGGACGCCAGTCTGATTTCCATGTATCAGTTCTTGGAGGCCGCACGTTCAATGAATGAAGTTATTGACATTCCCGTTGTTGCGGATTGTGATACCGGTTATGGGAATGCGGTCAATGTGATGTATATGGTCAAGAGGTACGAGGAGGCGGGAATCGCGGCTGTTTGTATTGAAGAAAAGAAATTTCCAAAAGATAATAGCCTGCTGGCTGGTGGAAGACAGGAGTTGCTGAGAGTTGAGGAATTCGAAGGGAAAATCGAGGCAGCGAAGGCCGCTCAAAGGAATTCGGATTTCATGGTAATCGCCCGCATCGAGGCTCTGATCGCTGGTTGGGGACAGGAAGAGGCCCAAATGAGAGCTCATAGATACGTCGATGCGGGGGCAGATGCGATTCTCATTCACTCCAAATCAAAAGATCCCCAAGAAATCATTGAATTTGTAACCGCTTGGGATCAAGACGTTCCACTCGTCTTGGTACCGACAACCTATTCGACCCTCAAAGAGAGCGAGATCGAAGAGCTTGTGAAAGTGAAGATGGTCATCTACGCCAATCATGGCCTCAGAGCCTCAATGAAGGCAATGGAGACGGTATTCGATAAGATTAAAAACGATGGGGGAATCTATGATCTGGATGAACTGATTGATCCCGTGGATCATGTCTTCGATGTGCAAGGAGTCCCCCACATGAAGGAAAACGAACGGAAGTTTCTCAGATAGAGAGGAGGTGAAATAGTTGGCTTTAGGAGGAAGCTTCGCAGAGAGAAAGGGGGTGAAACAGGAGGATTTGAAGCGCATTGTTAGGGAGATGGTTTACAAGGACAGCACACCATGAAGGGGGAGATAAAATGAAATTCCATAAGAAAATTGAATGTGCATTGATTATCTGTTTTGTCGCCTTTGCATTGGCGTCTACGGGAGGTGCAGAGACAATAGTAGATAAGGCAAAGGCAGAGGGCAAGTTCATATTTTACACCTCTATGGATTCGAAAACGGCCAACATATTGGCGGAAAATTTTGGGAAGAAGTATGGGATTACCCCCAGTGTTTATCGTTCTGGAACGGGCAAGGTCCTCGCAAAAATCGAGGCGGAGTTTGCCGCAAACAAATCCATGTGGGACGTAGCTCAAGTTTCTGATATGGCTCCTTTTATTGAGTGGACAAGGAAAGGGTTGATTGAGAAATATAAGCCCAAGGACTTTGACAAATTCTTCGATTACATGAAGGATGCTGATGGATATTGGCTTGCGGTAAAGAGTAACACCTCGGTTATCGCCTTCAACACAAATAAAATAAAGAAGGCCGAGGCGCCAAAATCGTGGAAGGATTTGGCGGACCCGAAGTGGAAGGGTATGATTTCCATGAGTAACCCCTACTATGCGGGAACAACGGCTGTGAATATAGCATGCATTCTGGAGCTGTATGGATGGGATTATTACAGGGCTTTGGCCAAAAACCAACCATTCATCGCCGATAGCCATGGTGCCCTTCAGACCATGATGATTTCCGGAGAACGTCCCTTGATTGCGGAACAGAACAACTATTCCGTGCTTCCCGGTAAATATAAGGGGCAGCACTGTGATGTTGTTTATCCGGTCGAAGGGGTTACCCTTTCTCCGGGGCCGGCAGGGATTCTCAAGAAAGCACCCCATCCCAACGTTGCGAAACTGTTCATGGATTATATTTGCAGCAAAGAGGCTCAGGAGATCATCGCGGCTCAATACTACTATCCTGGACGAGTGGATGTGCCGGCAAAGGGACAGCCTTCTTTGGGTGATTTGAAATTCCTGTACCCAAAGATATCGTGGTTGATCGAAAACAAGCTAGAGCTCATCAATAATTTTGATACCATTATGGGGAGGAAGTAACCTCCGAACCTGAGGAGGCCCCGCTCCATCTGACGGGTGGGGCCTCTTTTTTTCTAGCCCGAGTCTTGTGAATGCAAAAGAAATTGTGAGAAGAAAATGCCGAATGGACGCCTTACAACGGGACTGAAGGGAATCGATATGGTGAAATGGGTGTTGTTTCCCATTGCACTGATAGCTGTAGCAATTCTCATTCTATTTCCGTTGATTATGATGTTTCAGGGTAGTGTTTTCACCCCAGAAGGTAAATTCGGCCTCTTCTATTTCTTGAACATTTTCAAACAGAAGGTTCTTTTCAGAGCCTTTAGAAATTCCATGGTAATTGCCGTTTGGGCGACCCTCTTAAGCCTACTGACCGGTGTTCCCATGGCCTGGGCTGTCAGCAGAACGGATATTCCACTGAAAAATTTCATCCGAAATCTCACCATGGTTTCCATGGTGACGCCTCCATTTCTCGGCGCAATTGCCTGGATTTTTTTGTTGGGACCGGGTGCTGGCAAGTTCAATGTTCTCCTCAGGGAGTTATTTCATACCGAGATGACTCTCTTTAACGTCTTTTCCATCGAGGGGATCATCTTTGTCATCGCCATGTATGTGTACCCTTTTGTTTTCATAAATACGGCTTCGGTTTTGGACAATATGGACTCGAGTTTGGAAGATGCCGCCAACA
>JBGVTJ010000289.1:0-13713 GCA_041862515.1 Thermodesulfobacteriota bacterium | reverse complement strand
TCGCGACAGGGGAACCGCCGGCCCCATGCAGAAAAGTCCCACGTTTATCGCCGTCGTCCCGATCCGAGTTCCCTCGGCGGCGATGGCCAGATCGCAGGCAGCGAGCAAACCTGTCCCATTCGCAACGGCATAGCCTTGTACAGCCGCAATTACCGGCTTCCCCATGGTGGCAATGGTGAGGGTCATCTTCTCCATCCACGCTATCCATTCCCGATATTCCAGAAGGGTTTTCCCCGAAAACTCCGTGATATCAATTCCAGCGGAAAAAGACTTTCCCGCTCCCTTGATAATGACGACGCGTATTTGCCCGTCTTTCTCCAATTCCTCAAGGGCGGCATTTAGCTCCTTGGCAAGGGCCGTGCTGAAGGTATTCATATGATCAGGGCGATTGAGCATGATGAGACCGACACGGTCCTTCTTCTCAACGACAAGGGTTTGATATTTCATGTCGTTCTCCTCATAAATCAGATGCGTAGATGACTCAGAATGTTGTTGTAATTCATGATGGAGATTATGTGAGAAGCTGCCTTCCTCAATGCATCTTCCCAGGGCACAAATACAATAGCGGTAACGACTACTCTATGGTGTGACCACCGTCGACCACCACCACCGATCCCGTCATAAAACTGGAGGCATCGGAAGCCAATAGCAGGGTGACGCCCCGGATCTCCTTGGGATCCGCAGCTCGGCGCATGGGTATTTTGTCGATAACCTTCTGGCCCCGAAGTGTCTTAAGAAATTTCCGGTTCAAATCCGTCAAAAAGTATCCCGGGCAGAGGACATTCACCTGGATATTATACCTCGCCCACTCAAGGGCCAGCGATTTGGTGAACTGGATCATCCCAGCCTTGCTGGCACCGTAAGGGCTGTTGTACGCCACTCCGGTAAGCCCCATCGTTGATGAGATATTGATGATCTTCCCGTAACGATTCTCGATCATATGCTTCCCGATCGCCTTGGTACAGAAAACATGGCCCCTGAGATTTACCCCCATGACCCGATCCCAGGTTTCTGGCGTCATTTCAATAACCGCCTTCTCCCACGCGATCCCGGCGTTGTTGACCAGAATATCGATGCGGCCGAAGGTCTTTACCGCATGATCAACGGCCTTTTCGATATCGTCGATATTCGAAATATCCATGGGACAGACCAAGGCTTCCCTCCCCATCTTCCCAATGGTTTGGGCTGTCTCCTCCAGGGCCGCAACAGTCCGAGCAGCCAAGGCGACATCGGCACCAGCCTCGGCAAGGGTCAGGGCCATCTCACGGCCCAACCCTCTACTCGCCCCCGACACAAAGGCCCTCTTTCCCTCCACGGAAAATATCTCAAGCATCTTCGGCATTCCTTCATGGCAAGCATCAAATGGAGTAAAGAATCACTGCAACGTTATGGGGTTTCCCTTTTCTCGGCTTTTCGTCTCTTCCATGGCCACGTCAATCCATAGAAGGCTGCGCGCCGATTCATTTGGGTACCTGGCACAACTCTTCCGGCTCCAAACCTCGCCCTTTATATAAGGGTAACGGACCGAAGATATATCGTGAAAAAAAACATCATCCACCATGAACAGTTAGTGAAGTAGCTGGGGAGGAATGAGGAGCTCCCCTCCAAATACCGCGTGCCGGATGAGCCGAGAACAATGGAAAATGCCTAATCCAGTGAACCCATATGCAGGCTACGAGATTAGGCACTCCCAATGCTCATTCAGTGCGAAAATGTGTCCAGAAGTTCCCTACAATGCCTCGGGTGCACAGAGGTTTGCGTCATTTGCGGCTGTTCGGCCGCAGTTCTTGCAGACGAACTGAGGGTCTCTTACGAGGTTTTTGTACTCCGAGAAGTTCTCTTTGATGTACCCCGTGTTCTGCAGAAGACAGAGATGCTTTTCGTGCCCCGGATGGGGCATTTTGACCTCGGCCATTCATGCCACCTCCTTCCAGTAATGGGAATGTGCTTTTTATAAAACCATAGCAGACTGGCAGTGAGATGTTCAAGGGGAATTCCGAGTTGTGCCTAAAAAAAACTTCCCTGTTCCAGAGAGTAATGATTGAGCCGGAAAAGATATTGTTCCGCAGGAGTTTCAAAACGGTGGTACTATCCCTGGCCGCCTTCGTACACGGAGCCTTTAGATGTTAGGGTTCCTGCTGCATCCCCGGTCGTTGGGGCATTGAAACCCGCGCAGAGGTGATGTAAAGCAAACTGAGCTACGGATGGCCCTCGTTGCCGAGGTTTTCAATCCGGACGATTCTTCTTTTCAAGTCGGGCAATAGCGCGGATAAGATCGGTGCTCGAGTGAGTCTTGGCATCGCCGACGATGGCGATACGTCCTCCGTATGAGAGAACCGTCTCCCTTTCGGGAACCGTTTCCTCCGTGTAGTCTGTCCCCTTGGCGTGGACATGAGGCTTGAGCATCAGGAGTAAACGATCCACCCTCTCTTCGGAAAAATGGGTGACGAAATCCACGCACTCCAGGGCTTCGAGAATCTCTATGCGCTCCGACTCGGGCATTATTGGACGTCCTGCCATTTTTAGCCTTTTCATGGATGCGTCGTCATTGACGGCAACAATCAGAACATCGCCCTGCTCTTTGGCTTCCCTGAGACAACGGATGTGGCCTACATGAAGCACATCAAAACATCCATTGGTCATAACGATGCGCTTCCCCTGAGATTTCAATTGATTGACGATATGCAATAACGCTTCCGAATCCCTGATAAATTTTCTCTTTCCCTTCATGAAATCTTGGTAGATCCTCAAGGAGGCCCGCCGCTCAACCCTTGATCTTGTGCTCTTGTTCAATCACGTGAATCAATTCCTCCGGTGAGGCCGTTGCCGTGCCACTTTTCATGACTACCACTGCTCCAGCATAGTTGGATAGTCGAGCCGCCTCATAAAAAGAGGCCCCCGCGGCCAGGGAGGAGGTAAAGACCGCTGTTACAGTATCGCCTGCCCCCGTCACATCGGTGATATCGTCACTGCCGCAGATGGGAATTTCCGACGCACCGCCTGATCTTTCCACCAAAACCATCCCCTTGTTTCCCCTGGTAATCAGCGCGGCCTCCAGGTCGAGCTCTTCAACGAGCCTCTTCCCTACCCTGATAGCATCCTGGCCGTTTGTGATGCTGAACTGCGAAATGGCTTCGGCCTCCGACTCATTGGGAGTAATGGCGGTGAAGCCTGAAAAGAGGTGGAGCCGGTACCTGGAATCCACCACCACCTTTTTGTCCACGGCGATGGCCTTGAGTTTCTCGAGCAGGGTCGGAGTGATCAGATCATATCCATAATCCGATACAATGAATGCATCGACCTGGTTTGCGATACGGTCCAGACATACCAATAGTCGATTTTCAACCCTTTTGGGGAGAGCCTCTCTTATCTCTCGATCGATACGAATTACCTGCTGCTTAGAAGTGTGATCATCCCCAGCCATGATGCGGGTTTTTGTAATAGTGCTGCGACCATCTACCACGATGACGCCCTCCCTATCGATATTCCTCAGGGAAAGCCCATTCAGGAGAGATCTCCCTGGTTCATCATCACCAATGACCACGAGAGGAAAAACCCGGACACCCAAGCGCGAAAGATTATGAATGGTGTTCCCCGCACTTCCGGGGAGAATTCTTTCGCCGTCATGCCGGACAACCAAAACGGGGGCTTCTCGGGAGAGCTTGAAGGGTTTTCCATAGATATAGATGTCCGCTACGATATCGCCAATGACGGCAATTTTCGCCTCCTTGTAACGGCCAATTATCTCCTCAAATCTTTCGATGGGTACTTCCATTGAAACCTGCCCGCGGGAAAAATCTCATGTCTAATTCCGAGCCCTGGGCTTCACAAATTGATTAAACAGCCACTCGCTGGCCTCAATGACCCTTTCGGGCGTAATTGCTGTCATACAACGGTGATCGCGGGGACAGACTTTCAGATGACAGGGGCTGCAGTCAAGATTCTCCCTCAGAACAATGGTCTTTTCAAGATTGAGATTGGTGTATCGCGGATCCGTGGGACCCATGATGACCACTACGGGCTTGTCAAAGGCTACAGCAAAGTGCCGAGGACCTGTGTCATTGGTGATGACCAAGGAGCTGGATTGGATGATGGCCATCAGGATGTCCAGGGGAACGACCGGATCGGCCAAGACAATGGCTCCCCTCGACATTCTCGCCTCAATATCCCTGGAGATCTGTACCTCTTCCGGACCGGGAACGATCACCACATTACACCCATAGCCCTCGATCAGGTGGTCGGCCACCTGGGCAAAATATTCTGGCTTCCAGCATTTTGAAGAGCCGTAGGCTGCACCGGGAATCATGACAACGGTCATGCACTTCCCATTAACGCCACATCGCTCGAGTATATCCTGGGCCTTCTGCCTTGTGGCGGCTGAGACAAAAAGCTCAGGAGTCAGAGTCAACCGGGGGCATTCCAGCCAATCGGTGATCCTCAGATAGTATTCCACCATGGGAATAGGGACGATTTTGGGGCCTTGTCGCACCGGCTTTATGGGATCAGTAAGCATCCAACCTCTCCCTTCCCGGCTGTACCCAACGCGGCGTTTGATACCCGCCAGAAAGGCAATCAACGCGGAGCTAAAGGAGTTGGGGAAAATGACGGCCAAATCAAAGTTTTTTCGCCTCAGCTGCATCGCCCGGGAAAGGATCCCGCGCATTCCGTGATCCGTATCTCTATCGTTATATTCAAGAATCTCGTCCAAGTAAGGAAAATGCTCAATTACCTTTCTGCCGTATGGCTTTACCAAAAGGACGATATGAGACCGGTTAAATCGCCCCCGGATCGCCCTAATGGCGGGAGTGGCCATTACCAAGTCACCCACCCAGTTGGGGCACCGGATGAGAATCTTTTGGGGATAGCGTCCATTCATTGATCGAACCAATCGCTCCGAACCCCCATGAAGTCATTGTACCTAATGGCGTAGTGTTCCCTGCCAGCTTTTGTTAGAAAGCCCGAAATCCCCTGATCCATGCAACGGATCGTATCCCTGACCTTTTCCCACGGCGTCCGATCCATGCTCTCAATTTCTCGCACCAATCCGCGGTAAATAGTCGAAGACGACGCATTACTCCGAGCATTGATAAACCACGGAAAGGCCCTAGCCAGCTTGTCTATCAGGAGATTGTGGGCCTCTCCAAAATCCAAGCACGACTCCTCGGTGAAGTTGGTGAGCGTCCGCATCTTTTGGAGATCAATGAGACCCTTCTTTTTGGCCATCTCGTGAGCTACTGTCCCCGGATAAGGGAAAAAAATCGACCATCGAAACCGCCCAGGGCGTATGACCGCCAACAAATCTACCGTCGCAAACATCTCCTCTGGGGTCTCATCGGGCAGCCCGATCATCACAAAGGCCGAGGTGTGAAGCTGATGTTCGTGGGCTATCCTGAACGCCTTCACAACGGCATGGTTGGTCATGTGCCGATTAAGGACTTCTCTCCGAATCCTTTCGCTCCCGCTTTCAAGCCCAAACTTGACAATGCAACAGTTGGCCCTCTTGAGGCTCCGGGCGATGGCGTGGTCAAAGACCTTAACGTGGGCGTTGCATACAAAGGGGATGGTAATCCGTCTCTCGTAGGCTCGGCAGAACTCTTGAACGTAATCCTTATCAAGGGTAAACAGATCATCATCAAAGATGAACATCTTAATACCCGTGTATTGACCAAGGAGGTACTCGAGCTCACCTATTACTTCCTTGACCGAGTGATGGCGAAGGTATCGTAGGCGAGAGAGGGAAAGGCCGGTATCCTTCCGATAAATATCGACCAGCCTATGGTTGAAACAGTACGTGCATCGGAAGGGACACCCGCGGGATACCATGATGCCCACCCACCCGTCTTTGGCGTCAATCATTTTCTGAAAATCGAAAATCTCGTAGTCTTTGGGGGGAAGATTTTCAAGGGGGGCAAAGGGACGAACTCTGTTCTTCATAACGCTCCCATCCCTCTTCAACCACATGTTTGGGATCTTGGTCGTGTCCCCCCGCTCTTCCAGGGCATTGACCAATTCCAAAAGGGCCTCCTCTCCTTCTCCCAAACAGGCGTAGTCGAAGAGACCCGTTTCCAGAACTTCATGGGGTGCCATGGTTGCATGGATGCCACCACATACGAAGGGGGCTTGAGTGTAACCTCGGATGGCCTTTGCTATCTCCAATGCGTACTGAAATTGGTTGCTTACCGCGGAAAAGCCAACAAGATCCGGGGAGAATGCTTCGACATCGCGGACGATTCTTTCAAGGTCGAGCGGATAACCCAGGCTTTCGTTAATGTTAAGGAGCCTCGTGACATGGCCGTGACGGCGAAGGACAGCTGAAAGGAAAGCAACGCCGTAATTGAATCCAATTTGGGCGTTCAGATTGGGATAGATAAAGAGAACGTGCATATGCAGCCCCTAAGCATTGACAACCAATGATATCACGACCCAGTAAGATATTTCAATAAACTGGCTCAGGAACAACAACCGAAGGCAAAATCGAAAAGCACGCTCGCGATCCCGACCGAGCCTGAGGAGGAAAATTCCCTATCGGGGCATAGCGACGAGCTCCCTTACCTTCAGGTCGAAAAACCGATTCTGATTGGCTGCCCGTATGACAATGGCGGAATCCGCGCCCTTGCCAGTCCCCGCAATGGAGATGATATGCTCATCCACCGGGACTGCTCCCGAATCGGCGGCCATGATGGCACATTTGACGGCAGCCCTTACCCCTTGAGAGAATCTGCGAAAGGCCTCGGCTACGATCTCCAGCAGGTTGATACCTCCAAATTTAGTCCGAGACGATCTGGATATACTGCTCAGGGCGTGGGTTGCGGTAACCATCCTGCATCCTGCCTCCGTCAAACGGACCCTGTCCTCCTCCTGCAGCTCATTTTCCCCCGGTTCTGAATACCCCGTGTGGTGGGTGACCACCACCAGCTGACCTCTGTAACCAAGCTCCTCGTATAGGTCCTTCACCTGGAAAGCCGTCCTTCCACTGGTCGAAACCACAACGATGTATTCAATTCCAAGCTGCTGAGCCCGCTCAACCGCGGCTCTCGTGGTTTTTTCGCTGTTCCGAGGACCGGCCACGGAAAACGAGTGGGTATGAAGGATCTCCTCTGCCGTCTTTCCGTCCTCCCATTATCTTCATTCAACTTCGCCTTTAAACCCCAGTTGCTTCCTTTTTCCCCAAAGCATGTCAATGAGAAAGGAGAGCTCGCCATTTCTCAAGAGGTACGAAATGGATATGTATGTGAACACCCCCGCCGCAATCCCAGCCGCCAGGAGGAGAACCTTCTCACCCCAGTAACCGGGACTCACCCAGGATATCTTGCCGGCTACCCACGAGGCAATCCATCCCATAATGGCACTGGCAAAAACCACCTGGGTGAGAGATCTGAGAATGCGCCCCCAATCGATCTCCCCTATACTCCTCCTCAACCAGATGAGAAGGAGGGAGACGTATGTCACCGAGGCAAGGGAGTTAGCGAGGGCGAGCCCCGCATGTTTCAGAGGTACCATGAGAATGAGGCTCAAACCCACATTGGCGAACAGGGACACCACCGCCATCTTCACAGGGGTCTTGGTATTCTGGACGGCATAGAAGGCCGGCACAAGAATCCTCACCCCGGCGATAGCCCATAACCCGATTCCAAAATAGAATAGGGCTTGGGCGGTTGAAAGCGTATCCCGATAATCGAAGGCCCCATGCTGAAAGAGAAGATGGATAACGGGGATTCTCAATGCGATGAGGCCTACCATCGCCGGAACCGCCACAAAGAGGACAAGCCTCACGGAAAAGGAGATGGCATCCCGAAATTCCTCCATCTTACCCTCGGATACCAATTGTGAGAAACTGGGCAGGGCCGCCGTGCCCAGGGCGATCACGAAGATACCCAGGGGAAATTCGATCAAGCGATATGAGAAGTAGAGGTAGGATATGGAGCCTTCCAAGAGGAAAGAGGCCAAGATTTGCCCAACGAACATGTTGATCTGAGCAACGGCCATGCCGACTAACGCCGGTCCCATCAATAAACAGATCCGTTTGATGGCCGGGTGGAAGAAATGAAAGTTGAACCTGAACATCACCTCCTTTTTGATCAAAAAGGGGAGCTGGAATGCGAGCTGGATCACCCCGCCAAAAAAGACCCCGATTGCCAGCGAGACGATGGGTTCGGCCAATCGGTGGAAGAGAAAATAAGCCGAGGCTATCATCGAGAGGTTGAGCAGGGTGGGAGCCAATGCGGGGGCGGCGAAATGACGGTGGGCATTAAGAACGCCCATGGCCAAGGCGACCAAGCCGATGAAAAAGAGATAGGGAAAGACAACCCGGGTCAGGAAGATCGTTAACTCGACCTTCTTCGGATCTTGGAAGCCCGGGGCCAACAACGAGATAATCTGCGGAGAAAAGACCATTCCCAAAATCGTTAGCACCATCAATACCGAGCAAGCCAGTGTGAAGGCAACATCGACGAGCTCCCGGGATTCCTTTTTGGTCCGATGGACAATGTATTCGGTATAGACGGGGATAAAGGAAACGGTCATGGACCCCTCCCCGAAAAGCCTCCTGAGGGTATTGGGAATCCTGAACGCAACGAAGAAGGCATCCGTGGCCAACCCGGCCCCGAAAAAATATGCGATCACCATGTCCCGGGCATATCCCAGGATGCGACTGAGCAAGGTAGCGGACCCCACTACCCCCGCCGCTCTGGCTATCCTATCGTGCTCCATCACGCTCATAGAAAGGACCCTTGACATCCATTACATAAAATGATTATATTAAAAACCCTTATAATGCTCACCCGTACAGGAGATGGCTGAAAGAAGTTCCATCCCCCTGAGGGAGGTGATGATTTGGCTACGCATAAGTCAGCCCTCAAAAGGCAGAAGCAGGACGAAAAAAAGAGCCGAAGAAATGTCCATATTCGATCCACCTTGAAAACGCTGATCAAAAGGGTAAGGTTGGCGGTGGAGGCCAAGGATATCGATAAGGCAAGAACCTCCTTAGCCGAGGCTATTCGCGCTATCGATAAAGCCAAATCCAAGGGAGTGATCCAAAAGAATACCGCGTCCAGAAAGGTCTCACGACTCACTAAACGGGTCAACTCCCTCCAATCCTCTCAGTGACATAAGTCAACCACCATTTTCTCCAAAAGAAGTTCTTTGGATAAGGTCGTCGTCTTCATGGCCAGGTCGATCTCAAGAAACCGGCGAAATCCCTCCCGAAGGTTATCCTCGCTGAAATAGGAGGTCTGTTCCAGGATGGACTCCAGATAAAAATGGTGGAGTTTGAGCCTTCTCGCCAAATCCTCCTTTCCAATCCCCTTTGATACCAGGTACTGCGCCTTCCAAATCAAACGAAATTGGCGAGCGATCATATTGAGAATCCTGAGATGGGCCTCTCCGGCCTGCAACATACTTCTCAAAATCCGCAATGCCTCAAGGGAATTCCTCATTCCAATGGCATCGGTCAACTCGAAGATCGTCCTCGTCTTCACCTCCGATACGAGCTCCTCAACATCCCCCAACTCGATGACGGGCTTTTCCCCCACATAGGCCACGGCCTTTTCAATCTCGTTGTGGAGGTCTCGAAGGCGGTTTCCCACCATATCCTTAAGATATTCCGCCGCCTCTCTTGTCATTCCCTTCCCGTACGCTTGGGCCTCCCGCTTGATCCACCCGATCAATTGCCCGGCAAAAAAGGGTTTAATCTGGATCACCGCCCCCACCGCTCTTATCTTGGGGAAGAACTGCTTCCATGGCCCGCCAGTACCCCCCCAAAGAACAAGGCATGTGGAGGGAGAGGGCTTCTCTATGTAGGGCAGGAATTGGTCCACCTCGCCCGGGGCAAAGCGGTCCGCCTCCTTGACCAGAATGAACCGCCATGGGTTCAACATGGGTACTGTCCGCGCGGCATCCACGATCCTGGATGCGGGAACCTCGCCAGCCGAGTAGACATCCCTATTAAACTCCTGAAGATGGGCTGGGATAATCTTTTTGCGAAGCCCCTCGATCCCCTTCTCGATAAGGTAGGGCTCGTCCCCAAAAAGGTAAAGGACACGAGGAACTTCCCCCCTGTTCAATCCCTTATCCGACGAGAAGAAATCCATGATCTAACCTCGTGTTGGAGGCCTCCCCGATGAGCTCATGGCTGATTAAAACCCTTCAAACAGTCTCCGACGAATTCTGCTTGCCAATTCCCTGGCGATCTTCTCAATTGCCCTTTCTTTTTCAGCCTCGGTGAGAAGAACATCCGAGGAAACCCTGTAGACATCAGATTCCGTAATGCCCCTTTTGCTCCAAAGGATCTCTCCTGTCCTATTTCGTTTCAGTAATACGTCCAGGGCAATCCATGTCCGGTACTCCGACACCACCCCCGTTGGGTCATATGCCACCGATGAGAGGGAAAATGATATGACCGTCCCCTCCATGATGGCATCGGCCTCATCTTCGCCCATGACCTTTAGCCGCCTGTCCTTGATCAACTCCCTCAATAGGGCATTGGTGACGATGGTCTCGATGCCAGCTTCATATGTCTCATTGATAAAGGTCGGAATGGCAATGGATCGAATTTCCGGGGATGGGCCAAACCCTTCTCCTCCAAATCGATACCCACAGCCCGTCCCCACCAAGAGAAAGAAGATGATGGAAAAGTGGAAATGGCCTTGAATGAGTTTCATCGCGGGAATGGTCGTGAGAAAAGATACATCCTTTACCCGAGACAAACAAAAGGCAACGGGATCAGGCGCAGACGATATTGATCAACTTTTTGGGGACGACTATGATCCTCTGAACCGCCTTATCATGGAGTAGCCTTCTTATCTTCTCCCTCTCCAGTGCCACCCCTTTTATCTCCTCCTCCTCCATCGAGAATGGGACAGTGACCCTATCCCGCACCTTGCCATTGACCTGGATCACCACCAGGACTTTCTCCTCAACGATGGCCTCCCGATCGTAATCGGGCCAGGGGGTCTTGATGATGCTTTCCCCCTTTCCCAGGGCTTCCCATAATTCCTCCGCGATATGGGGGACAAAAGGGGAAAGAAGGAGGGTTACCGCCTCAATAGCCTCCCCAAACACCAAACGTTCTGCTGGATCCCCATTCTCTGTCGGTTTGAACTGATAAAGGGCGTTGACCAGTTCCATAATGGCGCTGATGGCGGTGTTGAAGTGGAATCGCTCAATATCCTCCCCGACTTTCTTGATGGTCTTATGGACTTTCTGACGCAACACCCTCAGGTCGTGGTCGATTGGGGTTGCGCCGCTATTGGGTTTCGTCTCCTTTATCCAATGGTGATTTTCGTAAACCAATCGCCACACCCTGTTGAGAAACCGAAATGATCCCTCCACACCCTGATCGCTCCATTCGAGATCCTTCTCTGGTGGAGATGCAAAGAGGCAAAAAATCCGAGCCGTATCAGCACCATATTTTGAGACCAGGTATTCGGGATCGACGACGTTCCCCCGCGATTTGGACATCTTCGCCCCATCCTTAATAACCATCCCCTGGGTCAAGAGTCTCGTAAAAGGCTCCTTATCCCTCACGAGCCCAAACTCCTTGAGAACCCTCGCAAAGAAGCGGGAATAGAGGAGATGCAAAATCGCGTGTTCTATTCCCCCAATGTACTGATCAACGGGCATCCAGTAATCGACCTTCTCCTTGTCCAATGGGCCTCCATTATACCGAGGCGATGCAAACCGGTCAAAATACCAGGAAGACTCCACGAAGGTATCCATGGTATCGGTCTCCCTCCTGGCATCCCCGCCACATTTGGGACATTGAGTCTCAACGAAATCTCGACATTCGGCCAATGGAGACCCCCCCTTGCCGGTGAACTCCACGTCATGGGGCAAAACAACGGGAAGATCCTCTTCCGGGACGGGCTGAATTCCACATCGATCGCAATAGATAATGGGGATAGGCGCCCCCCAATATCTTTGACGGGAAATCCCCCAGTCCTGGATTCGATAGTTGACCTCCCTTCCCCCCAACCCGTTCTCTTCCAGGTATTTGACGATTGCCTCCCGAGCCGCAACACTATCCACCCCGTTGAACTGGCCGGAGTTGACCAATGTTCCCTCATCCACATAGGCCTCCGTCATCGTCTCCTCACTCAAGGGGCTATCAGGCGGCTGGATCACGACGATTAATGGAAGCCCATATCGCTTGGCGAATTCGAAATCCCTTTGGTCATGGGTGGGGACTGCCATAACCGCCCCCGTTCCATATTCCATGAGGACGAAATTGGCCGCGAAAATCGGCATCCTCGCCCCCGTCATGGGATTCAGACAATTGGCCCCGACAAACACCCCTTCTTTTTCCGTATCCTCCCCCGTTCTCCCAATGATGCTTTGCCGTTTCACCCTTTCCACGAATTCCCTCACTTCCCCTTCCTGGGACGTCCCCTTTGACAATTCCAAGGTCAAGGGATGTTCCGGAGCCAAGCTCATAAACGTTGCCCCGAAGACGGTATCTTGGCGGGTTGTGAATACGGGGATCGCCTCCTTTGAATTCTCCAGTGGAAATCGAATCTCGGCCCCCTCACTCTTCCCGATCCAATTTCGCTGCATCCTCAATACTCTCTCGGGCCATCCCGGCAATTTATCACAATATTCCAGGAGATCCTCGGCATAATCGGTGATTTTGAGAAACCACTGGTCCAACTCCTTTTCCGTTACTTCCGACTCACACCGCCAACAGAGACCCCCTTCAACCTGCTCATTGGCCAGTACCGTCTGACAACTCGGGCACCAATTCACCAGGGATCGCTTTTTGTAAGCTAGACCCCTCTCGCACATCTTCAGGAAAAACCACTGCTCCCACTTGTAGTATTCCACGTCACAGGTAGCAACCTCCCTCTCCCAGTCATAGCTGAAACCCATCCTCTTGAGTTGGCGTCGCATGGTGTCGATATTCTCATAGGTCCATTTGGCAGGATGGACCCCGCTCTCTATGGCGGCGTTTTCAGCGGGCATGCCGAAGGCATCCCAACCCATCGGATGAAGAACATTGTATCCTCTCATCATCTTATACCGGGCCACAACGTCTCCTATGGAGTAGTTCCGCATATGACCCATGTGGATTGCACCCGATGGATAGGGATACATCTCCAAGAGATAATATTTCTCCTTAGTCGGGTCTTCCTTGGCCTGGAACAGTTTCTTCTCCTCCCAATGCCTCTGCCATTTCGCCTCGATCTTCTCTGGATGGTACTTCTCGTCCATTTTGCCTCTGCAACCCTCCTAGGAACTATGAGTCGACACCGTTCTCCCTTCGCTTCAGTGCTTCCGTAGTGACCCTTTCGGGGTTCGCAGGTAGGCAACACTTGCCCCTTCCAGCCCCAAGGGCTGGCTTTCCCCTTTCCTTCGGCTCCGCTCAGGACAAGCTCTGCTCACCCTCGATGGGTACCCCACTTCTCCAGCAAATGAGGCTCAGGCACAACGGTGTTCTCCAGAAACTAAGGTAACTTCTGCCTTATCTTCCCTTTTTCCAAATCCCTGCCGATGATTTGTGTTCCCTAAGTCCTTCGATTCATAAGTCCGAAGACGAACTTATTTACTCAGAACTTAGTGCTGCCCTCGGCCATGAGCAGTTCGGCCTTGAGACATGTCGACGAGCTCATGTCGAGTCGCTCACTGCCGAAAGGCTCGGGCCGAATGGAGTGAGCAATTTCCTACACTCAATTTGGCAAAATACGTCACCGTATTTGCGAATCGAAGCACTAAGTAAAACGG
>JBGVTJ010000288.1:0-2714 GCA_041862515.1 Thermodesulfobacteriota bacterium | reverse complement strand
TCTTGGTGCGCGGCCCAAACGTGATGGAAGGCTACTACAAAAAGCCTAAAGAAAGTTCAGAGGCCATAGATGCCGAAGGCTGGTTTCACACCGGGGACGTAGGGAAGTTGGATGAGGATGGCTTCCTCGAAATCACCGACCGGAAGAAAAACCTTCTCGTCTTAACCAACGGCAAGAAGGTGGCGCCACAGCCCATTGAAAACCGCCTCTTGGAAAGTGCATATATCTCTCAAATCATCATCCTCGGCGACAAACGGAGCACCGTGACTGCCCTCATCGTGCCCAACTTCAAGACCCTCGGGCAGTGGGCGAAGGAACACAAAATCGACATCGACCTTGAAGATACGGGTGAATTCACCCGTCACCCAGGGGTTCATCACCTCATCCAGGACGAGATTCAACGGCTTTCCCATGACCTTGCTAGCTTCGAGAAAGTCCACCGTTTCTCCTTGATTGACAATGAGTTCACCGTCGATAGTGGTGAGCTAACACCAACGCTCAAAGTCAGGAGGGGGGTCGTGCTGGAGAAATACCAGGCTCTGATTGAAGCGATGTATCGCACGTCAGATACCGAAGACGTGGCGATGGCTGAACCCTCCTGAACACTCGAAAATCAACCACGGTATGGGTTTTGCCCAGACGAATGCGTGAACTCCGTTGATATGCTCGCTCTTGGCGATCCAACGATAAGGTCATATCGGACAAAGGTTTTCAGAGGGAGAACACGAGATTCAAGACCGTTATTTCTCTAATCTAATAAGACGGTTTAGCTATGGGACTTGACGATAAAAAGGCGATCTTTGGTTGGAGCATGTATGACTGGGCCAATTCAGCCTTTGCCACTGCGGTCATGGCTGGGTTCTTCCCGGTTTTCTTCAAGCAATTCTGGAGTGTGGGGGTCGATCCCACGGTGAGTACCGCCAGACTGGGGTTAGCAAATTCTATCGGGAGTGTCACCGTGGCCTTGTCGGCACCCATCTTGGGAGCAATTGCTGACAAGGGAACATCAAAAAAGAAATTTCTCCTCTTCTTTGCTTATATGGGCGTAGTAATGACTGCATCCCTCTATATGGTTTCGAAGGGTAATTGGCCTATGGCTGTGGTGCTCTATGTCTTGGCATCCATTGGATTTTCGGGGGGAAACATTTTCTATGATGCATTGATTACCATTGTTGCATCTGAGAGGAAGTTGGATTTTGTTTCTGCCTTGGGTTTTTCTCTCGGATATCTGGGTGGTGGCCTTCTCTTCGCGGCAAATGTATGGATGACCCTCAGTCCTGAAACATTTGGATTCGAAAATGCCCGAGAAGCTGTGAGATTCTCATTTCTCTGCGTGAGTATTTGGTGGGGAGTCTTCTCGATCCCACTCTTACTGTTCGTAAAAGAGCCGACGAGTGAAGGGACACGATCTGGATTGGCCATGGTGAAAGCAGGTTTTACTCAATTGGAAGAGACCTTTCAGGAGGTCCGTTATTTGAAAACGATATTCCTGTTCCTCCTAGCTTACTGGTTGTATATCGATGGCGTGGATACAATCGTCCGTATGGCTGTAGATTACGGCATCTCCATCGGCTTTAAATCCAATGATCTAATCGTTGCGCTGCTCATCGTTCAATTCGTTGGTTTCCCAGCTGCCATAGGATTTGGTTATCTCGGTGGGATGATCGGCGCCAAACGCGCCATCTTCATTGCCATCGTGGTTTACCTGTTCGTTTCCATCTGGGGTGCTTTCATGCAGAGCAAGAACGAATTCTATATTCTGGCTATTACCATCGGTCTCGTCCAGGGTGGTATTCAGGCGCTCAGTCGCTCATTTTTTGCGAAGATAATTCCCGTTGAACGATCAGCTGAGTACTTCGGCTTTTACAATATGCTCGGAAAATTCGCTGCCGTTATCGGTCCCGTTCTCATGGGAGGAGTTGGACTGGTCGTAAGGGCCATGGGTTATAGCAGTGGTATCGCATCACGCGTGAGCATTACATCCATTGCGCTCCTCTTTATAGCCGGCGGAACGCTATTCTATTTTGTTGATGAAGAGAGAGGGAGAGAAGAGGCAAGATACCTGTCCCAAAAGGCTTAATGACGTGCAGGGGTATCGGTAGGTGCTAATTATGTTGACGGATGGGATTTCCCCTTTTCCCCGGCACATTCCTGATTTTCCTCGGAGCCGCCCTCCAGATATTAAGGCATGCAAAGAGAACACAGCCTATCATGATGATAAAGACGGGGACGTAACTCCCCACCCGATCATGGAAGAAACCGGCAAACCATGCTCCGGAAGCCCCTCCCACTCCATTGATAAGTATGAGCGTTCCAAAGATTCCGCCATAACCCCGTCCTTCAAAAAAATCCGCTGTGATGATGGGAGGGAGTGCCGCCAAAACAGCGTATCCCATGCCGAAGAAGACGCCGTAAAAGAGCGGGAGTATTGGAGAATGGTGAACGGGGAGTACGATCAGAAATATCATCCCACAAATCAAGCAGGCGATCCCTGCGGTATAGGTAACCTCCCTTCCGATTCTATCCGAAAGTGTCCCCCATAAGATCTTCCCCCCCACACTAGCGATGCCCACGACACCGACGATGTAGGAGGCAAATAGTGCTTCCATCCCTTGATCGACGAAAAAGGCTACTTGGTGCGCCAAGATTGACTGATTGGCGAAAGCCCCTAAAGGGAAGGAAATGCTCAGGAGCCAGAATTGTTTCGTGGTTAT
>JBGVTJ010000287.1:0-32952 GCA_041862515.1 Thermodesulfobacteriota bacterium | reverse complement strand
TAAGATCTTCTTCCGAATACGAAGGTAGCGCTGGAAACTCCACTGGATCAAGGCCACTCAGATTGAAGACCGCATTTTTGCACGTTATTCTCGCCCAATGATTCTCCATCCCCTGTAACGAAATTTCCGCTTCAGGGAGCTCCCTTATAATTTCGTAGAACTTTCTTGCAGATACGCACATTTTTCCCTCTTGTTTAAGGGTACAAGGCACGCGGGATACTATTGCCGTTTCAAGATCAGTTGTAGTTAAACGAATCTGACTATTATCTGATTCAATGAGAATATTACTGAGCGCAGGAATGCTACTGCGTCTTTCGGCAATGGCTTGAAGGATAGTTAGAGACTTGAAGAGGTTTTTCTTTTCGATTTGGAGTTCCATTATTAACCTCCTTCATACAAATTATTAGTTTAAGTAATAGAATTTGTTGAATTGTCGAAAAATGAGTTAACTACTCGATAGATAAGAAGGTTTTCCTGTAAAATAAGTGTAAAAAAAGATTCCTTTAAACTGAGTAATGCATATTTATCTATCGAGATAGAGAATTTCTGTAAAGGATTGTATACTCCCATTACAGTATAGTCTTTATTTTCGACTCGATTTTCTGAATTATTCCAACAATTTTTTGGTTAGCCTCGATTTGCTGTTTGATTTTATTAATGGCATGCAAAACCGTAGAATGATCTCTTCCTCCAAAACGGTCCCCAATTTCAACAAGGGAAGACTTGGTTAGTTTTCTCGCAAGGTACATTGCTATTTGACGCGCAAAGACAATTTGGTTGGTTTTCCTCTTGCCTTTCAGATCGGAAATCTTCAGATTAAAGTGCGACGCAAGGGCTTTTTGGATGGATTCAATGGAAACCGGTTGACCTTCTGTTTTGATGATATTTTTCAGAACATCCTTCGCCAAATCCAAAGTTATGTCGGTTTGAGTAAGCTTTGAAAACGCTATGATTCTTATAAGAGATCCTTCTAACACTCTTATATTAGATGAGGCATTGGATGCGAGAAAGAAAGCCACGGGGTTAGGAAGCGAGATATCCTGTACTTGGGCCTTTTTCTTCAGTATTGCGACCTTCGTCTCAATATCTGGTGGCTGAATGTCCGCTATAAGGCCCCACTCAAACCGAGACCGCAGGCGTTCTTCAAAATCGGTAATATCCCGTGGAAATTTGTCACTTGTTACGACTATTTGCTTCCTTGCTTCGTACAAAGAGTTAAAGGTATGGAAAAATTCCGCCTGTGTTCTTTCCTTTCCGGCTATAAATTGAATGTCATCGATAAGAAGGATGTTCATGCTTCTGAATTTGTCTCGGAATTTGTCCATCTTCTCGTATCGGATTGAGTTGATAAGCTCATTGGTGAATTGTTCAGCGGACAAATAGCGAATTTTGCTCAAATCCTGAATAATACCATTTTGCAGCACATAATTGCCTATTGCATTTAGAAGGTGTGTTTTTCCGAGGCCCACACCTCCGTAAATAAAGAGCGGGTTATAATTCTTTGCGGGAAGGGTGGCTACTGCCTGACATGCGGCATTTGCGAATTGATTGCTAGCACCGATAACAAAGTTGTCAAAGGTATAGTTTTTATTAAATGGACTATTTCGCAGGGTATCAGATTTATCTATTGGTGATATTCGGTTTGTCCTGGTTTGAAGCACGGGATTTTTTTTCAACTTGAAAATAACATCGCAGTCTCTAGCTAAAGCATGTAATAGAGCTTCCTTTATGAGGGGTAGATAATTCTGCGTTAACCAATCTTCGAAAAATTTGTTCGGCACTCGTACCTCGATAAACTGCTCGGTGAGCGAGAGTGGTATAATTGGCTCTATCCACACGTGGTAGGCATCTTGGGTGACTTTGTCGTTCAGATACTTAAGGACTGCGCTCCAAATTTCTTCCATAACAATGGGTTTCATATGATGGATTGATCGGCGAAAGGTAATAACGGACTAAGTTAGGTTTTCAACAGAATTATCCACAATTGTGGATAAGTAAAAGCCCCCTTATGGAGAGAGAGACGGGTAATTAAGGGAAATCTACCATTTCTTAGAGAAAGCCCACCACAGGATTGTGGATAGGAAGATACCATCACAATAACACAAAATGGATCGGAGATCAAGTCCTTTTGAAACTAAGGACTTAATTAAATCAGCTCCTTTGAGGAAAAAATCGCATTACCCACAACGTGTTCTCCAGCGGTCATGCCGATCAGCTTAACACCCTGTGTGTTTCTTCCCATTATGGATATATCCGAAGCACGGAGCCTGATAATTTTGCCATTTGTGGTGATCAGCACAAGTTCATCGTCATCGGCAACTTGCTTTATTCCTATTACGTTACCGTTTCGCTTAGTTGTTTTGATGGTGATTACTCCCTTCCCTCCCCGGTTTTGAGTCCTATATGCTGCGGTTTTTGTCCGCTTTCCGAAGCCGTTTTCCGTAACCGTTAAAACAGTTGTCCCTTCTTTAACGATTTCCATTCCAATGGCCTCGCCTCCATCAACAGCAATTCCCTTAACGCCTCTTGCGGTCCTTCCCATGGGGCGGATCCCGTTCTCGGAAATGCGTATTACTGTTCCCGATCTCGTTCCCAAGAGGAATTCTTGGTTTCCTTGGGTTAATTTAGCGGAGATAAGCTCATCATTCTCGTCCAAGAGAATTGCCAAAATACCCCCGGCGCGGGGTTTGCTGAAAGCAGATAGGTCCGTTTTCTTCACGATTCCGCGTTTAGTTGCGAAGGCGATATATTTCCCGGATGAAAAATCCTTCAAGGGAAGGATTGCAGTAATCTTTTCTCCGGGGGCCAAATTGAGTAAGTTTATCACTGCCTTGCCGCGCGAGGCCCTTGCACCCTGGGGAATTTCATGCACCTTAAGCCAATGAACCTTTCCATAATTGGTGAAGAAGAGGATGTAGCTATGTGTGGTAGCAATGAACAGGTTCTCCACAAAATCTCCCTCTCTCGTAATCATTCCAATTTTTCCCCTTCCGCCTCGATGCTGAGATTGGTAAAGGCTAAGGGCGTTTCTCTTTATATAGCCCCTGTGGGTAATCGTAACCACCATATCCTCTTCCGCAATCATATCCTCTAGATCAATGTGGGAAATTTCTCCGATAATTTCAGTCCTTCGCTCATCGCTAAATGTACTCCTAATGGCAGAGAGCTCTTCAACAATAATATTGAGGATTAAATTATCGTGAGCGAGGATTTCCCTCAATCGGGCAATCGTCTTTATTACCTCCTTGTATTCCTCCAAAATCTTCCCCCTCTCCAGGGCGGTGAGCCTCTGCAGGCGCATGTCCAAAATCGCCTGAGCTTGTTCTCCCGATAGTGACAGCTTTTTCATTAATCCATCCCGGGCTTCTTGGGGATTCTTGGAGCGTCTTATGATGGCAATGACGGAGTCCAGGTGTTCGATTGCAAGCTTCAGGCCCTCCAGGATGTGTGCTCTGGATTCAGCCTTATCGAGTTCGAATTGACACCTCTTTGTTACAATGTTCCTCCTGTGTTCGATAAAAAGGGAAAGCATCTCCTTAATATTGAGTAATCTTGGCCGATTGTTTACCAAGGCGAGCATGATGATGCCGAAAGAGATCTCCATTTGGGTGTGATTAAAGAGCTGGTTAAGGGTGACTTGGGGATCCTCATTCCTCTTCAATTCGATGACAACGCGCATGCCTTCTCGGTCGGATTCGTCCCTCAAGGAGTGGATGCCTTCGACTACCTTTTCCCGCACTAACTCGGCAATCCGCTCGATAAGACGGGATTTATTTACCTGATATGGAAGCTCGGTGATCACGAGAAAGTGGCGATCCACTCTCTTGGGCTTTTCTATGATAACCCGAGCTCTTATTCTTATAATACCTTTTCCGGTTTCATATGCCGATCTAATGCCCTGGTGGCCAAGGATAAGGCTTCCTGTTGGAAAGTCGGGGCCAGGGATTATTTTCAGAAGGTCGTCAATGTCAATCTGAGGATTGTGTATCAGGGCGATGACAGCGTCAATGGTTTCTGATAGGCTATGGGGAGGAATGTTCGTTGCCATCCCCACTGCGATTCCCGAAGATCCGTTGACAAGGAGGTTTGGAAATTTTGTGGGTAGGATTACGGGTTCCGTGAGGGACTCATCATAATTTGGAATGAATTCTACGGTATCCTTTTCGATGTCTGCCAGCAATTCCGCGGCGAGTTTGGACATTCGCACCTCAGTATACCTCATGGCGGCAGGGGGATCCCCATCGATGGAGCCGAAGTTCCCTTGTCCGTCCACCAAGGGGTGGCGTAACGAGAAATCCTGTGCCATTCTAACGATGGAATCGTAAACGGCTCCTTCCCCATGGGGATGATATTTTCCGATTACATCGCCGACAACGCGGGCAGACTTCTTGTAAGGCCTATCCCAGTGATTCTTCAATTCATACATGGCATACAGGGTCCGCCTGTGAACGGGCTTGAGGCCATCACGGACGTCGGGCAATGCGCGCCCCACAATGACGCTCATGGCGTATTGCATATAGGAGGTTTTCATCTCATCTTCGATACTTATAGGAATATTTCCTTGCTCCACTGACTTTTCTCCTCAAAGCTGAAAGTTTGAATTAACAAACAAATAACTTAAAATAGAAACGGATATTTGTCAACCATAGTAGGGGATACAACCGGACACGGCTGGTATTGACAAGACGGCAATATTATGTTTATTTAAAGAGTTTAAGCCCTTTGAGCCTTCGGGGGAAATCGTGAAAAGAACTTACCAACCAAGTAATACTAGGAGGAAAAGGAGACTTGGATTCAGGGCTCGAATGCGCAGTAAAGATGGGAGGGAAATTCTAAAGAGGAGAAGGAGTAAGGGGAGAAAACGGTTAACCGTTTGATGGACACAGGAAAAATATCTTAACGGGACTTGCTCGACGATGGGGAGGTCTTACGGAAGGGAAAATAGAATCGCGAGGAAGGTCGATTTTTGGAAGGATCGCAGGAGAAGAAAGAAATTCAATACCAGACATTTTCTCCTCATCTTGAGGAAGAACGATAAGGATTCTAAGAGATTGGGGCTTGTCGTGGGAAGGAAGGTGGGGGGAGCCGTTGCGAGAAACCGGATCAAACGGTTGCTTAGGGAATTTTTTCGGTTAAATAAGGAAAGGATGCCTGAATCATCAGACCTCATTGTTTTGGTGAAGGAGAATATTGAAATCGAGGGCTATCGGGAGGTATTCGAGGAACTGAAAATCATATTCAATTAGCCGGGAATTATACAAGGAGCCAAGGCATTCATGATCAGAAGGGGGGCATTTTTTTCAATTCGGCTTTATCAATATGTAGTATCACCTCTTTTAGGGCCTACCTGCCGTTTTATCCCAAGTTGTTCTCAATATACCATTGATGCCATTGAGGAATGGGGGCTTTTGAGGGGAGTGTGGCTCGGGGTCCAGAGGATTCTAAGGTGCCACCCATTTCATCCTGGCGGTTATGATCCGGTCCGGGGCCGTGTTGAAAGAGTCCAGAAGGGTTGTTGGGTATGGAAAAAAGGGCGATTATAGCCATAGTCTTATCGATGCTGGTCCTCATCTTCTATCAGAGATTGTTTGTCAAGCAGCAGCCACAGAGGAGAGAGGATCGAAAGGAAATAGAGAGGATTGAACCGAAGCCCTCTCCCCCAGAGGTATCCGAGAAGAGGGCTGGGAGGGAGACATACGAGGGCGTCCCAGGAAGAGCAGAAGAGAGGGTTCTACCGAAAAAGGTCGGGGAGGAAGAAAGGAAAAGTGTCAGGGATGTGACCGTTGAAACAAGATTATATTCGGCTACGTTCTCGAGTTATGGTGGAAGGTTGAAGAGCTGGAGGCTCCATCAGTATAAGAATCGCTTAGAAAGCGGGCGGTTCGTCCGGTGGTTTCAGGAAAAGGAGACGAAAGTGAAGGGATTGTTTGGATTTGCTGGGAAGCCGCCTCCCGAGGGTAAGCCCGAACCGGTTGAGCTGGTGACGACGGAGGAGCTGGTCAACCTTCCTTTGGCAATCGAAGTGCGCGATGAGGTTGGGAATGTCGGGTTTGCCCCTATGGATGCTGACCATGAAGAGATCCTCTTGGGAGGTAATGTAAAGGAGGGAACCCTTCGGTTTCAGGGAAGTTCTCCCGGGGGTCTCGAAGTATCCAGGGGATACCGATTTTTCGATGATGAGTACCGGCTCGACATGGAGGTTCGAATCAAAAACCGAGGGGAAAGGCTAAGGAAGGTGAGGGTGGGACTGGTATGGTTTGGGATGATGATGAAGTCGGGGTCCCGGGCATTTTCAGGCCCAGTGGCCATGGTGGACGGACAGGTGAAGGAAATAAAGGAGAAGAAATTCAAGAAAGAGGAGTTGTTGCTATCGGGTGACATTCCATGGTTTGGGAGCTCAATGGGTGAAAAGAACGTGGAAGATAACATGAGAAAACCATTTTTCGTCTCCCTCATCGTGCCGAAGGAGAACGAAGGGATAAACCTGAAAATAGGGATGAAAGATGAGAAGCTCATGTATAGCCGGGTGGTCTATCCTGCCCGCAGTATTTCCGGCGGAGGAGAGGCGGTATATTCGTTTGAGCTTTATCTCGGGCCAAAGGTTATTGCCCTTCTCAAGGACTTGAACGTTGGGGCGGAGAAGGTTGTCCGTTACGGATGGTTTACGGCCATTGCCAAAATATTGCTTCTTTTCATGAATCTTACCCATAAAGTTACGAAGAACTATGGGGCAGATATTATCATTATCTCCATTTTATTGAAGGTGTTATTTTGGCCCTTGACGAAAAAGAGCTATGTATCGATGAAGGAGATGCAGAAGGTACAGCCGGAAATGGCGATGTTGCGGGAAAAGTACAAGGGTGATAAAGCTCGCCTCAATAGGGAGATGATGGACCTCTACAAAAGAAGGAAGGTCAACCCATTGGGCGGATGCCTTCCAATGGTGGTTCAGATACCGATTTTCTTCGCCCTTTATTGGGCTCTCATGGGTTCCATTGAATTGAGACATGCCCCTTTTATCTTTTGGATTAGGGATTTATCGTACCGGGATCCCATCTACATTTCACCCATTTTGATGGGTGCATCAATGTTGTGGCAGCAGAAAATGACGCCGACAGCGGGAGATCCGCGACAGGCAAAGATGATGATGTTCATGCCCATCATCTTTACCTTTCTCTTTTTGACTTTCCCCGCGGGGCTGGTTATCTATTGGCTGGTTACGAATATGTTAACCATAGGTCAACAGTATCTCATTAACAGGATGGCCAAATAAGAGAGCAAAAAATGGAACAGAACGACAAAGATTTGGAAAAGGAAGAGGGTAAGGAAGACGAGTTTCATGGAGAGGAAGAAAGTGCAGGACCTTTCAACGACACTGGGAAGCCCTTTCGCTTTGAAGAAGAAGGATATTGGGAGGAGTCCATGCCCGAGGAGGAGGGCGAAACAGAGGAGAGGATGACCTGGGTGAGGACAACCCTTATCGAGATTATAGAATTGATGGGGATCAAAGCTCAGGTAGAGGGACAGAGAAGGGAAGGGAAGATTTTTCTCGAGATTAAGGGTGATGGAAGTGGCCTCATCATTGGAAAACATGGCCAGACCCTTGATGCCCTGCAATACATCATGAACAAAATTACCGCCACTCGATACAAGGAGTTGAAGGAGAAGGTTATTTTGGATACGGAGAATTACCGGGGCAGAAGGGTTGAGGCCCTTAAGAACATGACGCTTCGCATGAGGGAAAAGGTCAAAAAATTGAATAAGGCCGTGATCATAGGACCCCTGAATCCCCAGGATCGAAGGGTTATCCATACGACGTTGAGCGGAGATGAGGATGTTCGAACGGAAAGCACAGGGGAGGGGTTTTACAAAAAACTCGTGATTGCGCCCAAATCAAGGGCAGGTAGGGACTAACAGAATCCCCCACATTATTCCCGTCTCACATAATGTTCCTTAATGGCGAAAGGGATACCATTGCGGCTATTGCGACACCGCACGGTGAATCCGGAATAGGTATCGTGCGAATCAGTGGCCCCTCGGCAGAGAAGGTTGCCACGAGGTTATTTCGCCCCAAGAAGAGAACTGCTCACCTAAAATCCCACCATCTCTATTACGGAGAGATTATCGATCCGGATAATGGAAAACCCCTGGACGAGGTGCTCCTTACCCTGATGAGAAAACCGAAGACCTATACCAGGGAAGACGTTTTGGAAATTAACTGCCATGGTGGATATTTGGTGCTGAGGCGGGTTTTGGAGGTCGTATTGGGAGGAGGGGTGCGGCTGGCGCAACCAGGGGAGTTTACCAAGCGGGCTTTCTTGAATGGGAGAATCGATCTTTCCCAAGCCGAGGCAGTGATCGACGTGATAAGGGCAAAGACGGCAAAGAGCCTTAAGATAGCCAATCAGCAGCTGAGGGGAACTGTTTCCCATGAGGTTGAGGGATTGAGGGCAAGGGTGGTCAGAAGTTTGGCTCTCGTTGAGGCTTTGATCGATTTCCCGGATGAAGAGGTCGAGGTAGATGAGGACATGGTGGGAATGAATCTGGAGGAGAGCCAGAGGAGAGTGGAGGGGCTAATCGAGTCCTATGAGGAGGGAAGAATCTATAGGGATGGTGTATCGGTAAGCATCGCGGGAAAGACCAATGTGGGGAAATCCAGCCTCTTGAACGTCTTGCTTAAAGAGAACAGGGCTATTGTTACCCCCATACCGGGAACCACACGGGATATCATTGAGGAGATCATAAATATTCATGGGATTCCCATTCGGCTGGTGGATACTGCTGGAATGAGGCGGGCATCGGATCCTGTTGAGAGGGAAGGGGTGAGATTGGCCAAGGGCAAGGTTGCCGAAGCTGACATAGTGATATTGGTGGTTGATGGGAGCAGAAGGTTGGATGCGCACGATTGGGAGATCATCGATGAAGTTCGGGAGAAGAGGAAGATTGTTGCCGTAAACAAAAAGGATCTTCCCACCAAGATTTCCATGGCGCAAATTCACCGGGCCCTTCCGGATACAAGAGTAGTGGAAATCTCCGCCCTCAAGAACCGCGGAATCGATACATTGAAGAAACACCTTTACTCTACCTTGACAAGAGATGGTATTGGGCACGACAGGGGGGAAGTGGTGGTCGTTAATGCGCGACACAAGAAGGCGCTCGAGGGATCGCTGCAATGCCTTCAAAGGGCAAAGGAAGGGATAGCAGGAAAGATTCCCCTTGAATTTGTGGCCTTGGAATTACGATCGTGCCTCGATCACCTGGGCGAGATAGGAGGGGAGACAACGACGGAAGAAGTGTTGGAGTGTATATTCAGCCAGTTTTGTATCGGGAAATGAAATGTTTCACGTGAAACAAAATGCATCAATCCTGCTTATCAACCCCTGGATTTACGATTTTGCCGCGTTTGACCTTTGGGCGAAACCTTTGGGAATTCTCTATATCGCGGCATTGCTGAGGAATAGCGGATATGAGATCGATTATATCGACTGTTTGGATATCCATCATCCCCAGAAGGTTCGGGAAACGGGTCTTCCGAAACGGAGGCAATACCACCAGGGCCATTTCTTCAAGGAGTATGTTGATAAACCCCGCGCTCTTGCCAAGATACCCAGGCAATATAGCCGGTACGGAATCTCCGAGGAGTCATTTAGAGAGCGATTAGAGTCCCTGAGCGCGCCCAAGATTGTCTTGGTCACATCCATAATGACCTATTGGTATCCGGGCCCATTCCATGTGATTCACCTTGTCAAAGAGCGATTCCCAGAGTCCTTCGTGGTACTGGGGGGTATCTACGCGACCCTGTGTTCCGATCATGCCCGGAAATACTCAAAGGCGGACTACGTTTTGCCGGGAGAGGGGCTTGCAAAGATATTGACCGTTGTAGAGGAGCGCTTGGGAGTTCCATCGCGGGGGATTCCCCAAGGTTCCTATCCTGATGGCCTCCCCTATCCAGCCTTCGATCTCTACCCAATTCTCGATTATGGCTGCATATTGACCTCCCTGGGCTGCCCTTACAGATGCGATTATTGTGCAGCGTGGAAGATTACCCGCGGCTTCAGTCACCGTGATCCCAGAAGGGTAGTCGATGAGATTGAACTCTGGACGAGAACCTTCGAAATCCATGATATCGCTTTCTACGATGATGCG
This sequence comes from Thermodesulfobacteriota bacterium, assembly GCA_041862515.1. Taxonomy (GTDB): domain Bacteria; phylum Desulfobacterota; class BSN033; order WVXP01. Next base: position 22,806 of record JBGVTJ010000287.1, on the reverse strand, counting down.
TTGCTGGTAGATGCGGAAAATCATTTCATGCCCATGGCGAAGGAACTCCTGCGAAGGGGCATACGATGCCGCTTCCACACACCCAATGGTATCCATGGCAGGGAGCTGTCTGATGAGATTGCGAACTTGATGTACGAGGTGGGCTTCAAGACGGTTCGCCTTGGTTTGGAGACAAGCGATACGATCAGGCAAAAGCAGATTGGGGATAAGATAACGAACAAGGAGATGGAGAGAGCCATCACGTATCTGAGGGAAGCCGGCTTTTCGAGGGAGGATATAGGGGTTTATATCCTCGCAGGCCTCCCGGGACAAAAGGTATCAGAGGTTAAAGAAAGCTTGCGATTTGTCCGGGCATGTGGGGTGACTCCCAAATTAGCCGAATATTCCCCCATTCCCCAAACCCCACTATGGGAAACCGCCTCGAGGGTTTCAGAATTCGATTTGAGGAGGGAACCCCTTTTTCACAACAATTCGATACTCCCCTGTCGTTGGGAGGGGTTTACGTGGGAAGACCTCGGTGAGTTAAAATCGGATTTGAGGAACTAATCAACTGAAGTCCAGCGGTGAACCCCCCGTGTGCTCATGTCATGCGCCTTCCCTGGCCGGAAACCTGAGTTTCCCGCTAACTCCACTGTCCTGTAAGTTCATGTGCCGGAAAATTTCGGGGCGTCCTCTCTCTAGATCAGGATCTTGTTCAAGAAATCCCTTGTCCTGGGGTTCTTGGGATTCTGGAAGAAGCTGATATCTGTTCCCCGTTCAATGATCATCCCCTCATCCATGAAGATGATCTCGTCAGACACCTCCCGGGCAAATCCCATCTCATGGGTGACTACGATCATGGTCATCCCACCCTTGGAAAGGGCAATCATGACGTCAAGCACTTCCTTGATCATCTCCGGATCCAGGGCCGACGTGGGTTCGTCGAACATCATGATCTTCGGTTCCATGGCCAGAGACCGTGCTATGGCAACCCGTTGTTGTTGGCCGCCCGAGAGGTTGGCCGGATATTCATGGGCTTTCTCCGGGATCCCAACCCTCTGAAGCAGTTCCATGGCCTTGGCTTGGGCCTCTTTTTTCGACTTGTTTCGGGCCTTCATGGGAGCCAAGGTAATGTTCTGTAACGCAGTCATATGGGGATAGAGCTCGAAGCGCTGGAAGACCATACCGATCTCCGCACGAAGTTTATAGAGGTTGGTTGCCGGATCGCTAACGGAGACACCATCCACGATGATTTCACCTTCTTGGAAGGGCTCCAGGCCATTGATACATCGGAGAAGGGTGCTCTTGCCTGAGCCGCTTGGACCGCATACAACCACGGTCTGCCCCGCCTTGATCTCCTCATTGATATTATGGAGAACCTGGAAATCGCCATACCATTTGCTCACCTCTTTGATCTGGATCAACGGTTATCCTCCTTCTTTTTCCTTCACCTCAAATCGGCGGCTAATCACTGACCCGATATAGCAGGTGATGAAGAATACGATGGCTACAAAACCGAAGAGCTGGATGGATCTGACTTCCATGGTGTCAACGATCCTCGCTCTTCGGATAAACTCAGGGAGCCCGATCACGAAGGCCAAGCAGGTGTCCTGGTAGGTGACGATGCTTTGGGTAATCATGCTGGGAAGCATTCTCCGGAGGGCAATGGGGATGAGGATCCAGCGGGTAGTCTGAATATAGGTGAGCCCCGTCGAATATCCGGCTTCAATTTGTCCTTTGCTCACAGACTGATAGCCTGCACGAAGAATCTCGCCGAAGTACGTCGCCTCGAAGATGATAAAGGAGATGACCGCTGATGGAAAAGGGTCTAGCGGGCTTCCGATAATGATGGGCATTACGAAATAAAACCAGAAGATCACCAGGATGAGGGGAATGTTCCGAATCACATTGACATAAAAGGTAACCGGGTAATAAACCCACTTCTTGCGGGAGATTCGCCCCAGCCCCACTAATATGCCCAAGGGGATTCCTCCGGCCAAGGCAAAGAACATCAATTTGACCGTCACCCAAAATCCACCCATGAGAAAGGGGAGATTCTTAACCACTGCATCAAACATCTTACCTCCCGATCATACCGGGTATTTTGAGCCTCGACTCCAAAATGCCCATCAACCTGACCACCGCTAAACCCAAGGCCAAATAAATAAGACAGGCACCGGTGGTCGATTCCAGGCCGTGGAAGGTCTCGGAATCGATCTTGTAGCTCATAAAGGTCGTCTCCAACACACCAATGGTCATGGCAATGGATGAGTTCTTGAATATTGTCAAAAATTCGGTAGTTAACGGCGGAATGATAATCCGTAAGGCATAGGGAATGATCACATAGCGGTACATCTGAGGATGTGTTAAACCGGTAGAGAGGGCGGCGTGATAGTGATCCCGAGAGATAGATGAGAAGCCAGCACGGGTATGCTCGGCCACCCGGGATGCGGTGTACATCCCGAGGGCGATGATGGCAACATAGTAGTTGAGACCTATGATGGCGTTAATGCGGTACTGAAGGGATGTTCCGAAGATCATGGGTCCGGCATAATACCAGAAGAAGAGCTGGACCATGAAGGGGATGTTTCGGAATATTTCTACGTATGCGGTTCCAATAACCCTCAGCCACCTCCACGGGGAGATTCGCATGGTGCCGATGAGGACACCTAAAGACAATGCGATGGCCCAACCAATGAGCCCCAGTTTGATGGTGACCCATATCCCCTGGAGCAGATACATCCCGTAGGGATTTCTCCACAGGACGCCCCAGTCGAAATCGTAGGCTAAACCCAGCATAATATCCCGAGGAAAGAGGGAAGAGGGGTTAGCCCCCTCTTCCGGGTTACTTTTTCTTCCACCAATCCGCGGCCTGTGGATAGCAGATCAATGTGAGATAATCCCTGTAAGCCTTGGACATCGGAATCGGGACAACCCCCTTCGGGCCCATCCACTTTTCGTACATCTCGAAGAACTTGCCCGTTTTGATCGACCATACAATGGTATTGTTGACGAAATCCCGAATATCAGAATTGCCTTCCCTCATCATGTAACCGTAGGGTTCATAGGCGATGGCGAAGTCCACGGTTTTCCAGTTCTCAGGGTTCGGGGCCTTCATCCTCAGGCCTTCCAGGAGGCTCCGATCTGTTGAGTAGGCCTCGACTTTCCCGCCCTTCAAGGCAAGGAACCCCTCAGGATGGGTTTCCACGACAACGATAGCATCGGGTGTATATCTCCCTGCTGCAACCTGGTCTTCGATAGCCTTCAAATTCGTGGTTCCTCTGGCGGCCCCGAGCCTTTTTCCGCTGAGGTCTTTAATGCTCTTGATAGGGCTATCCTTGGGAACGAGGAAGGTCGTCTCCGAGAAAAAGAAGATGTAGCTAAAATCAACCACCTCTTCGCGCTGTTGCGTATAGGTGGTGGAACCCATCTCCACATCAACCGTCGCATTGGCCACCATGGGGATACGGGTCTTAGGGGTAACGGTGAACGGTTGAATCGCTATTTTCTTGCCGAAGTGTTCGGAGAGTCTATCGGCAAGAAGGGACGTCATATCGACGGAAAATCCAACGTGTTTCCCCACCTTGGGATCGACGAATGCGAAGGGTATCGAACCCTCCCTCCACCCCACACGGAGTTTACCGGTTTTGTTGATGCGGTCCATGGTCTCATCGGCCAGCACCGCACTGCCGAGGAGGGTCATGGCGAAGATGATGCAAAAGGCGAAGATAAAACATTTTCTCATAAAATCACCCCCTTAGATTGTTATGATCGTGACCACCGGTTCCATTTCATGGAGATATTATCACCCCCCTTCTCCAAATTCGGGTCCACTATAGAACAAGAGGGGGGATTTGTCAACTCTATTTCGTTGAGGAAACAGCACAGTAGTATTCCGGAATTCCTAAGGAAATTATTTCTTAGGAGTTTAGGGGCCGGCTCGAAGATCATGAGGCAAGATAGTTGAAATAAACCGCGATTTCATATATTTTCAGGGTAGATCTTAAGCCGAAGGAGAGAAGGGGAGATATCGATGAAGGAAGGGATCATTGGCATTTTAGGCGGCATGGGCCCGGAAGCGACGGCCGACCTTTTCCACAAGATCATCAAGAATACGGAGGCTGAGAGAGACCAGGACCACCTCCGGATTATTATTGATAATAACCCCAAGATCCCTGACCGCACTCCTGCTATACTGGGTTCCGGCGAAAATCCCCTCCCGATGATGATCGAGACCGCAAAAAACCTGGAGAGAGCGGGGGCCGATTTTATCGTAATCCCCTGTGTTTCAGCCCACTATTTCATCCAGGAATTGAGCGAGCGGATCGCTATTCCAGTCATCTCCATCGTCGAGGAAGTGACAGGGGAAATAGAGAGGCGGCTTCCGGGTATAAGACGAGTGGGACTCACCGCAACGACGGGGACCATCAGGGCTGGCCTTTTTCAGGATCGATTAGGGGAGGTAGGGGTCGAAGTTTTAGTCCCCCCGCCTGAGGACCAAGAGGACTTAGTTATGTCTTCCATTTATGGGGAATCGGGGATCAAGGCAGGGTTTATTTCCCCGGAAAATAGGGGAAAGATCCTGAAAGCCTCGAAGGCATTGATTGAAAGAGGTGCCCAGGGGATCATCGGAGGGTGTACCGAGGTGCCCTTGGTCGTCGAACAGTGCGATATCGAGGTCCCCTTTTTCGATTCCCTGGAGATCCTCGCGCTCGCTGCGATCCGTCGAGCCAAGGGTAAGGCACTTTAATTCCATGTTCTTCCGCGTGCTCCACAGGGAGAGAAAGAGCAGGGTACTTAAGCCCGGCACCTTCGGCTGCCTCAGAGGGGCATATACGATAAACGTCACCCGGGGTTGTGGGCTCCTTTGCACCTACTGCTATGCCCGCGGGTATGCCACCGCCCCGCCGAGGGGGGATGTCGACCTTTTCGTCGACCTTCCCACGTCACTTCGAAGGGAACTGGATAGCAACAGACGGCGGAGGGTCCCGGGCGTGGTAGTTTTTAATACCGCCACCGACTGTTTCCAGCCTCACCCAAACATCCTTGAGGTCACGTACCAGACCATGACGATCCTCTTGGAAAGGGGAATCACCATCTCCTTTCTGACCAAGGGATTCATCCCCCAACGTTTTATCGAGCTCTTCAGGGAATATAGGGAGAATGTCCAAGCTCAAATCGGATTAACCTCGCTGTCGGAGGGCTATCGGAGGAACTACGAGCCTGGTGTGGCATCGCCGGGGGAGAAACTGGAAAATATTGAAAGGCTCCGTGCAGTGGGGATAGATACACAGGTCCGAATTGACCCCATCATTCCCTTTGTCACCGATACCCGAGAGGAGGTGGAGGCCTTGTTTGAGGCCTTGAGTCAAAGGGGAATTCGAAGGGCGTCCCTCAGCTACCTCCACCTTCGTCCCGCTATCCAAAGACAGCTCAGGGCAGAGCTTCCGACCCTTCACCGGAAACTTCTGGAAAGCTGCTTCCGAAGTCAAAATTGGGTTGAGGTAGGATTGTCCACGAAGACGAAGCTCCTCCCGAAGAGGGTAAGGGAGAATGGATATAGAAGGATGAAGACAATCGCCCAAGCACACGGCATCGTGGCTCTTATCTGTAAGTGCAAAAACCCGGATCTCAATGGGGAGATCTGCGCGCCCGCAAGGGTGCGAGAGACCATACCTGGTCGGGTTCAGGAAAAGAAGCAGCTCATCCTCTTTCCCTGCTGATGATCAACCCAACTCCCCTGGCGGCGCCCGCAAGGGCCAGGTAGGTACTCGCCAAAATACGGATTCCACCCGCAGCTTTCCATAAACCCAGCGTTTCGCCCAAAAGCCAATAGGCGAAGAGGGTCGAGCCGATGGATTCTCCCATGATGAGGACGGCCGATTTGGACAGTAAGGAGAAAATGGATCAGGGGCAATTCCGTGGTATAATATTCAATGTTCAAAAAGATAACCAACCCAGCGTTAATTGAGAGCTCCACGGCGGTGGAAGGTCATGGTGAATAAATTCATTCGGGTCATCGGGGCCCGGTCCCACAATTTACGGGACATTCATTGCGATATTCCTCGGGGGAAGATCACGGTAATAACAGGGGTCTCGGGGTCGGGAAAGTCCACCCTGGCCTTTGATACCCTCTTCGCCGAGGGGCAGAGGAGATATATCGAATCCCTCTCCACTTACGCCAGACAATTTCTGGAGAGGATGGATCGCCCCGATGTCGATGCCATCGTTGGGGTTCCACCAGCAATTGCCATCGAACAGCGGAATACGGTCAAAAACGCCCGATCAACGGTCGGCACGGCCTCCGAACTGTACGACTACCTTCGCCTCCTTTTTTCTAAAATAGGGGATACCGCCTGCCCCGATTGTCGAGAAACGATTTCTTCCGATACCATCCCCGCGACGGTTCAGCGGATTATGGACCAGTTCGAGGGTCAGCGCATTCACATCGTCTCCCCTCGGGAAATCCAAAGACCTCTCGACCCGACACCTGAAATGAAGCAATTGGCCAGGGCTGGCTTTTACAGGATCCTGGATGAAGATAGGGTGAGGGATATCCCCTCAATATCCCTTGATGAAATGAAGGCCAAGGGATCTATTCGCCTTCTGATTGATCGTATTGAGGTCAAGAAAGGAGATGAGGGCCGATTGGGCGAGGCCCTGCAAAACGCTTTTGTCCAGGGAAAGGGAGTAGCTGAGGTGGTTGGGCAACGAGGGTTAGCAGTTAGATTCAACCAGGCATTCGTCTGTAATCGATGCAACAGGAAATTCCCGGAGCCGAAGCCGCTGCTCTTTTCCTTCAATAACCCATTGGGGGCATGCCCTGTCTGTCAAGGGTTCGGCAGGGTCATCGGTGTTGATTTGGACAAGGTTATCCCCGACAAGGGAAAGTCCCTCAAGGAGAGGCCTATTATTCCATGGAACTCACCCGCGTATTATGAAGTCTATAACTACTTGGGGGACATCTGTCGCAAAAATCGAATTCCCATGGGAAGGCCCTTCAGTCAGTTATCCCCGAACCAACAGGATGTGATCCTCTCTGAAATCGAAGATTTCTTCCAGTGGTTGGAGACCAAACGGTATAAGGTTCATGTGAGGGTTTTTCTCAGCAAATACCGGGCCTACACGACCTGTGAGCGATGCCACGGGACCCGCCTTAGGGAGGAAGCCCTGAATGTCCGAATTGCCGATAAAAACATTGCGCAACTCTGTCAAATGAGCATTGAAGACCTTCACCGATTCTTCACGACATTGAAATTGGATCCATTGAAGGAGGAGGTTGCGGAAAGGATACTCAAGGAAATTCGGAATCGGATCCAATACCTCTGCCATGTAGGATTAGGCTATATCACCCTTCACCGCCAGACCCGAACTTTAAGCAGCGGGGAGTTCCAAAGGATTACCCTCGCCAGGGCCCTTGGGAGCGCCCTTACGGATACGCTTTATGTCCTTGACGAACCGAGCATCGGGCTTCATGCCCGGGATAATCGAAGGCTCTTGGAGGTCCTCAAGAGCCTGCGGGATGGGGGCAATACTATCGTGGTCGTGGAACACGACTCGGACATCATCCAGGAAGCCGATGAAATCCTCGACCTGGGTCCTGGAGCTGGAAGGGATGGTGGGAGACTGATTTTTCAGGGAAATTACCGGAAACTTTTAAGGCAGGAGGAGTCGAAAACCGGCCACTATTTGAGGCGGACAAAAAGCCTCTCAAATAAACCGAGCGTTCGAAAACCCAGAAAGTTTATCCGCATCCGCAACGCCCGGGAAAATAATCTGAAAAATATCGATGTCACGATTCCCCTTGGAGTGATGGTCTGTGTAACGGGGGTTTCGGGTGCGGGGAAGACAACCCTGGTCAATAACATCCTATACGCGGGAGGCAAGGGTCTCAATGACGGCAAGTACGAAAGGGGAGCCTGTGACGCCATCGAGGGGCTCCACCAGGTTAAGGACATCATCATGGTAGACCAATCCCCCATTGGAAAGAGCCTCAGATCCAACTCTGCAACCTACATCGGAGCCTTTGGGGAAATCCGGAGCCTATTTGCCGATACCAGGGAGGCCAAAAGGGCTGGATTCAAAGCGGGGCATTTCTCCTTCAACGTCCCGGGGGGCAGATGCGAAAGCTGCCAGGGAGCGGGAATGGTGATCTTGGATATGCAGTTCTTGGAGGACGTTGCCGTAACATGTGAACAGTGCCAGGGGAAGCGTTTTCACCCTGATATCCTCAAAATTCGCTATCGGGATAAAACCATTTATGATGTCCTCAATATGACCCTCGATGAGGCCCTTGAATTCTTCCGAGATAGTGAGAAGATCACTTCGAAGCTTCGGGTTTTTTCCGATGTCGGGTTGGGGTACCTGACCCTGGGACAGCCTACGAGCACCCTGAGCGGCGGCGAGGCCCAGCGGCTAAAGCTGGTGCATCATATCGCCAGTGCCCATGGATCCCAGAACCTGTTTATCTTCGATGAGCCCACGACTGGACTCCATCTGGCAGATATTGATTCGTTACTCAAGACCTTCAACAGGATGTTGGATCAAGGCCACTCCCTGGTCGTCATCGAACACAACCTGGATTTGATCTTCTATGCGGACCATATTATTGATCTTGGACCGGAGGGGGGAGACCATGGAGGGAGAGTTGTGGTCTCTGGCAGGATAGATGAGGTAATGGCCTGCGAACAATCCCATACGGGTCAATTCCTCAGTCGGAAATTCCCGGTCTCATGAAATGGGTGAGTTTGTTCTTAAGAGTCGTACCACCCGCCCCCCGTTTTCTTCCCCAAACGGCCGGCTCTGACAAGGGTCTTGAGCAAATTCGGTGGGGCAAATTTCAATTCCTTATTCAGCTCGTTGTAGAGGTACTCCATCACATGGTATCCGATATCGTTGCCAGTAAAATCCATCAGTTCAAAGGGTCCCATGGGGTAGTTTAACCCCAACTTGACCGCCGTATCCACATCCTCTACGGTGGCAATCCCCTCCTCCACGATTCTAATGGCCTCGATGAAGTGCGGCATGAGAATGCGATTAACCACAAAGCCTGGGGCGTCCTTCTTAACCTCAATTGGCTCCTTTCCCATCCTCTTCGCCAAATCGATAACGGTCTCAATGGTTTCATCGGAGCTATAGTGGCCTCGGATAACCTCCACGAGCCTCATGAGCTGAGCCGGATTGAAGAAATGCATTCCGGCAACTTTATCCGGACGTTTGGTGGCTGCGGCTATCTCCGTGATGGAAATGGAGGAGGTATTTGTACAGAGGATGACCTCAGGGGCAACCAGACCATCGATTTTCTCCAAAACGCCCTGTTTAACCTTCAGATCCTCGAAGACGGCCTCAATGATGAAATCAGCATCCCCCAACTCCTGGATTCGGGTCGTCCCCCTGATTTTGCTCAATACCTCATCCTTCTGCTCCTCGGTAACTTTTCCCCTTTCTATGCCCTTTGTCAGGAATTTTTCAATGGAGTCCAGCCCTTTTTTCACAAACTCATCCGCTACATCCTGCATGAGTACATCATATCCACCTTGAGCTGCCAGTTGGGCAATCCCGCTGCCCATAGCGCCTGCACCCACTACACCGATTTTCCGAATATCCATCGTGATCCCTCCATAGACCCTATCCGTTTATTTACAATCCTGCCTATCATAACAGACTTGGCATGTCAACAGTATAGGCACTGGAGCTTCCTGAGTTTCTATGAAACACCGCTATTCATGAGCGATATTTGCCGGAGAAGGGTCACATCAGAACAGGCCGTTGCCCGGGTTCCCTGGGGCGAAAATTCTTTTCAGTGAGCGAAAGGGAATTTGGGCAACAGACCACGAGCAACCGAAGGGGCAACGGTGTTCATTTATGAAAAGTATAATCTCCTTTATAATCAATAGGTTAGAAGAATCCCGTCCACAAAGCCAGGAAACTTCACTATCGGTACCTGGGAGATTGAACTGAAAAAGGGAGCTTGAACCCCTTCAATCCTGGATACTACCAAAAGCCTTTCCCCCAGGAGGAATCCGATATGGGGAATCTGTCTCCGAAAATTAAAGAATTACCTTGACATCAGATCGGTCTTACTCGTATAGTGGGAGCGCGTTTTTTGGATACAGTATCCAAGAATGAGGACTGGGATGCAGAAACTCCTTCCGGGAATAAGGGTAACGAGAAGAAGGGCTCTCCGAGAAGAAACGTACCAGGCCGTTAAAAAGGCAATTCTTAGGGGTAATGTAAAGCCGGGTCAGCGGCTGAAAGAAGAACAATTGGCCTCTGAGATCGGGACCAGCAGGACTCCAGTTAGGGAGGCTTTCCACAAATTGGAACAGGAGGAACTGGTCACTCGCCTCCCTCGGGGGGGCTTTGTCGTAAGAGAGTGGAGTCGGTCGGATGTGGAGGAGATTTTTGGGATTCGAAGCATCTTGGAGAGTTACGCGGCTTTCCTGGCCACGGAAAGGATCGATAAGATGAAGCTTGGCATGCTGGAGGAGAAGCTGCGAGAATCGGAAGAGTATGTGAAAAGGGGGGAAACGGAAAAGGTCATCCAGCTTAACACGGAGTTCCATGACATCCTCTATAAATCCAGCGATAGTCGGAATCTTTACCATATGATCAATACCCTGAGGGACTACTTTTATCGTTACCGGGTTGCTATTTTAGGGGTAAACGGCATTCCACAACGCTCATTGAGGGACCATAAAAAGATGCTCTCGGCCATGAAGAAAAGGGAATCAGCCTTGGTGGAAAGATTGGTAAAGGAACACATCCTGCGGGGGAAGGAGATCGTACTGAAGGAGTTCGAGAAGGGAACCGTCCGACCGACGGATATGGTAAGGGGAAGGTTTCGTGAAGGACAAGAGAATAAGGGTACTGGTGGCCAAACCCGGGCTTGATGGGCACGACAGGGGAGCTAAGGTAGTTGCCCAGGCGTTAAGGGACGCCGGAATGGAAGTGGTCTATACGGGCTTGCACCAAACCATAGATCAAATCATCAATGCTGTCATCCAAGAGGGCGTGGATGTCATCGGCCTTTCCATTCTCTCCGGGGCCCACATACCCCTCTGTGAGAAATTGATGAGGAGACTGAGGGATGAAAACCTAGCGAATATCATGGTTATCGTTGGAGGAGTTATCCCTCAGAGGGATGTCCAAACGTTGAAGGATATGGGAATAAAGGGGGTATTTCCTGGGGGCACCAGCTTTGAGGAATCCATCCGGTTTATTCGTGAGAATGTGCAATAGGATCGACCTGAACCCATAAAAAGGGAAGTTTCAGAGAGGCAATTCAGGAAGGAGCATTCCTATGGGCGGCGTTACCTATAGCAAGACTGAGAGGGGGGAAATAGAGGAGGTCATCCTTGAGTCGGGAGTGAAGGTAAAGTCGGTCTACAGGCCCGAGGATCTTGTGGACTTCGACTATGAAAGGGATCTGGGTAATCCCGGGGAATTTCCATTCACCAGGGGGATTCACCCCGGTATGTACAGGGCACGTCCTTGGACCATGCGCCAGTATTCCGGCTTTGGCACCCCCTATGAGACCAACGAACGATTCAAATTGCTCATCGCTCATGGTCAAACGGGTTTAAACGTTGCCTTCGACCTTCCTACTCAACTGGGGTTGGATTCCGATGATCCCCTTGCAGAGGGAGAGGTGGGGCGCGTCGGCATGGCCGTGGATACCCTACGGGATTTCGAGATAGCCTTTGCCGATATCCCCGTTGACAGGATCGGCACCGGGTTGACCATTAACGCCGTTGCCAGCATCATCCTCGCCATGTACCAGGCTATGGCGGAAAGGTATGGGTTCGCTTTGGACAAAGTGAGCGCTACCCCTCAGAATGACATCCTGAAGGAGATGGTTGGCAGGGGAAGCTGGATCTTTCCCGTGGGGCCATCCATTCGTCTCATTGGCGATACTATCGAATACTCCGCAAAGGTCATGCCCAGGACGAATCCCGTGAGCGTCTGTGGCTACCATATCCGGGAATCTGGATGCACCCCGGCTCAAGAGATCGCCTATGCCTTCGAGATCGCAATGACCTATATCGACCATGTCCTCCGACGGGGGATGGACATCGACGAATTTGCTCCCAGGATCTCCTTTAACCTCGATATTTTCGGAAATATCTTTGAACAGGTAGCAAAGTTCAGGGCCGCCAGGAGGCTTTGGGCCACGTTGCTTAAGGAACGATATAAGTCACGGAATCCACGGTCCATGTGGCTGCGGGGGCTCTTTGGCGGAGGAGGCGGAGGGCTGACAAAGCAACAGCCGTTGAATAATATCGTTAGGGGAGCTTACTATGCCCTCATCTCGGCCCTCAGCGGAACCCAAACCATGGCCCTCTGTTCCTACGATGAGGCCTATACTATTCCAACCCCTCAAGCTGCCATCATTTCCCTGCGAACCATGCAAATCCTGCTGGAGGAGATGGGCCTGAGAGATACGGTGGATCCCTTAGGAGGGTCTTATTATGTTGAATCCCTCACGAACCAGATGGAGCAGAGGATAACCGAGGAGATGGAAAAGGTTGAGGCGATGGGGGGGATGGCCCATGCTGTAGAGATGGGCTATATCCAGAGGGAAGTTGCCAAGCAGGCCTACATCTATGAAAAAGCCCTCCAAGAGGGGAAGATCAATAAGGTAGGGGTCAACATCTATGAAGAAGAAGAGGGCGAAGAGGAGGTTCAGCTCCATGAATATAACCCCACTGCAGCAGAAACGCAGATAGACTCCCTCAACGAAGTACGGAGAAGGAGGGATAAGAGGAAAATCGCCAGGACCCTTAGAGATCTGGAGCGGGCGGCTAAAAAAGGGGAGAATGTTATGCCGTTTCTCGTTGAATCAGTTAAGGCTTATGCCACCTTGGGGGAAATGACCCGGGTACTCAAGGAGGTTTATGGGGAGTTCAAGGAACCAAGCATTTTTTAATATATACCTGCAGTGATACCCACAGGATTCAGGAGAACAGTGGGGGTGCAGAGATGATTGGGATAACGGCTTTCGGGACCTATCTCCCGCGGTATCGGCTAACGGCAAGGATGATTAACGAGGCATGGGGGAGGCCCGGCGGTCGAGGAGAGAAGGCCGTCGGCTACTTCGATGAGGATAGCCTCACCATGGGTCTCTCCGCCGTGTATAACTGCCTTTCGAGAGATGGTATCGAAAAGGCGGAGGCCCTGTATTTTGCCTCTACTACCTCTCCCTATAGGGAAAAATTGGCCTCAACGGAAATGGCAATGATCCTAAGCCTTTCCCCGGAAGCCCGAACCCTCGATATCGGCAATTCCCCCAGGGCAGGAACGAGTGCCCTTCTGACGGCGATGGAGGCGGTGAAGGCAAACTCCTGTGATACAGTCCTCGTTGTAGCGTCGGATTGTGGACGGCTTGAAAGGCCCGGTGGCCAAAATGAGGCCACATGGGGAGATGGAGCGGCAGCACTGGCCGTTGGGAGGGAGAATGTCATCCTGAATCTCCTCCATCATTACTGCCACTCCGATGAGCTCAGCCACTTCTGGCGAAGAGCCGATGATCACTACATGAAATACGAGGATATGCGGTTTCCACAGGTGATGGGGTACGCCCGCATCATGGAGGCGTCCATAGGAAATATCCTGAGAAAAACCCAGTATAACCCCGCTGATTTCGCCAAGGTTGTGGTGGACACACCGGACATCAGGAGCCATCAGGCCCTGATGAGGAAGTTTGGATTCGACCCGAAGACCCAGATCCAAGATCCACTTCTCGGCCGCATTGGATCCCTGGGAACAGCCCACCCATTCGTGATGCTCGTGGCAGCTCTGCACGAGGTCAAGCCCGGTGATAAAGTTCTCCTAGCAAGCTATGGTGACGGCAGCGATGTTCTTATCTTCGAGGCCACCGATGCCTTGCCGGCATTTCAGGAGCAGATCGACGTTAATGGTCTGTTGGATCAAAAAGAATTGGTATCGACCTATACCAAATATCTGGCCTTTCATAAGACCTTCGAGGCCGAATTTCAGGATTACTATTCCTCAATATCCGCCCTTTTTCGGGAAAGGGACCGATTTTCACGGCTTTTGGGAGGAAAATGTAAGAATTGCGGATATATTACTACCCTGGCTTTACGGGTGTGCCCCAACTGTCGAAAGAAGGATCAATTTGAAAATATGAGGCTTGCTCGACGGGGGGTCGTATTTACCTTCACCCAGGAGTGGTATTACCCTTCTCCAGAACCTCCGACAACCCTTGCCGTCATAGATCTAAAGGGTGGAGGAAGGATCTACTGCCAGATGACGGATTGTTCGGACCCGAGGATCGTCAAGATTGGTATGCAGGTGGAAATGACCGTGAGGAAGTATCACGAGGCCCTCGATCTGCCGCACTATTATTGGAAATGTAAGCCCATCTATTCGTGATTTGTGTCCGGCATCCGCGTCCGTGTGGGGATGTTTCCTTTTCGGGCCATACGGCTTGTTCACGGAGACGGTAGACATGGGAAAATCATGAGCGTCGACTTTAAGGATAAACTAGCCATTGTAGGCGCAGGGTGTACCAGGTTCGCCGAGAATTTCGATCTGAGCTACGGAGATATGCTCGCGGAGGCCTGTTTCGAGGCGTTCGAGGAGGCAGGGGTCGGACCAAAGGATATCGACGGGGCGTGGCTGTCCACGGCATTCGTGGATGGTAGCGCCATGAAGGGACGATCGGGCATGGATCTCGCTGAGCCGGTTGGACTCTTCGATATCCCCATCACCCGGGTTTCCAACTTCTGCGCTTCAGGCGGCAACGCCTTCAGAGAGGCCTGTTTGGGGCTTCTCTCTGGGGTACATGATATCGTTTTGGCGGCGGGAGCGGAGAAACAGAGGGATCGTCCGCCACAGAAAAGTCTGGTTAAGATGATGGTGGTTGGGCAACACCAGTTCCTTCAAAAGGGGGAGACGGCGGCGGGGCAATTTGCCGTATACGCCACCCGGCACATGGAGAAGTATGGAACAAAGCTGGAACACTTCTGTATGGTCTCCCATAAGAATCACAAGCATGGGATAAGAAACCCTATTGCCCAGTATCGACAGGAAATCCCCATGGAGACTATCCTAAACTCCCCCATGGTCGCTTATCCCATCAATCTCCTGTGCTCCTGTCCTACCACCGATGGAGCGTCTGCTGTAGTGTTGGTCAGGGCCGATGACGCCAAGAGCTTCAATAAGGACTACGCCTTGGTCAAGGCCCAGGAACTCATCGTAAACACCGGATGGGATCTCCCCTTTTTCGACCCACGGTATGACTTCTCCCACTTTCCCTCCACAAGGCTGGCTGCCCAAAGGGCTTATCAGATGGCCGGAATTAAGGATCCCATTAACGAGATAGACCTGGCAGAGGTCCATGACTGCTTCGCTCCCGTTGAATTGATCGTTTACGAGGACCTGGGGTTCTGCATGGAGGGCCAGGGAAGGCATTTCATCGAGGAAGGGAGGTCGACGGCCGAGGGAGATCTTCCCGTGAACATCAGCGGAGGCCTCGAGAGTTGCGGCCATCCCGTTGGGGCAACAGGCATTAGGATGATCTACGAAATTACGAGACATCTCCAGGGCAGGGCGAGGGAGAGACAGGTGAAGAACGCTAAATTAGGCATTGCCCATAACATAGGCGGCCCCTGTGCCATTACCTCCCTCACCATTCTGGGCGCCCCATAAGATCCATCAAAGTTCCCCCGAACAGTGGAGGGGTCCTCTATGAAATATAAGATCGGAATCGATGTCGGGGGCACATTTACGGATTTCCTGCTGGCCACCGAACAAGGGACCACGGAGATTTACAAGGTGCTTTCCACCCCTGACGATCCCTCCATCGCAACCATGGAAGGTATCCAGGAGATGGCCCGGAACAAAGGGATCTCCACAAAGGCGTTCTTGGAGGACGTAACCGTCATCGTTCACGGTACTACTGTCACGACTAACGCCGTCCTGACCTGTACGGGGGCCAAGACCGGTTTCTTAACGACCCAAGGGGTCAGGGATGCCCTGGAGATGAGAAGGGGAATCAGGGAGGAACAGTACAACAACAGATATCGGAACGTGGAGCCCCTGGTGGAACGGTATCTGAGATATCCCATCCATGAACGCCTCGATTACAAAGGGGATGTCCTCGCGCCCATCAACAAGAGAGATGTCCACGATGCAGCGGACCTCTTTCTCGAGGAAGGAGTGGAGGCCATCGCTATCTGTTTCATGAACTCCTTTGCCAACAATGCCCATGAGGAGATGGCTGCTAAGATCATCCGCGAAAGGGTGCCTGCGGCGTATCTCACGATCTCCAGCACCCTGCTGCCTTCCATCCGGTTTTACGATAGGGTGAGTACCACCGTTTTGAACTCGTATGTGGGCCCCATTCTGAAGGGATATCTCAATTCCTTGCTGGAAAAGCTGAAGGACGAGGAGTATAAAGGGGTACTCCTCATCATGCAGTCCAACGGGGGGGTCATTTCTCCTGAGGTCGCAATCGATAGCGCAGCGGTGACGTTGCTTTCCGGACCCGCTGGTGGGCCCATTGCCGGTATCGCGTATACGTCCATTCAGGGTTACGACGATTGTATCACCATGGACATGGGAGGAACCAGCTTCGATACTGCCCTGATCAAGGATAAAACCCCCTTTGTTACCATCGTCGGCGAGATCAACCGGCTTCGACTGGCCCTTCCCATGCTCAACGTGGTAACCATCGGGGCTGGAGGAGGCAGCATTGGGTGGATCGATGAGGGGGGATTGCTCCGTATGGGGCCCAAGAGTGCGGGGGCTAAACCCGGCCCTGCGTGTTATGACCTCGGTGGGGAGGAACCCACCTGTACTGACGCGGATCTGGTTTTGGGGTTCCTGGATAAGGACTACTTTGCAGGTGGGAAAATACCCCTAAACCTGGCCAAGGCCGAGAAGGCGATAAAGGGGAAGATCGCCGATAAGCTTAAGTTAGACCTCTATGAAGCTGCGTTGGGGATGTACAATGTCATCAACGTGAATATGGCCGCGGCCGTGAGGGAGGCTTCTGTAAGGCAGGGTCAGGATCCGCGGGATTTTCCCCTCGTGGTGGCCGGGGGAGCCGGGCCTAACCACGCCTGCATGATTGCCCTTGAGCTGGAAATTCCGGTCATGATCATTCCCAGGGAATCGTCCATCTTCTGTGCCGCTGGGATGCTCATGTCCGATCTGAAACACAGTTTGGTGAGGACCTACCCCACTCTACTGAGGGATGCGGATACAAGGAGGTTTAAGTCCCTCTTCGACGAAATGAAGGCCGAGGGCCTTTCCCTGTTGACGCTCGAAAATATCTCGGAGGAGCGGGTTGAATATGTCTATTCCCTGGATATGCGTTACGTAAAACAGTATCACGAGGTGAACGTGGAAGTAACCTCGGAAGAGGTGGAGAGAGGGAACTTCCAAGGTATGGCCGGGAAGTTCCATCCCCAACATAACATGCTCTACGGGTATTCCCTGGAGGAACAAGGGACGCCCATTGAGCTGATTAATATGAGGCTGGTTTGCGTCGGCAAAACCGAGAAGCCCGAGTTCATGCTCGATAAGTATGCGGGGGAGGACCCATCTCCGGCCTTCAAGAAGAAGCGGACGGTTTTTCTCCCGAAGCAAAAGAGATCTACCGATGTCGACGTCTTCGATGGATTTAAGCTCCATTACGGTAATCGCATCGAGGGACCGGCAATCATCGAACAGGTGAACACCACCACCTTTGTGGCCAGTGAATATAACATTTTGGTGGACAAATATGGGAGCTACACGATGTTCCTCAAGGAGAGGGAGGAGCAGGTGAAGGGGGTGATCCTTTGAGGAAAAAAATCAGTATCGATAAGATTCTGGTTTCTATCCTCCAGCGCCGGTTCAAATCCATCACCGAGGAGATGAGCATCGCCCTCCCCCTGACCACCCGTCCTCCCATCCTCTGTGAGGCCACGGATTTCGTCACCGGACTCTACGACGCTCAGGGGAAGATGTTGGAGCAGACGGAAAATCTCCCCATCCTTGCCTTCTCCCTTGGCCCCGTATGCGAGTATATTGTCAACTACTTCCGCGATGAAATCTATCCCGGGGACGTAATTTTCCACAACGACGTCTTCTCCATGGGGAACCAGAACAACGATGTTGCCGTCTATAAGCCCATCTTTTACCGGGACCAACTCGTGGGGTGGGCTGCTTGCAAGGGGCATCAAGCCGACATCGGTGGAGCTGTTCAGGGTGGTTACAATCCCCAGGCAACGGAGGTATGGCAGGAAGCCCTGCGGATCCCTCCCGTGAAGGTTTACGAGAAGGGAAAGCTGAGGAAAGACGTCTGGGATTTGATCTTCGCCAACATACGGCTGAAGATGGTCGAGGAAGATATGCGGGCGCAGATCGGGAGCTGCGTGGTGGGAGAACGGGGGATCCTCGCGCTGGTGGAGAAATACGGGCTGGATGTGTTTACCGCCCATAAGGAATACCTCTTCGACTCAACCGAGAAGATGATGAGGGCCGAGATCAGAACCATTCCCAAAGGGGTCTATTCTGGGGAGGCCACCGGTTATTATGATGGAAGACATCCGGGCTCCACGTATGCCGTCCGGGTGAAGATCACGGTGCAGGATGAGGATATCACCTTCGACTATACCGACACCGATCCCCAGACCGAGGGGTTTGTGAACGGCACGTACACCTCCAGCGCTTCTGCAACCCTCCTTACCTTTCTTCAGATGGTAAACCCGGATATGCCCCACAACGACGGCATGGTCAGGCCGGTCAACATCATCATACCGGAGGGAACCGTCCTCAATGCGGCCTTTCCCGCTGCAACCACTTATGGGAACCACTTGTGTCCCATCAATGCCGATGCCATTATGAGGGCCTTGGGCCCCGTTATCCCGGACCGGGTGACGGCGGAGTGGAACGAGCTCTTGTGTAGCCTCACCACGGGCATGGACCCCCGAAAAAGAGAACCCTTTGTAGACATTTGCTTCATGGGACTGAAGGGGGGATCCGGCGCTATCAAGGGAACGGACGGCTACGACCACATCGGGATGATCGATGCCTCAGGAGGCGTCTTGGACCAGGACTACGAGATGTTCGAACTTCAAACACCCCATCTCATTCTGCAACATGAGTATCTCCCCGATTCAGGTGGTCCGGGCCAATGGAGGGGAGGACTGGGCGTTGTTACCAAGTTCAAATTGGGGGGAGAGAAGGTAAAGCTGGTCACTTTTGGCGAGGGGGATGTAGAGCCTCCCCTCGGTGCGCAAGGGGGGAAGCCAGGGACCTTGAATAAGATCGAACTCCAATACCCCGACGGAAGGGTTTACCAAACCACCACAAAGGATCTGGTTGATGACGTCCCGGCGGGAACCATCTACAACCAGGAGGCGGGTGGAGGGGGAGGATATGGTGACCCCAAGAAACGCCCTATCAACCTGGTCCAGAAAGAGGTGAGAAACGGCATCATCTCCGTCAAAAGCGCGAAGGAGAATTACGGTGTCGTAATCGACCCAATTTCCTTCACCGTGGATATAGAGGCTACGAAGGCCTTACGAAAGGTGAAGCCGCCGGGCAAGGCAATTTACGCTCCCCGGGGAAATCCCTTCAAGTGAGTGTCCATACCCAAGCAGAGTTTGCTATCCATATCATCGAAAAGGCCAAAACTTTCGGCGCATCATTAGCTGGGCTCGCAAACATTGCCTCAGTCCTCGATTCACCCTCTTATCGGGTTTACGGAAATGCGCGATGGTCTGGAGACGGCAAATCGGTGCTTGTGATCGCCTTGGTTCATCCAGAAACTGAAGCTGCACTTGATTGGTGGGATGAAAAACAGGGAGGGTCTCCGGGAAATCGCAAATTGATAAATATTGTAGGGCGCTTAGCAGAATGCGTGAGAGAAGAATTCGATATCAAAGCTCAACGTTTACCGTATCACGTTGAAAAGGGCGGTATTTTCCTCAAGGATGCAGCAGTACGAGCGGGATTGGGGGCTATAGGTGCGAACAACCTATTAATCACTCCAGAATACGGCCCCTGCGTTCGCCTGAGAGCTTTGAGCCTTGGTGGGAAATTAGCGCCAACTGGACCGATAGATTTTTCGCCTTGCAGGTTCTGTGATATGCCGTGTAGAGGGGCCTGTCCCCAGAAGGCTTTTGCTCAAGGTTCCTACAGCAGGGATCTCTGCATGCGACAAATGAATATGGATGAAGCAAATAGAGTAATTTCCGAGAAGGAGGTGGAGGAGAATCCACCAAGGATATGTGTAAAATACTGCAGGGCTTGTGAGCTGGCATGTCCAGTTGGCCGAGAACGCTGGGTCAAAGCAGTTCACCATGAGTTTGCCAAGGCCCCAGACACTGAGTACGTGCATTTGTAAACAACAGACTGAATTTGAGGTGATCCTTTTACAAGGTGACCGAGAGCTCGCCAATGAGCAGGGCAAAGGGACCGATAACTCAAAGAGCGTGTTGGAAAATTTAGATTGGAGCTTTTTGATAGACAATCCTTAAATCCCCCTTCAATATTTACCTACAGATGAGTAAGCAGAAAAAGGAGGTGCTGCAATGTTTGGTTCCGCGTTACTCGAAATCTTTATCGGCCTTGCTTTTCTCTATCTGTTGTTGGCCGTGGTATGCTCCGCACTGAGTGAATGGATCGCAAGGATATTTGCAATGCGCTCAAATAACCTTGAGGCCGGGATTAGAAATCTTCTCGAAGACCCAGAACTCGTGGAAAAGGTTTACCAACACCCTTTACTTAAGAGCTTTTACCGACAGGGGTGGTTCGACAAACTTCGGAAGAGGAGGGGCGGACCATCGTATATTCCATCTCGCGCCTTTGCTCTTGCATTGTTAGACATTGCCGCTCCCCCTGATCCTAAAGACCGTCCCAAGGACTTCGAGGGAGTACGCCACGCAGTGGCCAAGTGTAACCTCCTCAACGATAAAATGAAGAAAGCACTTCTCGTCCTGATCGATGAGGCTGCAGGCGACCTGAAGAAGGCGCGAGAGAATATCGAAAATTGGTTTGATGACACAATGAATCGCGTTTCCGGTTGGTACAAGCGGAAAGCACAACTGATTGTATTATTGTTGGCCTTGGTATTAAGTGTAGCACTAAATGCGGATACCATAACGATAACCAATAGCCTCTCAAGTGATTCCACGCTCCGTGCTGCTGTCGTTGCAGCAGCCGAGGAGACCGCCAAGACGCCCCCTACTGAGTCAAAAACCCCATTAACAAGGATAACCGAACTTCGGGGTGAGCTTGAGCATCTTGGGCTCCCAATTGGCTGGCTGAAGGCATCCGACGACTATGTAGACCCTCGAGAGGTGCCCACTGACGCACAAGGTTGGTTCTATAAGATTTTGGGATTGCTTCTTACGACAATTGCGGTATCCTTAGGGGCCCCATTCTGGTTTGATTTGCTCAATAAGTTAGTCAACCTCCGTGGTGCAGGCAAGGAGTCAGATAGGATCTCTAAGGGAAAAAGGGGGGACTGAAGTTCCAGGGCCATAACTAGAGCGGGCTTGATACTCTCGTTTAAGATTCTTATCAGGCCTTTAACACTAGAAGGATGCCTCCCGATCCCTCTGGCGCCCGGCAGGGTGTTAATGATCGAGGGAGAGATGTCATTGATCATCGAGGGGAAGTGAAGGCAAACATGAAATCACTATTCACTAAAATTATGGAAGAGTTCGAGGGATACAAAATTGGAAAACTGTTTAGGTATCTAAAAGACCCCGCGATAATCTCTTTTGCAGGCGGGTTACCCAGCAGTGATGTTTTTCCCGTTGACCTCATCCGGAAAGCTGCGGAGAAGTCCTTAAAACAAGATTCGGATCGTGTTCTCCAATATACTCCCATTCCCGGAGAGGGAGAACTGATGGAGGCCATTATGGATTATCTCAAACGAGATAATATCTATATCGAGCCTGAAGATATAATGATAACCACCTCGGGACAGCAGGGGATAGATATGGTAGGAAGATTATTCCTTGAACCCAAAGATAGAATCATCACGGATCTTCCTACCTTTGGGGGTGCCTTAGCTTCCTTTGAGATGGAAGATACTGAATACTTGGCGAAAGATATAGAAGAAGATGGGTCTGATGTTAAGGGAATCGAAGCGGGGATAGAAGATCTCATAGCCAAGGGAAAGAAACCCAAATTCATCTATGTAGTTCCGGACTTCCAGAACCCTTCGGGAATAACCACAAGCCTTGAGAAACGACGTACCTTACTCTCGCTGAGTAAGAAGTATGGTATCCCCATAGTAGAGGATAGCCCTTATAGAGAGTTGAGGTACAGGGGCGAACACATTCCTTCCATCTACTCCCTTGATAAAAACCAAGGCAATGTGATCGGTATTTTTACTTTTTCTAAAATACTCTGCCCTGGCGTCAGGGTCGGATTTAACATAGCTCCCCCAGAGGTCATTGAAAAGTTCTCCTTCATAAAAGGGGCGAATACCCTCTGCACCCCCAAACTCAATCAGGATATCTGTACCGCCTTCCTGAGGGAATACGATCTTGATGCCCATTTCAAGAGGATCAGAAATTATTACAGTGAAAAGCTGCATTTCTTTCTTGAAGCCATGGAAGAGAATTTCCCCGTGGATATGGGTGTGGAATGGACAAAACCAGAAGGTGGGCTATTCCTCTGGATTACTGTCCCAGAGTATATAAATACTTCAGAACTTTTCTACATGGCCATCGAGGAAAAGGTTGCATTTGTTCCTGGTGAAGCTTGTTATCCTAAGGGTTATCTTAAGCATAACACGATGAGGATAAACTTTTCCTATCCGACGAAAGATGAGATTATCGAGGGTGTCAGAAGGTT
>JBGVTJ010000286.1:0-13782 GCA_041862515.1 Thermodesulfobacteriota bacterium | reverse complement strand
GGGGAAGGACGCCTTCTATCGGGGGGAGATTGGGCGGGCATTTGTTAAATGCTCGCAGGAGGATAATGGCCTCTTTGCCCAGAAAGACCTGGACGATTGCCGCTCAACGTGGGTGGAGCCCATCGAGACGACCTACAAGGGGTATCGAATCTGTGCCATACCCCCGAACTCCCAGGGAATTGCCCTCCTGATGCAGGCGAATATCATTGAGAATTTTGATCTGGCCAAACTGGGACACAACAGCACTGATTATGTCCACCTTCTCGTTGAGGCGAAGAAGCTCGTGTTCGCCGATCGGGACACCTACGTCTGCGACCCGGGTTTTCACCACGTTCCCGTGGGAAAGATGGTTTCTAAAGGTTACGCGAAAGAACGGATGTCACGGATTGACCTCAACAGGGCGGCTTCGGATGTCTCTCCGACAGATTTTTCCAGTACCGGGGAGGACACCATCTATCTGGCCGTAGTGGACAGAGAAGGGAATGCCGTCTCCATGATCAACAGCCTCTATGAGGCTTTCGGTAGCGGAACGCTGGTAGAGGGAACGGGCATGATGCTCCACAATCGGGGGAAAGACTTCTCGTTGGATCCTTCTCATGTTAACTGCATCGAACCGCATAAGCGTCCGTATCATACCCTGAGCCCCTGTATGATAATGAAGGGAGAGCGCCCCTTCATGGTTCTGGGCTCACCAGGAGCCGATGGCCAGACGCAGACGCTTCTCCAGGTCATCGCCAATATCATCCACTTCAAGGCCGATGTTCAGCAAGCAATCGAGAGCCCCCGCTGGCGAAGTAACCCGGGAAACAACCTGCGCATCGAAGGCCGCTTTCCCCCGGAAGTCGTCGAAGGGCTCAAGGCCAAGGGACATCAAATCGAACTTCTTCCAGACTGGTCGACAGTCTGTGGTGGCGCTCAGGGGATCATCATCGATCATGAAACGGGAGGCATCATGGGCGGCGCCGATCCCCGCCGACAGGCGTACGCCATCGGATGTTGAGCCCTGAGTCCCGAAATTACTTAAGGATCACACGGGAAATCGGGGGGTTCCGCGAGCGAGAAAGTTAGTCCGCTGTTGACATGTTCCAAGACCATCTCTGGGAATAAAAAGGGGTGGAGGTTCCCTTTTGGAGAACCTTCCACCCGTGAGTGATAATATTGGATTACACTAGGCGGTTACAGCCTCGACTGGAACCTTGATACCCAGCATTGCCAGTTTTTGGTTGACGAAATTCTGGATTTTCGCTTTGTGCTCCGCTGTCAAATGGTTGAAACGATCCTGGACTTCCAGGTATTGGGAAACGGGTTTGAATTTCTTGGGTTCGATATTGATCTTATACTCCCCGTTTTCGAACTCCCACATGGTCCACATTCCGGTTTGGACCGCCAGTCTTGCGATCTCAATCGCCTTATTGGCCGGGAACCCCCATCCTTTGGGGCAGGGAGCATGGATGTGCATGAATGCCGCTCCCTCTACATTCAGGGCCTTCCTGACCTTGTTCATGAGGTCGATGGGATACCCGATCGATGCCGTCGCGACGTATGCGACCGAAGGATGCCCTCCCACAATCAACTTTGCCAGGTCCTTCGGCCAGAGTTTTTTCCCCTCTGGGACGACTGGACCTGGTGGTGTAAAGGTGGTCCTGGCCCCATATGGTGTGGTGGGGGAGACCTGAATCCCCGTGTTCGCATAGGCTTCATTGTCGTAGGCAATGAAGAGAAGATCGTGATTTCTGTACATAGCCCCCGATAGGGATTGGAGGCCGATGTCAGAGGAACCTCCGTCACCCGCCATCACAATGACGTTGGGGAATTTCCCTTTATATTTCCCCTTCCTGATTCTCGCCTCGTAAGCCGCCGAAATTCCGGAACCAATCCCGCCACCATTGGTGATTTGCGCATGAATCCAGGGGACAGCCCAAGGCACGCAGAGGTAGCTTGTGTTGGCCACATACATGCACCCGGTCGGGCCCACAAAAATTGTGTCTTTTCCCGCCGCTTTTGCAACCATCCGATAGTTGATGGCAGGACCACAACCCGCGCATGTCCTGTGTCCCGACACGTAGTAGTCATCCATCGGTGCTTTCGCCAGCGATCTGACTCGATCAAGCTTGGTTTTTTCTACCTTTTGAGTCGCCATTGAACTCCTCCTTGTTTATAGCGTTACTTTCCGATGAGTTTATTCTTCGAAGCCGAGCCAATAGACGGGCTTTTCAATTTTCCCCGATTCGGCAATCTTTTTCAGCTTCCCGGCTATGAAATCGAACTCTTTCAACGTGATAGGCTCCCCTCCAAGTCCGCCCATAAAGGAGGCAATCAAGGGCCTTTGGGGAACATCGTAAAGGGACCCGCAGACCTCAGGGGCCAAAATTCCTCCACCCCTGGCGATACCAAAGGAACTATTCGTCTCGACAACTCCCACGGCCTTGAATCTGGAGAGGCTTTCCTGTAAGAGATCTGTTGGCCATGGCCTGATAAACCGAATCTTCACCAGACCGACCTTGATCCCCCTTTCTCGGAGATGCTTGATGGCATACCTTGCCGTATGCGCGTGGGCTCCGTTGATAAAGAAAGCCAATTCCGCATCGTCGGTCATGAATTCCTCAACAAAGGGTGCATATTTTCTGCCAAAGATTCTGCCGAAGTCGTCGATGGCCTCCTCAATGGCCGGCATAGCAGCCATCATCGCATTGTGTCTCATGGCCTCCAAGGCAGGCCCTTGGTCCGGGAATATCTGCGGTCCGTGTCCCACCGGTTTTTGAGGATCTAGCGGATCCACGGGTCGATAGGGTGGAAGGAATTCATCGACTTGGGATTGGTCAGGAATTTCAACCTCACCGGGGATGTGGCTGACGAAATAACCGTCATGACAGTTAAACTGAGGCAATCTTACTCGAGGATCTTCCCCGACTCGGTAATATATCAACGTGTTGTCAAACACCTCTTGCGGCGTTTCTGCCCAGCCCATAATCCACCCCTGATCGCGACAGCCCAGGGCATCGGTGTGCTCGGAACCAAAGTCCCCAGGGGGATCCAGCGTCCGATCAGCAATGAGCATTTGGACGGGACACCGTCCTCCAGAAATGGGGGAATAGGTTTCAAATGCGTAGGTGACCCCCACTCCAGAACTACCGGTAAACGTCCGGGCTCCTGCTGCCGAGGCCCCGTGGCAGATGGATAGTTGGGCATGCTCTCCATCTGCGTGAATGAATTCTGCGTCCAGTTCACCGTTCGCCACCATTTGGGAAAGTATCATCATGACCCCTGTGTAGGGACGAATGGGAAAGGATGTGATGACATCAACATCGGCCATCTTGACAGCCGTTGCGGTAGCGCCTAGACCTGTCAAAAATTTCTTCGTTCCCATTTCATTCACCTCCAACTGTGTTTAGAAAAGCTTTTCCAACCGTACCACGCCATCTTCAAAGTCCAATTCAGGGACTCTCTCGATGGCACCGACGGGACATACTTCCGCACAGATGCCACAGCCTTTGCAGTACTTCAATTTAACCGCCATCTTCTCTTCGGCGATCTCGATGGCCTGGTCGGGGCAGAAGATCCAACAGCTCCTGCACATCGTGCATTTCTCGCGATCGATAACGGGGCGAAGAACTCTCCAGCACCCAGTAATCATAGTTTCCTGTTCACCGTTGGGTGACGGGGCTTTGACGATTCCCGCTTCCGGCAGAAGCTTTTCCTTGGCTATTTTGACTTCATGAGACTTCATCTGTATCAACTCCTTTCCCCAATGGTTAGAGTTCCTTGATGGTTACCTCGTCAAATCCTCTTTTAGCGGCTTCTGGATTGCCCACCTCAGACATTAATGAATCGATCGCCACACATCCCGATACCTTGGCCGCAGCGCCCGCAAGGACGGCTCCGATTCCTACTCCAACACCCGCCGCCTCCACTGCTCCTTCGGACCCGGAAAAATCGATCACCGCCTTTGGGCAGATTTTCATCGCATCGACACAGGCAATCTTTTTCAGGGGCTTTTTGTCCGGGATGAATTTAAGGATTTCTTCCGGGCTGCGGCCAGTGTTCACGATGAGACATCCGTCGCCTTCCATTCCCCGCAAGACATTGACACCTTTGACCAAGGTGGGTTCTACCAATATAACAATTTCGGGGTTGTGATTCTCGTACACGTATTTTTCCTCAATTTCAGAGTCGCTAATTCTGGCATATTTCCTCACCGGGACATTGACCCGATCAGGCAAATCCACATAATTATCGAAGGCCTGAACAAACTTTCCTTCTTTGGCGGCAGCCGCTGCCAGACATTGCGCCACATCTCTCGCTTCTTTATCCTGGACAACCCCTGACGCCCAGACGGTTATTTCTTGGACTTTTGCCATTTGACAATCCTCCCTTCAGAAGATAGTTGTTTCCCAGATGAATTAACGATTCCACTGCTCAATTCCTCTGCCACCTCCTTCCTCTTGTTCAAGGGCTTTGGGTATCCTGACTCAGTGAGATCTACTCCTCCGTGTTCCCTCGACTAACTTTTGCACACACTTTGATCCGCGCTTTCACCTCATCCAATGCCTTCTGGAAAACCTCCACATCAATTCGTGGACCTTCGCCAACGTGAGTGAATTTTCCACCCGAGAGAAAATGCTTCTGCATAACTGCCAAGCGCACCCTTCTGCAAAAACTCTCGATGTCCGATCCCACAAATCCCTCGCTCATCCTTGCCAGCTTCTTCAAATCGGATGTTTCGATTCCCAAGTCTACTGCATGGATCCTGAATATCTCGAGGCGTTCTTTCTCATCGGGCGCGTCAAATTTTACGACGTAGTCAAAACGGCCTGATCTCATAAGGGCGGGGTCCACCAGGTCCACCCGGTTGGTTGTAGCAATTATTATCAAGTCTTTGAAATCCTTTGCTTTATCGATTTCCCTCAAGAGCTGATTCACGATCCTTTGCGATACGCCCGAATCATTGGTTGCCCTTCTGATCGGGGCGATTGAATCGACCTCGTCAAGTAACAAAATACACGGAGCAACCTGCTTTGCCCTTCGAAAAACCTCCTCTAGTTCCTTCTCAGACTCCCCAACCCACCGGGAGAATAGCGCCGAACTGTAGATGCTAATGAGGGGTAACTCTAATTCCCCGGCAATCGCTCTTGCCAGTAGGGTCTTTCCTGTTCCAGGGCCGCCGGAAAAAAAGAATCCTCTTGGCAACAAACCGTTGACATCTTTTCCGTTGACCGAGGGTTTTAAACAGAGTTCGATCAGAGAAATCAGGTCTTTCTTAATCTCACTGAGCCCCCCTACATCGGCCAATCTAATCCCAGGCCTTTCAGGCAGGAACTCTCTCAGAGCACTGGGCTCTGTTTCTCTGTAGGCGGTCAAGAAATCCTGATTCTTGACATGCAGTTCCAGCTGATCTGCTTTTGAGAGGTCTTCACCACGGCTGCGCATTTGGGAAAGGATTCGACGGAGGGCCACCATGCCTGCCTCTTTAACGAGGGCCGCGAGATCTGCTCCTACGAAACCGTGGGTGAGTTCGGCCAATTTTTCGAGGTCGACATCTGGATGGAGGGACATCGGCCGCGTATGGATTCTCATGATCTCCAACCGTGCGAGCCTGTTCGGCGGATTGATCATAATCTCACGATCGAAACGCCCGGGCCTTCTCAATGCTGGGTCCAGCAGGTTCGGAGCGTTAGTCGCCCCGATCACCACAACCTTGCCTCGGGTCACCAAACCATCCATGAGAACCAATAGCTGAGCCACGACACGTTTTTCAACATTTCCAATGGACTCCGTCCGTTTGGGCACAATGGCATCGATTTCGTCAATAAAGATGATGCTCGGCGCATTTGCATTGGCCTCATCAAAAAACTGCCTCAACCTGGCTTCGCTTTCCCCGTAAAACTTGTGCATAATTTCGGGGCCGTTCACATGGATGAAGTGGGCTTTTACCTCATTGGCAATTGCTCTGGCCATCAGTGTCTTGCCCGTACCAGAGGGGCCGACGAGCAGAAGGCCCTTCGGAGCTTCCATTCCCAGTTTTTTGAACAGGTCTGGGTATTTTATCGGAAATTCAATGACTTCCCTGACTTTTTGAAGCTCGGCATCTAACCCGCCTATATCTTCATAAGACACCCTGGAGGCTCGTTCCCCGGAGATATCTGGCTGTTTTACCTTGACCAGGGTGTTTGGATTGATCACAACCGCCCCTTGCGGGAGTGTTCCCTCGATCACAAAGTATTGCCGGCCGAAACCAAAGATGGCTACTTCTAATTTGTCCCCCGCAGTCACGGGCAATCCAGCAAGTATCGTTGCCAGTTGCTGGGACTCATCTTCCTGTGGAAGGGGTCTGGCGACGTCAATGGGAGAAATAAGCAGGGTCTCCGCCGGATGATAATCCGTTTTTCTGATCTCAACGAAATCGTCCAGGCCAACGCCGGCGTTTTCCCGTGTGATTCCATCTATCCGAATCATCCTCGTATCCCGGAGGGATTCGGTTAGGGGCATAACCTTGGCCACGGTTTTGTTGGTACCCATGACGTCCACGATGTCACTGACCGTAAGATCTAACTCGGCCATATCCTGTTCGTCGATCCTCGCAATCCCCTTTCCCACGTCATCGACCAGGGCTTCGTGGACAACGAGAGTTTTCCCCTTAGATATGAACCTTGGTTTTTTCTCGTCAATCATCTTCGGCACTAAGTCAGAGAGAAAAACCAGCCGAGCAATTTCACCAGAACCAGATCAGTTTGTCTTGCCAGCCCCGAGAGCTTCTCGTTCAATGTTTCTTAAATGGCTCGCCATGGCCTTCTTGGCAAGGGTTGGATTCCCCTTTTCTATTGCCAGGAGAATTTCTGCATGTCCCTCGACCGATTTTTGAGGACGATCGCCTTCCTGGAGAAACTCTTCCCTCGTTTGGTTAATCAGTTCTGCCAACGTGTTATAGAGTTTCAAGAAGATCTGACTTTTGGCCATTTTTGCCAAAAAGAGGTGGAAGGAATAGTCTATCTCGGTAACGAGCCCTCGGCTTCCTATCTCTCTTCTCTGACGGTTCAGAATTCTCTTCAGTTCTGAAACTTCATCGGTTGTGGCCCTTTCCGCGGCGACGTAAGCGAGGTGCGGTTCGAACATCTTTCGGATTGAAAAGATCTCTATCAGGCTTTCCCTGCCTTTAACTACAACGGTCGCCAGGGGCTCAACCAGATTTTCAACGGAGCCCGTTTCCACATAGGTTCCATTGCCCACGTGTGTCTTTACCAGTCCGGCTGCCTCCAGGACTCGGATGGCCTCACGCACGGAAGCCCTGGAAACCTTAAAGGCCTGTGCTAAATCCCTTTCAGGGGGCAGCTTATCCCCAACCTTGAGCCGTCCCTTTTTGATCAATCGACGGATTTGTCTAACGATATCTTCGAATATCTTTTCTTTTCTCACTTCTTGTAGTAAACGGTACATAGTCAGGATTTCACCTATGCAGTTATGGATTAAAGGTTAGGCTGTCATACCAATTTTCCATCTTTTTTTACTCTTTGTCAAGCCCTTTTTTACGGGAATTTGCTGGAAAAAATCGTTGTTCCTGAACGCAATGTGTTGGAGAGCTGGGGTAAGGGTGATTTATTCCGATAAAATAAACGGAGGAGACTCCGGGGGATTTCACGAGATTAATTTCGTGGAAAATCGACCTCTTTTCCCAATTTCAGGAAGCCCTCAAATGTCCTGTCCCCGGGGTAATTCCGGAGACTTTCTTCTTGTAAAAAGGATAAATTTCTTATAAGATGATCCGGCTTGTCACCGATCATCCTTTTTCACAAAAAAAGAGGGTTGACGAAAGTGGGGATCGATTTTAGAAGGGAGATCACTTCACTGAAAGGTGAGATGATTCGGATGAGGAGGGATTTCCACCGGAGACCCGAACCCGGTTTCCAGGAGGGTGAGACCTCCAAGGTGGTGGCGAAAAAGTTGGAGGAATATGGGCTCGAGGTTAAAAGGGGGATTGCCAAAACGGGCGTGGTGGGTTTGCTCCGAGGGAGGAGGAAGGGAAAGACCATCCTTATCAGAGCCGACATGGACGCCCTGACGGTAAAGGAGCAGACAGGGTTGGAGTTTGCCTCCGAGAATGAGGGGGTGATGCATGCATGCGGTCATGATGGGCACATGGCCATTGGACTTACCACAGCAAGGATCCTGTCCCGGCACCGGGATGCGCTCATGGGAAATGTGAAGTTCGTCTTTCAACCGGCAGAGGAGTGGCCGGGGGGTGCCAAGCTCATGATCGAGGAGGGGGTGATGGCGGATCCCGAGGTGGATGCTGCCATCGGCCTCCACCTATGGAATTACCTTCCCATCAGAAAGGTGGGGGTGCGGTCCGGGCCTATCATGGCCAGCATGGATTCGATGAAGATCAAGATCAAGGGGAGGGGAGGCCATGGCGCCATTCCCCACGATGCGGTGGATTCTATTGTAGTAAGTAGCCATGTGGTGACCGCCCTTCAGACCATTGTAAGCAGGGAGATTGCACCCATTGCACCATGTGTGGTGACGATCGGGACGATAAAGGGGGGGTACGGGTTCAACATCATAGCGGATTCCGTCGAAATGGAAGGCACCGCCAGGGCCATCGATGTTGAGTTACAGAAGACCCTTCCGGAGCGAATTGAAAGGATCATCAAAGGGGTAACCTCGGGGATGAGGGCGGACTATGAGTTCGAGTACACCTTCCATCACCCGGTAACCATTAACGATGAGAAGATGGCCCGGTTGATAGAGGAAGTTTCAGTCGCAGCAGTTGGCCAGGAGAACATCGTCGTTGCCGAAAAAACCATGGGTGGGGAGGATATGGCCTTCTTTCTGCGAGAAGTCCCGGGCTGCTACTTCTTCCTGGGCTCCTCGAATAAGGAGAAAGGGCTGAATCAGCCGCACCATAGCCCTCAATTCAATTTCGATGAAGATGCCATGCCCATAGGGGTGGAGATCTTTGTACGGGCGGCCATGAAGTACCTGGGGTCACCTTAGTCCGGGGAGTTTACCAACACCTTTACCGGGAAATGGTATTCGGTAAGGAGGCTCGTAAAGAATCCGAGGGAATTGGAGATGTCGTCGAAACCATCCAGTCAACAGAGGCCGTTAGATTTAGTGAAGCAAAGGATCGTTCTGTTCGACGGGGCATTGGGGACCATGCTAATGGCCCGGGGACTTTCCAGCGGGGAAGCGCCTGAGAAGTGGAACTTGGAGAGACCAGAGGTGGTGCAGGAGATTCATGGAGCCTATTTCTCAGCTGGTTCCGATATCGTCCAAACCAACACATTCGGTGGGAATCGTTTCAAGCTCCGGGGTAAGGGTGTGGAGGGCGATCTGCTGCGGATAAATCAGGCGGCCGTCCAGTTGGCAAGGGATGTCTGTCCTCCTGGAAGGTTTGTAGCCGGAGATGTAGGTCCATCGGGAGAACTCATCGCTCCCTTTGGTCCCCACGCCGTAGAGGAGATGGAGGGAGTTTTTGCGGAACAGGGACAAATCCTCGCCGAGGCAGGTGTTGATCTTATCAGCATCGAGACCATGTTCAGCCTCGAGGAGGCCCTGGCAGCGCTGAGGGGAATACGAGGGGTCACTGGATTACCGATTTTCGTTTCCATGAGCTTTGATCTGAAGCCGGGGGGATTTTTTACCCTCATGGGAGAGACCCCGGAAGCCTGTGTGAAGGCTCTGGAGGAGAACGGCGCCGATGTGCTGGGGTCCAATTGCCAGCTTGGATCAAGGGAAATGGTGGATTTAACCCGGGAGATCAGAAGCTGGACAAAAGTCCCCGTCATCGTCCAGCCCAACGCTGGTTCTCCCGTTCAAAGGGAAGGGAGGACGGTGTATGAACAGTCTCCCGAGGAATTCGCCGAGGATGTCGTGAGGATCGTCGAGAGGGGGGCGCATGTGATCGGTGGCTGCTGTGGGACCAATCCCCTTTTTATCAAGAAGGTGAGGCAACGCCTCTCAAATCGGCAAGAATAGATTGGTTCGGAGGCTGATAGGACATGGGGTACTGTGTCTGTGGCCCTTTTCTGGCCCTTGGACTTCCCAATGGCAAACGGCGAGGAGGAGGCGGGAATCTTCGGGTTTTCCAGGAAATCCTGAGATCCAATTGGCATAGAAATTGCTCGATATTGTGATGGTTCAATATACCTGAGAGAGTGTGATGCAAAAGAAGAAGACGACGGTAAGTCTTGAGCTTATCGAGCTCTACTCAACCCTGTTGAATGAGATCTGGGGAAAGGTCTCGGAGCTAATTGGGGAGAGCTTGTTGGCATTCTTAATGCAATTGACTATTGATCGCGTTTCAGACAAGGTCTCCCTCTTGAAAGGAATCCGGGTATCCGAGGCCGGCATTTCCCTGGAAGCCATAAGAGATCAATCCAAGGATACTTCCCCGGAAGATATCCACCGTGCCTTCCAAGGGTTCGTGAAGAACCTCTTCAATGCATTCACGGCAATTACCGAAAATGTGATCAACCGGGAGTTATTTTCCACAGTGATTCCTAAACTTCGGGAAGCGGAGAAGATGCTTTCCCAGTAAACGGGGGAGAGGATACTTGAGGATCGTTTTCAAGAACCTGAGGATTCTCTGGTCGATTATCAACGCCATCAACGCCAGCGCGGAATTGGCGGATATTATCGAAGCGGCGGGATCCAGGCTTTCGCAATTGTTCGATCTTTTGGCTTTTTCCATCCTCTTAAAGGAGGATTTAGACCTCTACATCTACTGCGACGAGTCAAGCAGTCGCCTTTTTATCGACGAGGTGACCGTAAATACGATCAAAACCTTTTCCTTTATCACCGGGGAACGGTTAAATCGTGAACAGGTTAACAAGCGTCTTGCAATGAGGAGGTTTGAGTCGCGGTGGAAAGGGACCTCCGATGGTAGGCTGAAATCCTCTATCAGCCTTCCTTTGGTCAATGAGGGAGAGGTATTGGGGTGTGCTTCGTTAAATAGCGACCACCCAAACGCCTTCGATGCCCAAGCCCTTCAATTCTTCTCCCTGATCACCTATCAAATGATTTCGTCCATGAAGCACTCTCAAGTTATTAGCTCGATGAAGGATATGGCAATTTACGACACGCTGACCCACCTGCACAATCGCAGGCACCTCGAACAAGTTCTGGAGAAGGAGTTCGGGAATTCTGCCCTCAAAAAAGAACCCCTATCCATTGTTATGGTGGATATCGATCACTTTAAGGCAATTAACGACCGATATGGGCATGACGAGGGCGACAAAGCCCTCATCCATATCGGTTCGCTTCTGAAGGCATCCTTGCGTAAGCACGATATCGTTGCCAGATTTGGGGGGGAGGAATTTTTGGTAGTCCTCCCAAGGACGATAATGAAGGATGCAGTGATCATCGCCGAGCGAATTCGGAGATCCGTCGAAGTGACGCCGCTTTCCGCGGGCGATATAAAGATCCATCTCACCGTGAGCCTCGGCATTGCGGCTATTCCAGCCGTCTGGCCCGACTCCAAGGAGGAATTGATCAAATTTGCGGACACGGCCCTGTACGAGGCTAAGGATAAGGGGCGCAATAGGGTCTGCTTCTACGTTCCCACACAAGATTCTCCCGCAAAGGGAATATTGTCGAAGTAACCGTCACAGAGAATGTATTTTGCGACGGTCTACTAGCCAACCGTCACATCCCCTGGAGCGAAAAGTATTTTTGGTAACCATTCTTGGCAGAGCGGAAGAGCAGGAATTTCCGTTGTTTGAACTGGAAGGGCGAATGTGGACACGAAGTGGTGTGGTAGCGTCCCAATTACCCGGACAACTCAAGAAGTCCTACCAGGGAACAACAGCGGATCAGGCAATAAACCGTGAGATTATTGATGAAGGGGCCCAGGAAGAGGGTCTCCAGGTTCTTTTTTACCTCCCGAATTGCTGAACTTCGCCTCAGTGAGGCTGAAAACGAAAGATGGGGCTCACGGTTTAAACGATTTCTACTCTTTTGGTGTCTAAGGGATAGTCATGATGTCGGATTTCGACCTTCTTGATCGCTTTGAAGATGGAGATCAAAGGGCACTTGAGGAGATTGTATCGAAATATCAGAAACCCATTTTTTTCTTTATCCTTCGGATGGTTTGGAATGAAACGGATGCAGCAGATTTATTACAAAAGACCTTTATCAATGCGCTTCGGAATATCCGGCGTTTCGATCGGCGATCCAATCTCAAAACGTGGCTTTATCGAATTGCCATCAACGTGTGCAAAAACCATTTCAGGGATGACCCGAGACGGAGAGAGGTTAACATCGAGGGAATGGTTTTCTTTGATGAGAAAAATCCATTGGACCAAATCATCTCGGAAGAGGAGAGAAAGGGGTTATCCTTGGCCTTGAACGACCTTCCCGAAAAACAGAGGTATACGGTCATCCTTAAGGTGTATCAGGGCTTAAGATATAGGGAGATCGCCGCAATCACCGGGTGCTCAGAAGGAACGGCGAAGGCAAATTTTCACTTTGGGGTCAAAAAATTGATGGAGATCCTTAAAAATTGAGGGGTGGGAAACAATGAATTGCCGGGAAGTTCAGGATCAATTGATTGAATTCTACGAGAATCAACTCCACGGGAGAAACGCTGAGCACATCAGAGATCACCTGGAGATATGCCCCCTTTGCAGGGAGGAACTGAGTTCGATTGAGAACGTCATAGTTAGGTTGGAATCCCAACGACTTCGCGATCCGGGAGAGGCCTTCTGGAGAGATTTCCACAAAAGGGTGAGAGAGGCCTTTTATGAAGGAGGCAGACCCATTCGAGACCCAGTCCTTCTGAGGGTATGGGAAGTGTTTTATCGGACCGCCAGATGGCTCCCCTTCTCAAAACCGGTTCATGCAGCGGTATCGATTGCGACGCTTGTACTCCTCATTGGAGGGTTACTCTTTTTCAAAACTGGGTGGTTTTGGATGGGATCGAGGGGGATAGGGGAAGAAATTGTCGAGGTTTATTCTGACGGGATGGAAGTGCTTGTCTCCCCGTTCGCCCATGGATCATTTGAGGGCCTCTCGTTATACCAGTTGGAGGATATTTCCAAGGGCTTGAGGGGATGGCTTACTGGCATGGGAAGTTCGGTAGAGGAAGTTTTAAAAGAGGATCTATTCGTCCAAGGTCAAGACGTCTTCACCCAACTGGAGGAACTCAGTTCCGAGGAGTTGGACTTCGTGTCCGATGTACTGAAGACGCGATACCTTAAATCCTCTACCTCTCTCTCCATCCCAATAGTCTAGGAGGGGGAAAATTATGGGAAAGGAGGGTATGGGATGAAGGGTAACAAGGGACTTTTTTCGATGGGTTTTACCTTGGTAATGGTCTTGTTCATCTCGGTTTTTAGTCTGCTCTGTTTCTCTCAGCCACCGGCCGAAGGAAGATCCCGGGGACCGGGGAGCCCGGTTCCGTGGAATGATGAATCTCCTCAAACCATTGAGAAGAGGAAGAAGATTCGCGAGCGGATTGGACTGATCAGAATGTGGAAGTTAACGGAAGAGCTCGATTTGACGGAGGAGACGGGAGCCAAACTGTTTCCCCTACTCCGTAAATACGATGAAAAGTGGATTAAGCTGCAGAAGGAACGTCGGGACCTCTTGCAACAGTTGACAAAGGCCTTGGAAGATGAGGCGACGTCGGACAAGGAGCTTGAAGGGGCGATGGAGCGTGTGGAAACCAACGCCAGGGCCATTTCCGATTTATTGCGGCAACAACGCCAAGAGCTTAAGGGGATTCTTTCACCACGGCAGCAAGCGAAATTTATCCTCTTCCAGGGGCAGTTTCATCGGGAGATAAGA
>JBGVTJ010000285.1:0-4453 GCA_041862515.1 Thermodesulfobacteriota bacterium | reverse complement strand
CAGCTCTTGACCCGGCTTGAAACCTGCGCCCATGATGGACATTGTGGCTTTCTTGTCCATCTTGACCATGGGATCAGCCACGATCACCGTCGGGCCAGGTCCGCTCAGAGCTTCCTCTGCTCCCTTTTCGCCAAGGCCCATGGTCGCACACCCTACCAAACCGACACCTAGGATTACTGCCATCAACAAATAGATTGTCCCTTTCATAACAACCTCCTTTACTTTGATTGTTGTCTTTTCCTGTATAACGGGCGTGGTCGGTTTGTCAAATAAATTTTTGTTATGAAAGCTATAAGTACAATTGATACCTTTTAAATGGACGTGGGGATAACCATTCGTGACAGGGGCCTTGGGAAGGCCTGAGGATGGGAGTGAAGATATAATGAGCCGGGATAAAACCGCCGACCCGATAGGCTTTCAAGACCTGATGATCACCGAAAAGATCCCCGCGTAGTTTATACAAGGGAGATGAATTCATGATACGCTGAAAGAAGGCATTTATTGGACTTGGAACAAATGAGATTTCCATGGGATTAGACGGGTTGGAGTTGAATTGATGATGGCATAGATGCAGGATATGGCACAGGTACTAAGGGTATTGGTGCTCGAGATATGGGGGTACCTTCAACGCCCCCAAACTCACAGCACCAAGGGACTGAGCTCGCTGGCCTAGCGCCGAAATAAATCCGGGGAATCCACAAGGATGTTGGAGATAGCTCCTTGCTCATGGCTGAATTATTGTGGAATTCTATGAGACTTTAAGGAAGGAGTATGGTCACAATGGGGACATTTCATGTAATTGGCGTAAGTTGCAGTCCTCGAAAGAATGGCAATACGGATATTTTGGTCCAACAGGTATTAGCGACCGCAGTGGAGGGCGGAGGTGCGGCTGAGTTTATGAGGGTTTCCGATATGAAGATTTCTCCGTGCGACGCCTGCTGGACTTGTGCCAAGAGAGCGCAGTGCCACATTGACGACGACATGCAGGATGTTTATCCCAAGCTCTTGTATGCTGTGACGGCATTGTCATCGGTAGCCCTGTCCACGTGGGGTTTAGTGTGAGCGGGCAAGGACAGGTCTTTCTTGACCGGACGTTCTCACTCTGGCACCAGAGGAAATTGAGAAATAGAGCGGGTGGGTGTGTCGTGGTCTCAAACCGCAGGGGGGGATTAAGTGCGATCAGGGTAATCAATGGCGCATTGTTTAGTCACCATGTCATCGTTGCGGGATATTCCAGTGGTTACGGGTATGCCCCCGGGGATGTACGGAATGATGAACGAGCATTGAGCGAGGCGATAGCCCTCGGTAAACGCCTCTGTGAACTCATAAGGATACCGAGGAGAGATATAGCCTATTATCTCGGAACTGTGTGGAGTGTGTTTGGCCAGGCGCGTTGGCATATTTCACGATTTGAAGTTTGGAATTATTTGATATTGAAACCCCACATATCGACCCACCTATTTTGAGAGATATCAGTTTTTCTTATTGAAATCATAAGAAAGGATAATATTGACAAATTCAAGTGTGGCTGGTATTAAGAAAGAATTTAACAGTCAAAAAAACGGAAGGAGGGTGCTATGAAAAGGATACTGTATGAATTAGTGGCGGCAATCGTGGTTGTTGGCCTTGTAGGATGCGCTACCATGGGCCTTGGCGAAAAGGGAGCAGAGGAAGCTCTGGGCGGACCTGGCCCGACGGTGATGGTGGCTGATCCCATGGTCAAGATGGGCAAGAAAGCCACAATGTCCATTGTGGGCACGGGTTTTAAGCCGGGTCAAGAGCTGAGCCTCCTTATTACCACAATTGATGGGGTACAATCTGATATTGGTCATGCTCTCAAACCGAGTCCTGTAGCCAATGAGACAGGTGCATGGGTGACCACGTGGAGCTGTGGCGCTTATATTGCGAAAAAGTTGATAAAGGAGGGCGCCTATACCCTCATGGTGACCGATAGCGAGTATAACGTCCTTGCCCATGCTCCCGTTGCCTTTTACAAGGCAGAGGAGAAGGAAAAGAAAAAGTAGCTGGACCGTGCAACACGTGAAAAACGGGAAAGAGAAAATATGAGAAGCTACAATGAGCTGAGGGAGCACCTCGATATTTTGGAGGCGAAAGGCTTCCTGGTAAGGGTAAAGAGGGAGATAAACAAGGACACCGAAATGCATCCCTTGGTGAGGTGGCAGTTTAGGAGCAACATCCCAGAGTCAGACAGAAAGGGATTCTTATTTGAGAACGTGGTTGACTCCAAGGGAAAGCATTATGATTTCCCGGTGGCTGTGGGGATTCTCGCCTCCAATCCGGAAATTTATGCATCAGGCCTGCAGTGTAGTGTGGATGAGATTTCCGAAAAATGGGAAGAGGCCATGGCCAATCCCATCGAGCCGGTCACAGTTGACTCGGGACCCGTTCATGAAGTTATCTATA
This sequence comes from Thermodesulfobacteriota bacterium, assembly GCA_041862515.1. Lineage (GTDB taxonomy): Bacteria > Desulfobacterota > BSN033 > WVXP01. Next base: position 2,029 of record JBGVTJ010000285.1, on the reverse strand, counting down.
TGGGGGATGAGCTGAACGGAGAAGGGCAAGGTCTTGACATGCTTCCCGTGCCCATATCCACCCCGGGCTTCGACAACGCGCCCTACACCACCTGTTCCCACTGGTTCACCAAGGATATTGAGACCGGAATCCAAAATGCCGGTAATTATCGAGGGCAAATCAAGGGGCGAAGGAAAATCGGCTGCTATAACCAACCAGGGCAACATTTTACCCTTCACCTCCAAAAGTATAAGGAAAAGGGTATTCCTATGGATGCCGCGTTGGTCATCGGAGGACCACCAGTCGTTTCCTATGCCACAGTTCAAAAAATCCCCTACGGAGAGGATGAAATGGCGGTCGCCGGCGCTCTTGCCGGAGGACCGATCCATATGGTGTGCTGCAAAACCGTGGATCTTCAGGTGCCTGCGGAGTCGGAGCTGGTCATAGAGGGAAAGGTGAACACGGAATTTTACGAACCCGAAGGGCCGTTTGGGGAATCCCACGGCCACGTGCATCCGAGGGAACTGAGCCCGTATATGGAAGTAACCGCTATTACTCATCGGAAGGATATGATTTATGTTTCATTTATCAGCCAAGTAACCCCAAGCGAGAGTAGCGTTATCAAGAAAGTGGGATACGAGCCGATGTTTCTCCGATTTCTGCGGGACCAAGCAGGGATAAAGAACGTGGTAAAGGTGAAGATGCACGAGGCCATGACCAATCTTCGAAAGGTTGTGATCATCCAGATGCGGGAGCCCTCTGAGGCTGAGGTTTGGCGGTCCTTAATGCTAGCCGCTGGATTCCATCAAGGGGTTGGCAAAGTATTGATTGCCGTAGATGAGGATATCAATCCCGGAGATCCGGATTCGCTGCTCTGGGCTATCAGTTATCGTTGTACGCCTCACAAGGACATTCAAATTATCAAAGGACAGGAAAAAGGGCATGCGCCTCCTTTTCACTATTTCGAGGGTATGACTGAGGATAAGGTTTTGTTCAAAGAGGCAGCGGATGACAGTTGCATATTGATCAACGCCACATTGAAAACTCCCTTTCCCCCGATCTCACTACCAAAACGGGAATACATGGAGCGTGCTGCCCAGATATGGGCAGAGCTTGGTCTGCCACAGTTCGAAAAGAAATATCCGTGGTACGGATATTCCCTCGGGCAATGGGATGAGGAGCTGGAGGAGGAAGCAGAGCTGGCTATCAGGGGTGATCACTATAAAACCGGGGAAAAGCTCGCCAAAAACAAGGTCAAGATGTGATAAGGAAGATCGCAAAGATACTGGAGCCCAAGGTAAAGGAAGGGGATGCCTGCTGAATGGCTCTCTCAGTTACATCCATTAAGGAAATTGACCATCATAATGCAGATGTCAGAGTGAAAGAGACCAGACCAGAGGGGGCTACCGCAGGTCAGAGTTGAGGCAAGGAGTTCTCAATCACAAAAACTCAAACAAAAAGGAGGAAGTCATGAAAAAATTATCTATCGTTTTATTAATTGGGGTGTTCATCTCTACGGGAATCCTTTTCGGCTTTCTGTCACAAGTCTCTGCACAAGACTTTCCCAAGAAAAACATCAGATGGATCGTTCCTTATGATCCCGGCGGCGGCTTTGACATCTATGCAAGGGCGATAGCACGAACGATGAAAAAGCATTTGCCCAAAGGCGTTAATGTTATCGTAATGAACAAACCCGGTGCTGGAGCTCAAGTGGGTACCAGTTTGATTTACAATGCCAAGCCGGACGGATATACGGTCGGAATCTTGCCAATGCCGGGTTTATACGTCCCTCAAATGTTTTATAAGACCGAATACGACGTGAAAAAGATGACCTGGGTGGGTACGGTCTTAAATGAACCAATGGTCTTCGCCCTGGCTTCTTCATCAGAGTTTAAGACGCTCGAAGAGGTGCGGCGGGCAGAGTCTTTTCGGATTTCTGGCACGGGATTTACGGGGCCGGAGATCGTTGCACCGATCACAATGGAAACATTGGGAATCAAGGCCAAATTTATTGTCGGCCATAGCGGTAGCGGGGACGCAATTCTGGCTG
>JBGVTJ010000284.1:0-4146 GCA_041862515.1 Thermodesulfobacteriota bacterium | reverse complement strand
AAGGTGATCTATTTGAGGATTGGCCTTGTCTTTTCAGCCGCCCTCATTCTCTCCTTCGGGGAGATGGCACGGGGCGAGTCAGGGGATGATCTCTTCTCCCAAGGTATGAAGGCCTACGAGAACGGGGATTTTCAAATCTCCATTGATAAACTATCTAAGGCCGTTCCCCTTTTGAAAGGGGATAGGCAGAGGATTGACGCATTTAAGACGATGGCATTCGCCTACATGGCTTTCCTCAAAAAGGAGGAGGCGAGGCAACAATTCTGCAATATCCTCAAGATGGATCCCACCTTTGAGCTGGATCCCATCATGACTCCCCCGAAAATCCTCGTGGTGCTTCAGGAAGCCAAAGAGAAATGTTTGCCTTTTGGAGGGATTGAGGTTCAGGCCATTGCGGGGGATCGAAAGATCATCTCCGGGGCCAAGGTTTATCTCAACGGAAAGTTGATCGGGGAGACCCCCTTACAGAAGAAGGATATTTTGCCGGGGGAATATGAGCTCAAGGTCCATAAGGATGGATTCCGACCTTTTGAGGCCAAGATTTCCATCGAGGAAAAGGTCGTGCGGGAGGTTAAGAGTTCCCTCATCGAGGAGAAGAGACCCACCATCACCTCCATTGGCCACGATGTTACTACCCCCTTGGTGGCAGGGGACACGATAGAGGTGATATTGATAGGGGATTCGGGTAAGACGGCTGTCTTTGACCTGGGTGATGTTAAGAAGAATCTGCCGATGCAAGAGATCTCCCCGGGGAAGTATGTGGGTATATATCGGGTCGGCGAAAAAGACCAATTCTCCGACCTGACCATCATCGGGCACTTGGAAGGCCAGCATGGGGCCCGGGCCTCCATGATGGCGGGGAGGGCCATTTCTGTCAGCGCGCTTTCTCGATCGGAGATTCTTTTTCAACGCGGAAAGGCCAGCATGGAACGAGGGGAATATGACCTGGGCATCGATAGCCTTTCAAAAGCCCTCTACGAGGACCCGAATTTTGTAGATGCTCATATCCTTTTGGCCAAGGCGTATAATGAGAAGAAGGGAGCATACCTTGAGTCCGTCAAATACCTCAAGAATGCCATAGAACTGGAGGCCGATAACTTAGAGGCCCTTGGCCTCCTTGCCAAAATCTACATTGAAAATGGAAAGTACGAGGATGCTTTGCCGGTGGTCAAGAAAATCCTGGGGATCTCCCCCAGTAGTGGCTTCGCTCACGGCTACATGGGAGAGATTCTCTTTCACAAGGGTACCTACGGAGGGTCCATCGAGGCTTTGAGAAAATCCCTACAACTGGATCAGGGGAACCCAAGGATCTATTTTCTCCTGGGTAAGGTCTTCGAGCGGATGGATAGATTGGCCGATGCCGTTTTCGAATACGAAACGGCGGTGGAACTTTCCCCCACTACCTTCGAATATCGCAACGCGTTGGCCAATGTTTACAGAGCATTAGACCAGGAAATGTCCGCTTTTCGACAATGGGAGAAGTGTTTGGAACTGGATGAATTGACGGAATTGGAGAGAAAGGAGGTGAGGCGGAAGCTCTCAGAGCTGAGGAGGTGATTATTTAGGTGAAGCAGTGCCCGAAACTTCAGGACAAAATGGGCCTTCTCAGCCATCTGGATCCACAATGGATCCCTTCTCGATATGGGTTTTTCAATCCCTCAGGTTACATCTCTCAGGGCTTTTCCCCAGGTTAACCGAGTTTCATTGATCTTCCCTCTTGTGGCCGAGAGGCCGAGGGGTAACTGGCTCTGTACCTAAACGGACTTCAACCGCTTCCGAGAATTGGCTTAGGAAACCGTTTTTCGTGAGAACTCGATAACAGTAGAAATAGGTCCAACCCGCTTTCACACCACCATCCTTGAAGGATAAGGAAGGTCGTCTTTTCATTCTCAACCGCTTGATCTTCTTATATGGTCCGGATTGAGCCGTGCTCCGGCTCACAATGTACTCTTTTATCTCTGTCTCCCCGTATTCGGGAACCCTCAGGGTGACGTGACGTCGCCCGCCGGAAGCTTCCAATGGTTGGAGCTTGATGCCCCAGGCCATTGTCGCTCTATCCGATTTCCATCGACGGACTAAGGTCTGGATGATGGATTCAATTCCCCTCTGAGCGATGCTTTCCATCTCCTTTGGTTTTCCTCGTGGGGAACAGCTCATGCTCCAGACAGTATCCCCTTCTGGGATCCGAGTCATCCGAAGGTTAAGGCCAAATTGAGCCCTTTCTCCCATGCTCCCATACTGGGACAGAGAGCCCATAATCACTCCGTCGACACCAAGGGACTTGCCGATCCCCAAGGCCTGGGTGTAATGATGGGTTTTCCCCCAATCCATATTCTTTGCCTCAACAACGGTCTTGAGGTCTCGGGCGGGGAGGATATCATATTTCCCCACCGTTCTGAGGTTCATCACCAGGAGATCCGTTATGCTGTGAGCATATCTCTGCCCTTCTCCCTCCGAGTGGATGGGCAGTACTACTACCCTCTTTATCTCCTCTGAGCCCACTTTCGGGTTGAAGAAGAGGTTCTTGATATCTTTCTCCCTCGGGTCCCTTTCGACTTGACCGAAAGAGATTGAGAAGGAAAGGGATAGGATCAATGGAATGAGTGGCATAAGCCTGCTCAATGATCCCATGGCCATGAATATTCCCCTCTATTCATCCCCTATTACCCGGTAATAGCGGACTTCTTTCTTTCCGCTTTTCACCCTTGTTTTGCCCGCTTCTTCCACTGGGAAGAGCCTCTTCACCCGCCGAAACGTTTCTTCCCCAATCAGGATTTCGTTGGGGCCGGCTATCGATTCCAAATAGGAGGCGATATTGACCACGTCTCCCAGGACGGTATATTGCAATCTTTTCAGGGACCCGATATAACCGGCCACCACATTGCCGCTATTTATCCCTATACGAACATCGAATCGGCTCTTTTCTTCCTTCCGACTCATTAAGGTTTTCAATTCGCGCCGCATTTTTAATGCCGCCAAAACCGCCTTTTCCGCGTCATTTCCATAGGAATAGGGGGCACCGAAGGTAGCCATGATGGCATCTCCCATATATTTATCCAGCGTTCCGTCGTATTCGAATACGATATCCGTCATGATGCTGAAGTACTCGTTCAGAAGTGAAGCGACCTCCGGGGCACTCAGTCTTTCTGCTAAGAAGGTAAAATTCTGAATGTCGATGAAGAGGACCGTGGCCGCCTTCTCCTCGACCTTTAGGGACAACGTCCCCTTCGCGGCGCTTTCCTCCATGATCGTGTTGACTACGTCGGGCGAGTGGAAGCGCTCGAGATTGCTCCTGATCCGCATCTCCCTGAGGATTCTCTCATTCAGCCTTGCCTGTTCAATGCCGATGGCGGCGTGGTTCGCAATAGCCATGAGGAGCTCCAGGTCATTCTCCGTGAATTGGTTTGTTCGCCTAAAGCTGTCGAGATGGATGATTCCAATGATATCCCTCTCCCTCCAAAGGGGGACACACATGGCCGATCGAATCCCATGGAGATATATGCTTTCTCCCTGACTAAATCTGGGATCCACCATGGCATCGGAGGTAAGAATGGCAACCCTATCCTGTATGACCCTATTGACGATGGTTTGGCTGATGGTGATTTTTCCATCGCCCTCTGAAGCTGAATCCCCATATTTAATGGCCTTGGGGATCAGGTTCCTCCCCTCATCGAACAGCATTAAGAAGCCCCGATCCGCATCAATGGATTTGAAGATGAGTTCGATGATCATATCCAAGAGCTCCCTCAAGGAGACTGAGGAGATCAGTTTTTCACTCAACTGGTAAAGGATGATGAGATTCCGATTATTCTTTTCCAGCTGTTCAATCCGCTGATCCTTTCGACCAGTGGGCTGCGGCCCCCTTTTTAGGAGACCGGTTATCGCTAAATCCTCAAGGGGCCTAATAATGGTTGCCTTTGAGTCCAAAGGGGAATCATCCTCCGAGAAGTGAATATTCTCGGTGGTGGTCTCCTCGTAATGGATGAGGGTACCGCCTATGAGGATTTCATCCCCGTCTCGTAATATGGCCTCTTTAATTCGGGTTCCATTGACAAAGGTCCCGTTGTGGCTGTCGAGATCCACTATGGTGAGGCCTTTCTTCTCCCTCACAATCTGGGCATGTTTACGGGAAACGATTTTCGATCC
>JBGVTJ010000283.1:0-4903 GCA_041862515.1 Thermodesulfobacteriota bacterium | reverse complement strand
GGCCGATGGTCTTTCGAGGGAGGAAGCGGTCCGAATTGCTCTCATCAACAACCGCCTGCTCCAGAGCACCTTTGAAGAGCTTGGCATTTCCAAATCCGATCTCGTTCAGGCAAGACTCCTCTCCAATCCTACCGTGGGGGCGGTGTTTCGCTTTCTCATAAGTGGTGGGAGCGGGACCAATATCGATGCTGATGGATTTCTCCCCATCTCTGACCTCTGGCAGATTCCATTCCGGAAAAAGGCAGCCGCTGCCCAAATGGAGGCCACCATTATGCACGTGGGGCAAATGGTGCTTGATACGGCCGCTGAGGCCAAGCGCGCCTATGACGCGGTCTATTACTTAAACGAAGCAGGGAAGGAAACCGAGGAAATCTTAAAGAGATTCAAGGAAATAGCTGACCAGGTGTTCATTCGACGCGATTTCGGGTTCATGAGCGATCTTGATATCTATCTAGCCCAGGCCATGGTGGGAGAGGCAGAAATGGAGCTGGCGCGTTTTGAAAGGGAACAGGCCATAGCGAGATCTCATCTCAATCGAGTTTTGGCCCTTGGACTAGGTCAGACCAGCTATGAGATCGGAGGGAGAGAGGTTGAAAAACCTCTAAAGCTTCCCGAGTTGGAAAGGGCCATCGAATATGCCTTGGAACATCGCCAGGACGTTCAGATGTCCCGATTCAAGGTTCGGCAGGCCGAAAAAACGCTTGAACTGGAGAAGGTGCGCATCCTGACACATGTGGCCCTGGGCGCCTCCTATGAAAGGGATCCCGATGACACTGAGGTTCTCGGTCCAGGCTTCGACATCCAACTTCCCATATTCGATCAGAACCAGGCACAGATAGCCAAGGCCCGATACCGGATCAGACAAGTACGGAAGAGCCTCCAGGCTCTGGAGGGACGGGTGCGAGAAGAAGTTGCTAGCGATCTGGAGAGGATCCATTTGCACCAGTCCCGGGTCGACCAGTTTCGAGAAAAGATCATTCCTCTTCGGGAGAAAGCCATGGAGTATACGAAGAAATGGGTGAACGCCATGCAGTTAAATCAGCTCTATCTCCTGGAGGCGCAGAAAGGGCTTTTGCAGAGCCGAAGGGAGTATCTCCAAGCCCTTATGGAACGGCAAGGAGCTCTGGTGAAACTGGAGCTTCATATGGGCGGGAAGGTGCCAGAGGTCCATTGAGCGGGGATAAGGTAAGGCAGGTTCAACGTAGTCAGTGCAGCTCACCTTCTTCAGCGGGAAAAAGCAAGAAGGTTGTGGAGATGGAGGACTTTGAGCAAGCCATGGTAGGTGGAAACAGGCCCAGGTGGTCTGGGCCGCCCGGAGCCAGTGTAATGCTGAGGAGATCGTTACCAAGGCGAGTCAGTTGATGCCCTATTGGAGTTTGTTCGCGATTTCCAGGGGATCAATGATGAATTCGGAAGGGATAACCAATCAAGACAAAAAGGAGGAATTCCCATGAAGACACACATGCAAAAATCCAAAAACAGCTTGACGATGCTTATTGTAGCTTTGGTCCTGTTGATGTTCTCCGGGGCCGTGTGGAGTGAGCCCTTCTGGACAACTTTGAAGGAGGGCAAATGGAAACAGCCTGTCTCAATTACCAACGAAACCTTTTCCCAACTGGCGGAAAAACTCAAGCCAGCGGTCGTTAATATCAGCACGACAATGATGGTAAAGGAACAACCTTTCTTCGGAGGCCGACCGTCACCGTTTGGTGAGAGGGATCCATTTCGAGAATTCTGGGAAAAGTTCTTTGGTGGTGAGATACCACGGGAACGTGAGACGAGATCACTGGGATCAGGTGTTATCATCAACAAAGAGGGCTACATCGTGACAAACAATCACGTTGTTGAACATGCGAAAGAAATCATTGTGACCCTTCATAACGAAAGGGACTATCGGGCGGAAGTGGTCGGCAGGGATAAGAAAACCGATTTGGCTCTCATCAAAATTGGGGCCAAAGAGGATCTTTCTGTGGTTCCCCTCGGTGATTCCGAGGAGCTCGGAGTCGGTGAGTGGGTCTTGGCTATCGGTAATCCTTTCGGCCTAGCAGAAACGGTCACTGCTGGGATCGTAAGCGCTAAGGGAAGGGTTATCGGTGCTGGTCCGTACGATGACTTCATACAGACCGACGCTTCCATCAATCCAGGAAACAGTGGAGGCCCTCTCTTTAATTTTTGGGGGGAAGTAGTGGGTATCAACACGGCCATCATTGCCACGGGTCAGGGCATTGGATTCGCCATCCCCATTAATATGGTAAAAGAGCTCCTCCCCCAACTCAAGGAGAAGGGTCGGATCACCCGTGGGTGGCTCGGTGTCATGATTCAGGGTGTGACCTCGCAACTCGCGGAGTCTTTCGGCCTCAAAGAAGAGAAAGGGGCCCTCGTGTCTCAGGTTATCAAGGATGGCCCGGCTGAGAAAGCAGGGTTAAAGCAGGGTGACATCATCCTGGAATTTGACGGAAAAGAGATAAAGAATTTCGGCGACCTGTCTCGCATTGTGGCATCCACTCCTGTTGGGAAGACCGTCACCATGAAGGTATTCAGAAACGGACAAATCATCTCTCTCCAGGCGACCGTGGCTGAAATGGAGGAGCCAACGGAAGTAGCGAAGGCACCCACGAGAAAGCCTCTCGGTATTACCGTCCAGAATATTACTCCCGAAATTGTGAGAGATCTCGGATTAGAAACTACAACTGGGGTTGTGGTTACCGGTGTTGACCCTGGAAGTCCGGGTGCCAACGCCGGTATGCGCAGGGGTGATGTGGTTCACGAGGTAAACCGAAAACCCATCCGAGATGTTGAAGATTTCGGCCGGGCGATTGAGATGGGGAAGGATCAGGAGAACATCCTCTTTTTGATCCGGAGAGGAGGAAGCAACTTGTTTGTTGTAGTTTCACCCAAATAGACTTGTCGGCGCCCGATAGGGTCGGTAACCTGGGTCATATCGGGCGCCACGGTTTTCTTGTCTTTTGACCCCCCAAAAAACTAATCCACTGAGCACTGTGGTATTTGGATTGACACCGGCTCAGGTGGTGATCTAAAAATCCATCAAGGAGGGATTCGGATTGGTGGTATTCGAAGCTCTTTGGAAAGGCACTCCAGTGGTGGCCGGGAAGGTTGGAGGAATCCACATGCAGATCCCTGACGATATGCAGGAATATCTGGTAAGTGACATAGAGGATTGTGCACGAATGGTACTTTCGCTATTGAGGGATGAAGCTCGGCGGAAAGAATTCGGAGAGAAAGGGAGGGAAAGGGTGCGAGAAGAGTTCCTCACCCCACGGCTGATTCGGGATGAGCTGAGGCTGATCAGGAGTTTGGTGTCTTCTTGATTCTTGTGGGAAGGAGCTTTGAGAGGAGGTTAGCCAGTAGCCGTTCACATTTGTGGAAATTTTTTTTGCATTCTTGGGAGGAATCCATTTCGAAAGAGTGGGTTTTTAAGATACCGGAGTTGAGTGTTTGCTTTCTGGCCTTTTTCCTAAACTTCTTCTGGGAAGTGGTTCACACATATTTCTATACCTTAAAGGATTCTGCTTTTGATACCATGCTTTCTGGATGGTTCCATTGCACTTTGGGGGATGTCATGATTACCGTTGGTTCCTTCTGGCTTGTTAGCTTGATGAGTTTTAACCGAAAATGGTTCCTGAGTTTGAACAGAGTAAACTTTATTGGTTTTATTATGATCGGGCTTGTTTATACGTTCTTTAGCGAGTGGGCGAACATACAGATTTTTAAATCCTGGAGTTATAACGAATCGATGCCCATAATTCCATGGACCAGAGTAGGTCTTACACCAGTTCTCCAATGGATAGTTATTCCGGCCGTTGTGATCCTATTAATGAGACATTATTTTTCACTGCGACAAGATGGAGCAAAAGGGAATGGCCGAAAGGGAAAATTAAATGTCTCTGACACACTATGATATTGGAGGTTCGAAACTTTGGTTAGGGGATACCGATCTGACAAGAGGTTTAAACACCAAGGTCTTAAGAGATTTTCGTGTGCGGTGAGGGAAAATCCGAGGAGAAATCCGCGGCTTTTCTTTCTCATTTTGGTGGTTACGGTATTTTTGGGTTTGGAGGTTTCTATCCGGGATTATGGGTAAAAGCCTTTATGGGGATCATTTTCCTGATTAAGTCGTTCAATAGCAAGGTCTCAGTCAATGTTGAGACGAACTGCCAGAATAGGTAGATTCGCTAGAAAGAAGGTGGTGATAATGGAAAAGAAAACCCAATTTTCCATAGGGTATTTTCTGTTGGTATTTTTCGGTTTACTTTTGCTCCAGAACTACTTTTTTATGCGGCATGTTCAGGATATTTTATACAGCGAGTTCAGGAAGCTGGTTAAGGAAAAGAAGGTGGATGACCTTGTGATTTCCGCAAATATCATCCGAGGAAAGATGAGAAAAGGGGCCGTTGAAATCATTGCTACTATGAGGGGAGACGCTTCCTTTAAAGAGCAGTTCGGGAAAATGAAGGAAGAGGGACATCGCCTCTCTCCGGTGAGGATGGAAGATGCAGATCTGGTGAAGGTCCTGGAGCCCAATGGAATCCAGTACACGGCTTAACTAGAGAATACGTGGTTCAAAACGCTTCTCTCTTGGATTGTGCCTATGCTCATCTTCTTCGTTCTAAAGTTTAGGAGGGTCATCACTAGTGAATCCTGCCTTCGGTGGGTTATTTCTCTGCTCATATTTTGCTTCTAACACCGATTTGACACATCTTGAGGAGAATCCACCCGTTGCAAAGCACTTGCGTGGACAATGACGCCATTTTTTTCTGGCTTTGCGGGGATGTTTAGCTTTTGGCCCTATAATCCGGAAGCTGAAACAATCTATGGTAAAAAGTTTTAGATCTTGTTTGTATGACGTTAGCGGAAATGTTAGGTTTTGTTAGAATGAGAAATA
>JBGVTJ010000282.1:0-6987 GCA_041862515.1 Thermodesulfobacteriota bacterium | reverse complement strand
GTATTAGGGAGTATTTTTGTAACCTGCTGATTATATAGCAAATTTCCTTTTTTCTAAGTGAACACCGTTGTCCCTTCGGTTGCTCGGGTCTGTTGCCCAAATTCCCTTTCGCTCACTGAAAAGAATTTTGGACCATTCTACAGTTCGCTTCACTGCAAATCCAAAACTCGCCCTGTGGGCTCAGACATGGAATTTGTGGTCGTTTCGCTTCACTAAGAATGGGTAGCCAAAATTCTTTGATGTTCGCTCCAGGGAACCCGGGCAACGGCCTGTTCTGATGTGACCCTTCTCCGGCAAATATCGCTCATGAATAGCGGTGCCCCCCAGAAACTCAGGAAACTCCAGATTAACTGATGTGGAGGATTATTTTGGTCTGTGTTATATTGACTACCACTATCTCGTTGGCATTTAGGGGGAATGTAGGATGCGCCATCGATCTTTGGGGTTAAGTTCGATTCCATGCTTACATCAAGGGATCGAATTCCACTCGCTATCGATTAAAAAAGGAGGATTTGAATGGACGGAGCGAGAGAGAAGTTGATCGAGGAGATCGGGGAATTAGCGTTACAGTACGATATGAACTATTTCGGGTGAAGTCAGTCCGTTCTTGCAGCTCTGCAGGAAAAGTTGGATCTGAAGGATGTGGAGACCTTTAAAGCGGCGAGCGCCCTGGCGGGAGGTATAGCCCGAAGAGGGGAGACGTGCGGCGCCCTGATAGGCGGTATCATGGCGATCTGCCAGGTAGTTGGCAGGGAGTCCATCCAGGATACCGAGCAGTATCGGAAGGCAATGGTTCCCGCTACCGATATGTATCTAAGGTTCAGGGAGGAGATCGGCCACACCATCTGTGCGGAAATACACAAAATTCTCTACGGTCGGACCTACAAACTCTACGACGAGGAAGAGAGACAGGCGTTTCATGCAGCAGGGGGGCATGAACCCGAAGGGTGCCCCGGAGTCTGCGGTAAGGCGGCCAAAATTGCAGCGAGCATTATGCTCGATCTAAAAACAGGGGGGTGAGTAATCACACCTTTTTCTTCAAACCCAAGTCCACGTAACACAAAAAGGCCTCCCGCGTAAACTGAGGGGCCCCGCTGATTTTTGTCCGAATTCATATGTTCCCGTAGCATTAGCCCTAAGGGGTGCCGAAATAGCTCTTGGCGAAATCTATACTCTGAGAGATGAACCACACGGCATCTTCCCCTTGACCTCCAGCGAGATTCTTTAACTCCACCTTGTGGTTTTGCTCCCCGATTTGGTACACTGCGTCCATAGCCGAAAGATCCCAGGAATGATTCGATGGAACTAAAGGATCTGATCTTATTCGGGGTGGTGATTTTTTCCATGCTTGGGGGAATCTTCATCCCCGCCTTAGGCGATCCCTTCGAACCTTTCCTGGTCTATTTCATGATTATTTTCCTATACCTGAGCTTCCTGAGAGTGGACCTCATCGCGATAATCCGCTCCATCATGGACATTGAACTGATGGCGATACTGCTCCTGGTTAAGTTATTGGCCATCCCGCTCTCTCTATACTATGTCACAAAACTCCTATTTCCTTCCTATGCCCTTCCCGTTCTTCTCTTGTCCGGCATTTCGACGGGGGTAGTTGCTCCCTTTATTTCGAACATCCTGGCGGGCAATACCTCTCTGGTGGTATCCATGGTCGTCCTCTCCTCCCTTTTGGTCCCCTTCACCCTACCACTCATGGTCACGTACCTGGTAAAGGAAGAGATAGAAATATCCCTGCTGGCTATGGTGAGACTGCTGGCCTTAATTGTCTTTATCCCCATCGGCGCTAGGGAGATCTCCAAGAGGTATATGCCTCGGCTCATCGAATGGGGGGAAAAAGCTCAATACCCCGTCTCACTGGGGCTCATCGCATGCACAATGCTGGCGGTCTTCGGGAAATACTCCCCCTTCTTCTTCCGGGAACCCGGACAAATCTTTATTGCCATCGCCGTGGCTTTTCTCCTTTCGGCCCTTTACATGGCCATCGGGTCCATCATCCTCTATGGACGGAGCAGGGAGAATCAATTGGCAGGTGGCATCAGCATGGCGTTTCTCAATAACATATTGGTATTGGTATTTTCATCCCATTTTTTTGGGCCAACCGCCGCCACCTTGGCGGCGATGTATATCCTTCCTTTCTTCGCCATGATCATTCCAATCCGCCTGGTGTTTAAGGTCCAATAGGGCCCGAAGGATGCTATCGTTCATTTCTCCATCCGGCTCGTAACAACCTTTTTACCCGAGCATTAAATTGTTTGGAGGAAACATACGAGAATTTTGCTAAACACTTTCGGGGATGCGAAAGAAGACTACTTTTCGTTGTTTGAGCTTGAACGGCAATTCTGGACACCCAAATGTCGCCTAAGCGCTCAATTACCTGCCTACAGGCAGGAAGAACCGGAACTATCAAGGAAATAGCCAGGGGACGGTAGATATGGGAAGGTATTCACCTATGATAATGCCTTTACTTTTCCACTTCTCTTAACTCTCTGACGAAGAAATCTATCCCCTCCTTCTCTTTTACTGCCCGGGCAAAGGTCTGAGCCTCTTCTCGAGAGGGAAACCGGCCCACTGAGACCCGATACCAAGTTCCCTTTCGGGGAACAGCGGCCTCCGCCACAAAGGTCTCGTAACCCTTCACCTTCAATTCGTTCATCAACCGCTCCGCCCTCACCCTTTCCCTGAAGGACCCTACATTAATGGTAAACCTGTCTGCGGGCAGTTTCCGTTCAAGGATGGCCCGGATCTTGGGTTCCTCAGCCTTTGCAAACTGAGGTTTTACTTCCCCTCTTCCCTCCATAACGGGGCCTTCCTTCTGGGCCTCGATAACTTTTTTCTCCTCCTCCCCCTTCCCTGATTCTGCTCCTTCGATAATAACCACCTTCTTCTCCGCTCTTTCACGGCTCACCAGCGGCGCCTCCGGGAGCTTCGGAACACTCAGCTTTTCCAGCTCCGGTATGCCACCTTCCAATGGTTTCTCCTCCATCCCCTTCTTTTCCACCGCCCCTGGAATAGCAGGTCCCTCTTCCCTCTCAACGGACGGAATGCGGCCTTTCATCCGCTTGGCAACGATCTGAGGCTTCTTCACCTCTGGCTTCATACCGAAAAAGATTGCCAACACTAAAAGCCCCAACCCGAAACAGAGCAGCGCAACGAATATCAGGGAGCGCCTTGAACGTCTCTGCCTTTTTACGGAAGCGAGGGTTTGGGGCGGAGGATCCACTTCCCGTGGCATGCCTCCTCCGCTCGAGTACTTTCCCTCGAGATCCAGGTAATCTCCAAGGTCCCGATCGGAGAACACGGGTACTCCCTCGGAGTTGTCCCCTTCCGGTATCTCATAGTTGTCATCTTTCATTATATATTCCCCCCATATATTCCCCCCCAAAAAACGAGGACGATTGTTACGAGGATAGAGGAAACTCCATTCAAAGTCAACTTTTCCGTGTGGAGGAGGTACGATTACCCCCGATGGGGACCTCACGAAACATCGCGCCCCTTTCATGAACCAAGAGACCCCGGAGGAAAAGGGACCTCCGGGGTCTCTTGGTGAGGGCACTTCTCCTTTCTTATTCCAATACCGTAACATTTGTGGCTTGAAGACCCTTTTCACCCTGGGAGATTTCAAATTCGACTTCGTCCCCCTCGCGAAGGGTCTTAAAGCCCTCTGAGCTTATGGCGGAATAGTGGACAAATACATCATTCCCATCTTCTTGAGTAATGAACCCGTAGCCCTTCTTCTCGCTGAACCATTTAACCCGCCCTCTGGCCATTACAACTCACCCCCTTCCAATAAAATTCTTAGGTAAGTTGCAATAGCTTTCGGGTCTACCATAACGTTGCTTAATACGATAGTAACCTGATACGCTCCTCATATGTGATCCTCGAAAAACTCCTTACAACTTACGCCGTTGGATTTAATCATCTTTACAAGGGAAAATCAAGGGAAATTTCACGGAGACCCAGCAAGGAAACCTCTGTTGACTTAAGTCAAGGATCAACGCGGAAAAACGAGTTAAAGAGATAATGTGAGATCGAAGGAGGTGAGGACCCCTCATGAAGTGTCCAGGACAAGATCTAAGGCATTGGAAACCCGGGGATATTTTCGATATTTCCTGCCCTCAATGTGGGAAGGAGGTCGAATTTTTTAAGGATGATGTCCGCCGGAAGTGCAAATCCTGTGGTGCCCAGGTTACTAACCCTAAAATCGATTTTGGTTGTGCCGAGTGGTGTAACTATGCTGAACAATGCGTGGGAAACTTGCCAGCGGAATTACGGGAGAAAATGGGGGAATTCTTGAGGGACAGGATTGCCTTGGAGATGAGGAAGGTTTTTGGAAGGGACTTCAAACGCATCAACCACGCAAATAAGGTAGCCCGATTTGCCGAGGAGATTTTGAAGGAGGAAGGGGGGGATCCAGCCGTGGTCATAGCCGCCTCTTACCTCCATGATATTGGGATCCATGAGGCGAAGAGGAACTATAACAGCACTGCTCGGGATTACCAAGAGCGCGAGGGTCCTCCCATCGCCCGGGATATATTGGAAAGGCTGGGCATGGATAGGGGGATAATCGATGAGGTATGTGATCTCATAGCCCACCACCACAGCCCTGGACATATCAAAACGCTCAACTTCCAAATCCTCTGGGAAGCTGATTCTCTCGTGAATTTCGAGGAGGCGACCGAAAAAGAGCGGGATGAGACTAAGAGGATAATTGAACGAACCTTTAGGACCACTACGGGAAAGAGGCTGGCACAAACATTACTGCTCGAAGGACGAGACAGTCCCTCATAACTTTGGTATTCATCGAATTTGTCCGTTGCTCAGATGGAGCATTCCGGGCATTGGCTCTGGATAAAACTGAGCCAGCTCAGGATCTCTGCTCGTCCCGGTAGCTCTGTCATCTCATTGGCTATGAACTGGTAATAGAGCGCACCGTATCTATCTGTTAAGAATACCGATGGCACAGCCGCCTTTCAGTCTTCCCGGCAATACGTGTATTTTTCTATTACCCTTCCTTCAGGATCTGCGAGCAGCGGGGAAGGTATGTCTAGGTCAGCGGACAGGTTTCTATTCTTATCTGAACCATCCGAGGAAATGGCTAAAATTTCTGTCTCCAATTTCACCAGTTCTCCATAGTTTTCGGCAAACATCTTCAGCCTTTCCCTACACAAGGAACATTCCCCCCCATGGTAAAAGAGAATGACGAGGCTCTTGCGCATCTTATAATCCCACAGTTTTACCTCCCTTCCCTGACTTGAAGGAAGCGTGAACAGGGGAACTGGTTCATAAATCCGTAGCCGGGGTTTTAGAGATTGCAAGGCCGCCTCCCTCTCGCTACTTCCTCCAATTCGGAGAGCTCTGGGGAAAAAGAAAAAGGAAGTCCTTTCCCAGTGAAACGACCCGTCGCAAGTTGCTTAAGGAACGATGCCATCTCACGATACGAGGATTGAGCCGAATCACCGAGATCTACTGAAATTTTCGGCAAATAGTGATGTGGAAAAAGCAAAATAAGGCGCGAAGATTTTCGCGGTTAGCCCGCTACGGTTAAGTTTTCTTCAGGGTGATGCTGTCCTTCCTCCTGGATACCTTGAACTTATCCCCCTGTTTAAACCCGAACTGGTCGATCAACATGAGACGACTGAGCGCAAGAGTTCCCCTCTTTCCTATGGTGAGGACTTTTGGTTTCCTCTGCTTCCTCTTTTTCTCCCTCTCCGTTATAATGGCTTTGATCTTTCCGGCTTCAACCAATGCGTCAAAATACATCTTCTTCAAAGAGGCTTTAGTCTGGACACCTAATTCCTTCATGATCTGTTTATCCGTGAACCCTGCCTTAACCATTTCCACAATATCCTTTGATTTGCGTTTCATCTCTCCCCCCATTTTTAGGTTCTGGTTTCACCTCAGTTTAGTATTAAGCACAATAATTGAAAATAAAGTATAACAGAACCAACTGTTTTTGCAAAGAAAAAATCATTGGAAAATGGAGGGAAATTGACCATCAATTCACCACATTGAAATCTCCTTCCTAATCATATAAGAAAGAGTTTGTCATTCATATTAATGGCGAGGGCCCGTTGTTCCTCCACCACGTTTGATGATCCCTGCATCACACGGAATCCGCCGGCCGTTAAGACAGTCCTCATGGAAAATGCAATCATTTCCTGAACAGGGCAATCCTTTATGATGACGATTTTATGATGGCTTCGTAAAAAGTCCAACTTCTGCGTTGCGCTGCATCCTTCGTCACTGCAGCGTACCGTAAGTACGCCTCATTCCTCAGTATTTGCGCGCCTTGAATTTGGAGCTTTTTACTTTGCCATCGGATTTTGACTTTTTACGAGATCATCAATGTTTGTGATCATGCGGGTAATGATAGGGGGGAATGGTCCATGATTATCAGCATCAACCGTCAAAATCCCCAACTGAGGTTGATCAGGAGGGTCGTCGAGGTACTGAGGCAGGGAGGGGTGATCGGTTATCCCACCGATACCATCTACGGAATAGGATGTGACCTATTCAACAAGGAAGCCATCGAAAGGATTTACAAGCTTAAGAAGCACAAGCGGAATAAACCCCTGAGCTTTATCTGTTCTGATTTGAAAGATATCAGTCGATATGCCCGCGTCTCCAATTATGCCTATAAAACCATGAGGCGACTCCTGCCCGGTGCGTATACCTTCATACTGGAGGCCACGAAGTTGGTGTCAAAGATGGTCATGACTAAGCAGAAGACCGTCGGAATTCGGGTTCCCGACAATCCCATTTGCCTCGCCCTTGTGGGGGAATTGGGCCATCCCATCATTAGCACGAGCGTATATCGGCCGGACGAGGAACTCTACAGTGATCCCCGGGAAATCGAGGAACGTTTTGGCAAGAGCCTCGATTTGGTCATCGACAGGGGCATTATCGTGGCAGAACATTCGAGCATTATCGACCTAACCGATGAGGTCCCCAAGGTAATCCGAAGGGGAAAAG
>JBGVTJ010000281.1:0-7882 GCA_041862515.1 Thermodesulfobacteriota bacterium | reverse complement strand
CGAGAAGGATATCGGCGGATGTGGCATTATCGGCATCATGAACGAAAGGGGGCTCGATATCAGCGGCGAATGGGTTATGTCCGCCATCGCCTCCATGCACGAGAGGGGAAACGGCCTGGGTGGCGGCTTTGCGGCATACGGGATCTACCCTGAATACCGTGACTACTACGCCTTTCACCTCATGTTTGACCACCCCCAGGCGAAAGAGGAGACGGAAACCTTCCTCAAGGCGAGGTGTCTCATGGAGCAAGGGGAACCGATCCCGACGCGGCCCAACAGAAACATCACCAATCCACCCTTGCTCTGGCGGTATTTCCTCAGGCCAAAAGAACAATACATCAATGGGCCAGGAGAAGCGGATTTCATGGTGAGCCTTGTCATGGATATCAACGCAAAAATTGCAGGCTCCTTCGTAGCCTCAAGCGGCAAGAACATGGGGGGCTTCAAGGGCGTAAGCTATCCGGCAGATATTGGCAACTTTTTCCGATTGGACGAATACAAGGGCTATATTTGGACGGCTCACGGGAGGTTTCCCACAAACAGCCAGGGTTGGTGGGGCGGTGCCCACCCGTTTGGCCTCCTGGATTGGACAGTGGTCCACAATGGCGAGATCTCCTCCTACGGGATCAACAAGCGATACCTGGAAAACTTCGGTTACCGATGTACCCTCTTCACGGATACGGAGGTGATGGCATATCTGTTCGATCTCCTTATCAGGAAACACCAACTCCCCTTGGAGTTGGCTGCCAAAGTCCTCTCAGCCCCTTTTTGGGATGAGATTGGCAGAATGGAAGAAAAACAGCGAAAATTCTTCACTGCCCTCAGGATCGTTTACGGAAGCGCCTTGGTTAATGGACCCTTCGCTGTTGTGGTTGGGTCCACCAACGGCATGGTGGGACTCAACGACCGGATCAAACTACGGCCCCTGATTGCTGCCAGGGATGGGGATATGCTCTATATCGCCAGCGAGGATTCGGCCATTCGTGAGATATGTTCTCATCCAGAGAAGGTGTGGATGCCCAGAGCAGGGGAACCCGTTGTGGGCATCCTGAAGTCCTCTATCCAAGAGGATGTATCGAAGTGGGAAAGGGAGAGCCTACTCCACCGGCAATGGTTCGGGCAATCGTATCAGTGAGAAGGAAGATACCATGGCTTTGACCCTCTACCCATCGGAGTTTCGAATTGAAAGGGACCGGGAACGATGCATCGCCTGTCAGGTGTGTGTCAGGCAATGCGCGAATGATGGTCACATGTACGATGGGGAGGACGATTCCGTCTCAAGCGATGAATCCCGATGTGTCGGCTGTCATCGGTGCGGAACCCTCTGCCCAACGGGGGCCATCACCATTAGGGAGACCCCCATGCATTTCAGGACTAACGCCAATTGGTCGGCGCGCGCCCTGAAGAATGTATACAAGCAGGCGGAAACAGGTGGTGTCTTACTGACGGGAATGGGATGTGATATGCCCTACCCCACCTATTTCGACCGGATGCTCCTGAATGCCTCTCAGGTGACCAATCCATCCATAGACCCTTTAAGGGAGCCTATGGAACTCCGTACCTACCTGGGAAGCAAGCCGGACCGAATCGAACTGGATTCTTCAACCAATGAGTTAAATCTCCTCACCAATTTAGCGCCTCAGCTGGCTCTGGAAACACCCATCCTCTTCTCCGCTATGTCCTATGGTTCCATCAGCTACAATGCCTGCTGGGCTCTGGCTCGTGCGGCGAAGGCGGCGGGGACGTTCTACAACACGGGAGAGGGAGGGCTTCACAGGGACTTCTACGAATATGGCGAGAATACCATCGCCCAGGTGGCTTCGGGACGATTCGGCGTCCACGCGGACTATCTGGATGTGGCTGCTGCCCTTGAGATCAAGATCGGCCAGGGGGCAAAACCAGGGATCGGTGGCCATCTTCCCGGGGAGAAGGTGAGCGAACAGATCTCCCAGACGAGGATGATCCCCGTGGGAACGGATGCCCTATCCCCTGCCCCCCATCACGATATCTATTCCATTGAGGATCTTCGTCAGCTTATCTTCGCCCTGAAGGAGGCCACCCGATATTCCAAACCGGTGGGGGTAAAGATTGCCGCGGTCCACAATGTCGCCCCCATTGTCAGTGGGATCGTCCGCGCTGGTGCGGATATGGTAGCTATCGATGGCCTGAGGGGGGGGACCGGGGCCGCTCCTACCATCATCCGCGATAATGTGGGAATTCCCATCGAACTGGCCATCGCCGCCGTGGATTCCCGGCTGAGAGAGGAGGGAATTCGCCATAGGGCTTCCCTTATCGCCGCTGGGGGATTTCGAAACAGCGCGGATGTAATTAAGGCCATCGCCCTCGGGGCGGATGCGGTCTACATTGCGACGGGGGCCTTGGTCGCCATGGGATGTCACCTTTGTCAGAAATGCTATACCGGAAAGTGCAACTGGGGTATTGCCACGCAAGACCCGTACTTGACGAAGAGGCTCAACCCCAACATTGCGGAGAGGCGGCTGGTCAACTTTCTCAGGGGGTGGTCCCTGGAAATCAAGGAGATGCTGGGGGGAATGGGAATCAACGCCATCGAGAGCCTACGGGGGAACCGAGAACATCTCCGGGGGGTAGGTATGGCGGAGGGCGAGCTCAAGATACTGGGGATCAAATCTGCCGGGGAAGCGTGGTAACGGCATAGTAAAGGGGAAATTCCGATGAAAAGAATTCACGTGCACGAGGAGTACTGTATTGGGTGTCGGTTATGTGAAATTCACTGCCTCGTGCAACATTCCAAATCCAAGAAGATTTTAAAAGCTTTCCGGGAGGAATTTCCTCGAGCGGTTGCCAGGGTATTGGTGGAAGAACATGGGTATCTTTCCTTCGCATTGCAGTGCCGCCACTGTGAGGAGGCGCCATGCCTGGAGGCCTGTATTACGGGCGCGATGCAACGGAACAGGAAGACCGAGGCAGTGTTGTGTGACGAGGAAAAATGCGTGGGCTGCTGGATGTGTATCATGGTCTGTCCTTTCGGCGTCATCAAGAGGGACCTGGAATCGAAAAAAGTGGCCTCCAAATGCGACCTTTGCCTCGGAGAGGAGGTGCCCGTCTGTGTTCGCAACTGCCCCAACGAGGCCCTCACTTTTGAGGAGAGGAAGGAGACATGAACTACACCATTATCGGTAACTCGGCTGCTGCCATAGGAGCCGTGGAAGCGATACGGAGCCATGATCGGAGGGGGGAAATCGTCATCGTCTCCAGGGAACCTTACCGTGCCTACTCACGCCCCCTCATTACGTACCTTTTGGCCGAAGAGATTGGAAAAGCACGCATGTTCTACCGGGAAAGGGATTTCTACAAGCGCAACAGAGTCCGGACATTTCTGGAAAAGGAGGTTGAAACCATTCAATCAGGGGATCAACGTCTCCTTTTGAAGGGCGGGGAGACCCTGGATTTCGAGAAATTGCTCGTCGCGGTGGGGGGGGCACCCATAGTTCCCCAGGTAGAGGGGATCCATGTGAGAGGAGTCTTTACCTGTATAACCTGGGATAACGCCAAAGAAATGAAGAATTACATCAAGGAGTATGCCGTTGAGAGCGCGGTCATCATCGGAGGTGGGCTGATCGGTTTAAAGGCCGCGGAGGCACTCCTGGCCCTCGGCTTACGGGTCACCGTAGTCGAACTGATGGACCGCGTATTAAGCGCAACCTTTGACAACAAGGCCTCCGAATTGGTAGAGCGCCAGTTGCAGTCAAGGGGTATCCACCTCATCACCGAGAACACGGTGGAAAAAATCTTCGGCCTCAATAAGCGCGTGGAGGCAGTGGTGTTAAAGGACGAATGCCGTATCGACTGCCAAATGGTCGTATTCGGTATCGGGGTCGTTCCAAATATTGATCTCGTCAAAGGAACGCCTATCCATTTCAACAAGGGCATACAGGTTGACGGCCACATGGAGACGAGCATTTCGGGCATTTATGCCGCAGGTGATGTCGTGGAGATCCCGGACCTTCTCCTGGAGACTATCCGTCCCATTGCCATATGGCCAAACGCCTACAGACAGGGATGGATTGCGGGTTGCAATATGGCTGGTATCCCTAAGCAATATGAAGGGACCTTCGCCATGAATTCCATCAATATCTGCGGCATTCCCACCATTTCCGTCGGGATGACCCAGGCCTCCGAGAACGGCTTTGAGCTCCTCCAACAGCTCGATCGGAAAAAGGAAACGTATAAGAAAATCATCCTGAGAGATGGGGTGATTGTGGGAACTATCTTCGTGGGAGATATTGATCGAGCGGGAATTTATACCGGTCTGATCAGGGAGAAAATCAACGTTAACGAATTCAAGGACATCCTCCTCCGCGAGGATTTCGGTCTCATTTCTTTACCCAGGGAATATCGAAAGCACCTGGTAAGGGGAGAAGGGATTTTCTTATGAGAATTCGTGCAAAAGGGGTTCACTATAAGGATCTTAATGAAAGGATCCATAAAGCCGTGGCGAGGGGCCAGGAGGAAATTCTCCTCGATGACATTAACGGCCAGAGATATATCGGTGGGGGTTTGAAGGGTAATATCCACATCACCATCAACGGAGTTCCCGGCAACGACCTGGCCTCCTTTATGGATGGTCCAACGATCATCGTCAACGAGAACGCCCAGGATGCGGTGGGAAATACCATGAACGCCGGGAAAGTCGTCATCAGGGGCGATGCGGGGGATATAATCGGGTATGCCATGCGGGGAGGGAAAATCTTCATCCAGGGGAATGTAGGATATCGCGTAGGCATCCACATGAAATCCTTCAAGGAGAAACTCGCCGTTATCATCATTGGAGGTGGAGCGGGAGACTTTCTCGGTGAATACATGGCGGGAGGCTTGCTCGTAGTTTTAGCCCTCCATCAAGGGAGTCGTCACCCTTTCGTGGGGAATTACGTGGGAACGGGAATGCATGGAGGCACGATATATGTCCGGGGTTCCGTGAAGGATCATCAAGTCGGTAGTGAAGTGGGTATCCGGAGACCAACGCGTCAAGATATGGCAAATCTGAGGAAGTATCTGGAGGAATTCTGCGGTGATCTGGGATTGGATGTGGAGAGAGTACTGGCGAAAAGATTTACGAAGCTCATCCCTTACTCCTCCAGGCCCTATGGAAAATTATACGCATACTGAGGGGGTATCATCCGACAACTCGTCCAGACTCAAAGCCTTTGCCAAAAATTCAGCAAATGTAACCGTTGGCCTTCCGCTCCCTTTTGACCGTCGAATGGTACTCCATTTCCCCGGGAAAGTTCCTTCCAGAAGAATGAATTTCTCGACATACTCGGGAAACTCCAGGATTAATAACCATGGCTTTATTGATTAAAATATGAAATATTGAAGAGGGATTCTCGTAAGGCCTGAGAAACCATCACGTCGGGGCCCAAAGAATGGTGAAACCCACATGAGACCACCGGAGGCCTCCTTAAAGGGAGAAATAGAGCTGGAATGCCTTTACGAGATCAGCCAATGCCTGATCTCGTCTCCAAACCTCCATGCTTCCGTCCAGCGAATTATGGATGTTCTTGCTGAGAAAATGGGGATGCGCAGAGGAACCCTAACCCTTTTGAAACCGGAAACGAGCGAACTTATCATCGAGATTGCTCATGGCATGCCCGAGGAGAAAAAGAGGAGGGGTAAGTACAAGGTTGGTGAAGGGATTACCGGCAAGGTTTTTGAGACGGGAGAACCCGTCGTTGTCCCCCAGATAGGGAAAGAACCTCTGTTTCTTAACAGGACGAAGTGGCGCGGGGATATTACCAAGCAGAATATTTCCTTTATCTGCGTTCCCATTAAGATCGGGAAGAACGTTATCGGAACCTTCAGCGTGGACCACCTCTTCGATGAGGATATTTCCTTCGAGGAGGACGTAAGGCTCTTAACTATTATTGCCTCAATGATCGCTCACGCGGTGAAATTGAACCAGATGATGGAACAGGAGAAGGCGAGGTGGATCACCGAAAAGACAAAACTCCAGGAAGAGCTGGAGGAAAAGTATAACATCACTCAACTCATCGGGACAAGCCGGCCTATGGAGGAGGTCTATCGAAGAATTTCGCAGGTGGCCAAGAGCAAAGCAACGGTCTTGATAAGGGGAGAAAGCGGTACCGGGAAAGAGCTTGTCGCCCATGCCATTCATTACAACAGCGCAAGGGCCACCAAGCCCTTCATCAAGGTGAGCTGTGCCGCCCTTCCTGAGAGTCTCCTGGAAAGCGAACTGTTCGGGCATGAAAAGGGAGCTTTTACCGGGGCCATCGACCAGAAAAAGGGGCGTTTCGAACTGGCCCAGGGAGGCACCATCTTCTTGGACGAGGTAGGCGAGTTCAATCAAAGGACCCAGATCAAGCTGCTCCGGGTCCTTCAGGAACGGGAATTCGAGAGACTGGGGGGCACTCGAACCATCAGGGGGGATGTCCGGATCATCGCTGCAACCAACAAAGACCTGGAGAAAGCGCTCAATGAGGGGACATTCCGGGAAGATCTCTACTACCGTCTCAATGTCTTTCCCATCTACATCCCCCCGTTAAGGGATCGAAAGACTGATATTCTTCTCCTGACGGAACATTTTATCGCCAAATATGCCCGTGAGCACGGCAAGGAAATTAAGAGGATTACAACCCCCGCCATTGATATGCTGATGGCTTACCACTGGCCTGGAAACGTACGGGAGTTGGAGAACTGGATTGAGACCGCGGTACTTGTCTGTGACGATAAAGTCATTCATAGCTACCACTTTCCCCCCACCTTGCAGACCGCTGAAGCCTCTGGTACCCAGATCAGAGCTCCCCTTTCCACTTCGCTGGAGAATTACGAAAGGGAAATGATCATCGATGCTCTGAAGAGCGCCCGGGGAAACAAGGCAAAGGCGGCAAGGTTGCTCTGCACCACGGAAAGGATTATTGGGTACCGGATAAAGAAGCTCAATATACAACCCCCAAAATACCGTTCTTAATTCCATACATCTTTGTAATAAATCTATGGTACATCCTACAATTCTGTAGGATTTAGCTTCTCTCCAGTTTTTACCCTTGTAGTTTTATCATTTGTATTTTCAATAGCTTATATATTGTCGAAGGAGGTGGCACATTACTTGCTTTATTCAAGTTTAAATCTAATTCTGAATGGAGGTTCATGGATGAAAGATTACCGTATTTCCAAAGATGCTGAGATGAAATTGCATGAGATGATGCTCTACCCGGAGATCCGTATGGCCATCCAAAGCGAAACGGCGGACCGATCCTTTTTCACCTCCCTGGCGGGAAAGTCCTGGATGAACCCCAGGAGAAAAGAGAAGGATGGAACTCGCTGAAACAAGGGGAATAAAAGGAATGGATTCCAATAAGGGCCAGGGTAAAATCCAGGAATCCCGCGTATACTACGCGGAAGAGACGTTTACCAGGGCAAGGGAACTCTTTAGATTCAAGGCAATTACAAGAAACATCGTCCAAAGTGCTCTGATGAAGATGGATGAGATAACCGCAGAAGAAATGCAGAGGGAAAAACCTTCGCCATCTCTAATTGAAAAATATTATCAATTACAACATTATCTGGATTATCTCGACCGATTTTCTGAGGGGGAAGTATAATACTCGACAGAACAAAAATCGATGTATCTTCCGAAGATTTTCTACAATATTGTAGGATTTTTTGGTTACCATTCCAGAATTTTGGAAAATTCGTAGTCTGTCCTTAGTCTCCTCCGTCCCGAAATAGGAAAGGCAGCGATTCCCCTCTTGTGAGGTGGGCTTCAATCCCCCCTGTTGCCCGAAGCTTGGATCGAGGCTCTGAATGGTACCTTGGAAAGGACCTGGAGGATCTGAAAAACGAGTTCCGAGGGGTTTGAGACTGGTTTTGGGTAACTTCGGTA
>JBGVTJ010000280.1:0-11277 GCA_041862515.1 Thermodesulfobacteriota bacterium | reverse complement strand
ATCGACGAGCTCCCTTCGGGTCTGAGCCTCAGGGTCGAAGACATGTCGAGTCGCTCACTGCCGAAAGGCTCAGGGTCGAAGACTCAGGACAAGCTCTGCTCGCCCTCGATGGCTACCCCACTTCTCCAGCAAATTACGCTCAAGGACAACGGTGTTTTGCAGAAAGTCATGGAGTTCCAGCACAAAATTGCCTTGACTGGGGTAATAAACATGATAGATTTAAACCGATATGAAACCCAACTCCGAATGTCACGGGTAGCCCTTAAAGGTCGAATAGGGCAATGGAAAAGCTCTATTCCGCTCAGGAGATACAGAAGTTATTCGGGCTCAAAGTAGGGAGAGTCCGATATTGGGATAAGATTGGATTTTTGACTCCAAGCGTCAAAATCGGGGTGAGGAAATATTATACCCCTCAAGACCTCGTCGGATTGAAAACTGCCAAGGGACTTTTGGATGCAGGCCTATCATTTGCAAAGGTGAGGCATACTGTTGTCGACGTAAAGAAGATCTCCTGCACTACGAGGAAACCCCTTTCCCAGCTTCTTATCCATGGGAAAGTCCATGGGAAAGAAAAAGGGATGTTCCTCAACGGGGGGATCGCTCTTTCCAACTCCAGTGGACAACTCCTCATCGGGTTTTCACAAAAGGACTTCGAGAGAGGTATGAAATCCGCCAGTATCCAATTCGAGCAGGATTTTAAATCCGAGCTCATAGAAAGGAGAACCGCCCGGGGAACCTCCTCAAGAATCCGAGGATCGACCAAATCCAAGGACCCCTAGAGCCATGGGAAGGACCAAGGTTAAAATTCGAGGTATTTATACCACAGGCCTCACGAAGCTTCTCTTGGACTCTCGATATTCCATCGTGCATCCCTCCCCAGAGGTATTGTCTCGTTTCGGAATCAAAAACTCGAACTCCCCAACCATAGACGTCTCCATACTGGATAGATCGGATAAACAGGGCATAATCCTTGAAGGAAGTCCCCATCGAACCACGGAGGTTATGGAGACGTTGAGAAATACCCTGTTCGATGTGGTCTCAAGAAGGGTTACCCCTCCTGAGAATAAGGATACGGCCATCTATGATGTGGAATTTCCCTCTCTTTCCAAGGCTTCCTTCGATCGGATGAGGGGAGAGGTCGTTCCTACCATGCAGGGACACCATCTTTTTCGAATCATTGCTTCAGAATACGTTGATCTCGTTGAGAGGGAGGTGGAGAAATACCCCTTCAAGATGGGAAAGATGGAGGAAGCCGTTAAGAAGAGGTTAATCCTCGACGCCTTGGAGAGGGGAAAGGGCCTGAAGATCGAACACGTCAAACCCGAGGGGAAGGTGATCCAACTTCAAGGGGGTGAAATCACCCTCCTATCCGATGATAAGAAAGAGATGCTCATCCGCCGCGCCCTTAAGGGAGGAAGATATGATGGGCTAGGCCTGGCCATCGAGAAGGGGGATTACTCCATCACGCGGGCTAGGGAGGGGGATTGGTCGCTCAAACATTCATACTATTCCGTGAAGGGGAAGTTGAAGGGGCACTATTGGAATATCAATACCCCCGTCGAGTTCTACCCTGAGAAGATCCGCTATGTCGACCTTCACGTGGATGTAGTTATGAAAGGAGGGGGAAGACCTGAAATGATCGACAGGGAAGAACTGGAACGTCTCGTGGAAAAGGGATATATCAAGGGGGAGTTAGCACTTAAAGCAACCGAGGTAGCCGAAGCCCTCATGCTGTCCCCACACCCCGATGCGTGACGGGGGGCCTTTCGTTCTCCCTTTACAAATGGTTATTTTTCGACTATCTTCGTCATAACCTAGCAGAAGGAGGTTTCTCTCATGGCGTTATCCGTAAATAATAAGAGGTGGTGTCTAGTCAGAGCTGTTGAGATTGCAAGAGAGTTTGGAAGAGGGGGATCTGACAAAACGCCCGTTCGTATCTTAAAGGATACCTATAAGGTACTAAAAGAGCTCCTGGAAGAGGTACACCAGGAAGAGGTGGCGCAAGAGCCCGAAGGATCCTGGGTGCAAGAGCCCGAAGAACCGAGAGACCAGTAAGTCCCCTATTATTTCACCTCTACCTTGATGTGTTTTTCCTTTATTTCGAGGAACGGAACCTCTATCTTCAAAAGGCCGTTTTTGTATTTGGCCGTTGCCTTTTCGGGATCAACGGGGCAGCACGTGGCATAGTTGGCCACATAGACGACGTTGTCCCTGGGAGCAATTAAATAGAAACTATCATCGTGAATTTTTAGATCGATATCCTTTCTCTCAGCACCAGGAAGCTCAATTTCGATGTCCAGTTTCTCATGTTCATCGTCGGAATATGCCCGGATAGTCGGGCTGACTTTGATCCTCTCCTCATCACGCATTTTCTTTCCCTCCTTACGAAAAGATGAACTCCCTCTCTTTTAAACCCGGTTTCTTCTCCCCTTTGGGTAATCCTCGAAGGCTTGATAAGTATCCCCAACTCCCATGGGTGCGCCAAAAACCCCATGTTTGAACGCCATCCATTCAATCTCGAAGACCTTGTCCAAATAGGCCGCACGTTGCAAGCGACCGGGACTTGACCCCCATGCCCCCAAGAACTCCCAGATCCTATGGGGTGGCCTCGGTGAAAATCCAATCCTTGGTCTTTTGCACCCCATGGCAGTTGATACATCCCTTCACCTTGCCCGAGACCATGATCTTGCCGTCGGGACCGTATTTCCCCCAGAACCAGTCACCCGCTTCGGGATTATATCCCTTTACCTTGTACATGGGCGTGACGGCCATCAGGGTCCTTTTATCCTTTCCGTAGTTCTCCTTGACCAGTATGGCCCCGTACGGCATGGGCCTCCCCTCCCGGGCAGCTTTCAGAGCTATTCCATTGGCGTAAATCTTCAGGAACGCCCCGTGAGGACTCTTCCCCGGATAGATCCCATAATGGCCCGGCCAGTACCCCCACCCCAAGTAAGGATCGGTTGTGGTGATATAGGTCCAGAGCTTCGCACCATCAGGGGAGGGTAACTCCCCTCCAGCCCCCAAAATGGGCGGGACAAAAAACAAGACCACCAATAGCGAAAACCCTAAGATAAGGTACTTTTTCATCTGGTTCACCTCCTGCAATTCTCTATGTGGAAGGCTCCCTCGAGCCCAGGGAGCACCACGGGTTTCTTCCTGGGAACCGGTTCACTGATGAGTCAAGGTAACGATCTTACGCTGTCGTCCAGGGCCTTCTGGTCCGCGGCAAACGCCTCGAAGTCCGAATTCCATAAGCTTAAAGCTTCTTCTATGTCCCCGGTATCAAGCCACAATCTCGATCCGACCTTACGAACCCTTTTCCGCACGGGAACTTCCTTTATCTCTTCCTGAGGCTTGGCGGACTCCCTCACGAAACCTTCACGGACAACCGCGGCCGCTGTCTCTGTAATCACCCTCACATCAGCCATTTCTCGCTCACTTTCCAGCATGTTTGCATGAGGCTCTATTTGGGTTTAAATGATATGATCACCCTTTACTTGGTGGTAATAAATGGGGTGTATTATGTATTTTCCGGGCAGAAAAGCCGTATTTCTTGCATGGGGTTAACGATCACCAGGGATTTCGAACAGAATTCTTCTCGGTATTCCCCCACCTTAATTCTCTCCAGGGTAAAGTGAAGGCCCGGTAGACCATCATTCAGCACTGGATTGACTTATAACACTGTTTTTGAGTATTTTTAAGCATCTTACCGATGAGGTCTTAACCCCTTCACCTGAGGATCGTCAAATAGAGTTCGCTCTAAAAGTTGGAAAACAAGAGGATCCCACGCTTAAGGAAAAAAAACTATGGGCGAGCGTAAGAGACTCCTTTTATTAATTTTGATCATGGCTACTGCTTCTCTGATTGTCGCCGGGATTACAATCTCCGTGTTATACCGCGCGGCGTATAAGGAAGAACGGGCCCGACTGGTGGAGACCGCTCAAAGTCAGGCGCGCCTGATAGAAGCAATCGCTCGGTTTGACGCTGTGTACAGCAAAGATCATCCAGAAGGATGGGAAAATGCCACCTTGAACCAGATCGTCGATGCGCACAAGCACTACAGGGGGTTTGGCGAGACGGGGGAGTTTACCCTCGCCAGGCGTGAAGGGGATTCCATCGTTTTCCTGATCAGCCATCGTCACTATGACCTCAAATACCCAAAGCCTGTTCCCTTCGACTCGAAGCGAGCTGAGCCGATGCGGCGGGCGCTTGCGGGACAGTCGGGTACGGTGGTCGGAATTGACTATCGGGGTGAGTTAGTTCTCGCGGCACATGAGCCGGTGGGGAAGTTGAACTTAGGCATTGTGGCCAAGATCGACCTAGCTGAGATACGTGCGCCGTTTATGAGAGCTGGCGTAATAGCCGGGGCCTTCGCGATCTTAGTTGTCCTAGCTGGAACTGCGTTGTTCCTTCGGGTAAGCAACCCCATGATTAAGCGTCTGGAAGAGCGCAGTGCCGAACTGGCGAGAGCCATTGAACAACTCAAGCGGGAAATAGACGAGCGCAGGCGGGCGGAGGAGGCTTTACGCGAGTCAGAAGAGAAATACCGTAGCTTGTTTGAGAATGCTAACGATTCGATCTTTATCATAGACCCTTCAACCCGTCGCCTCTTGGACGTCAATGAAAACGCGGCCAAGCGATTGGGTTACATCCGAGATGAACTCCTCGGGCTTTCGATTGACGACATAGATACACCAATGGCGGCTCAACGCAACGATGTGATTATTCGGGAATTATTGGACAACGGCAGCGTTACCTTTGAGCACGCCCATTTACGCAAAGATGGCACGAAAATCCCCGTCGAGATCAGCAGCCGGGTCATGGAGTACGGCGGGCGACAGGTCTTTCAGAGCATTGTGCGCGACATCACCGAGCGCAAACAGGCGGAGAAGATACTTCAGACCTCCCATCACCTTCTCGAAATTGCGAACCGGCACATGGAGATGACCCTTCTGCTCAAAGAATTTCTAGCGGAAATCCGGAACTTCACCGGCTGCGCCGCTGTAGGACTCCGCGTATTGGATGACGAAGGCAACATCCCTTACCAGGTCTACGAGGGCTTCTGTCAGAGATTCTACGAATCAGAAAATCCTCTTTCGATCAATGCAGACCAATGCATGTGTATCAATGTCATCAAGGGGACGACTGACCCGAAGCTACCGTTCTACACAGAGGGCGGCTCCTTCTATATGAATGGCACCACGAGTTTCCTGGCTACGGTTTCGGAAGAGGAGAAAGGACAGACCCGCAACGTCTGCAACCAATTCGGATACGAATCCGTAGCACTGGCTCCGATCCGTCTGGAGAATCGCATTCTTGGCCTGGTTCATGTGGCCGATCCTCGGGAAAATATGGTCCCCCTGGAGATGGTGGAGGTGCTGGAGGGCGCAGCGATGCAACTGGGCGTGGCCATCCAGCGGGTGAGGGTGGAGGAGGCGTTGCAAGAAGCTCACGACGAGCTGGAACGAAGGGTGGAAGAGCGAACTGCCGAATTAAAGCAGGAAATAAAAGAGCGCAAGCAGGCCGAGGAGGCACTGCGAGAATCAGAGAAGCAACTCAGATATCTCTCCTCCCAGCTCCTCACGGCCCAGGAAAAAGAGAGAAAACGTATCGCCCGGGAACTCCATGATGGCATTGGCCAATCCCTAAGTGCCATTAAATTTAGCGTTGAGAACGGCCTTAGACAGATGGATAGAGAAACGGCAGGGCCAATTGCCAAACCATTGGAGGCTGCTATCCCCATGATCCAGGAATCCATAGAGGAAGTTCGGAAAATCGCGATGGACTTGCGGCCAGCCACCCTGGATGATCTGGGTATCTTAGCAACCATTGCCTGGTTCTGTCGGGAATTTGAGACGATTTATTCGGGAATTCGCATCGAGAAGAAGATCAACATACAAGAAAACGAAGTCTCCGATCCTCTGAAGACAGCTATTTACAGAGTCTTGCAGGAGGCCTTAAACAATGTGGCCAAACACAGCAAAGCAAATCTGGCAAATATTTCTCTGAGAAGCATGGATGGCACGATAGAATTGGTTGTCGAGGATAACGGCATGGGCTTCGATCTGAAGGAGGCCCTCTCTGTGAAGAGCTTCAGGAAAGGATTAGGACTTTCCAGCATGAAAGAACGAACTGAACTTTCGGGCGGGTCTTTTATCCTCGAGTCGGTTAAGGGCTCAGGAACCATTGTCAGGGCAATATGGAAGCAATGAAGAAGTAGCGAGGAAGCAGTAGGCAGTGGGGTCTACCTGGTAACCAACCCTTTTTCCATGGCAAAAGCTGTTAAGGAAGAAGTACTATGGAGGTCCAACTTTCTCATGAGGTTGGCCCGGTGTTTCTCTACGGTTTTTACACTGATATAGAGGTAATCCGCAATCTCTTTATTCTTATACCCCTCGGCAATGAGCTTCAGGACCTCTCGCTCGCGTTGGGTGAGGGTATCCCATGGAGTGCAGGACCTCAAGGTTTTTCGCCCTTCTAAGTATCCCTCTATCACCTTTTCCGAAACTCCAGGACTGAGATAGGTCTTCCCCGTTAAGACACTCTTTATGGCCATCATCAGTTCGGTGTGGGTGGCATCCTTTAAGACATACCCATCAGCACCGGCCCGAAGAGTAGTGAGAATGTATTCCTCAGTACTGTGAACCGTTAAGACCAAAATCTTTGTCTCTGGGCATTGTTTCTTTATCTCGTTGATAGCCTCCATGCCATTCATCCTCGGCATGGAGAGATCCAACAAGATCAGGTCGGGGACGAGTTTTTCAACGCATCGGATGGCATCGCGGCCGTCTTCTGCCTCGCCCACAATATCAAAATCCGGATTCGAAGAGATCAGTGCCCGCAACCCCTCCCTGAGGATCCTATGGTCTTCTGCTATGACGATTCGCTGCTTTTCTTTCATGATACGATGTAACGATGGGGCCGATAGCTTTCAAAAAGAATGCGCCCAACGAACGTAACTGTGTTCCGTCTTTCCATGCCATCGCCCACCCCCCTGCCCTCCCATCGCCTGAAAAATACCGTTAGATATCGGACTTTATACAGTATTCACCTTATTTACCACGCCAGTGATCATTAGTAAAGTAGATTTATAAATCTCATCTCATTTTTTGACATAAAAGGACCAAGCTGATCATCTGGAGCTCAAGAAACACGGCCATCAGGATAGAGTTTTCTCGGAAGATCATTTTAACATTTCTACGGGCCATGCTTTGGATAAAATCATCATGCTTAATATATTAATCGTCGAGGATAACGCTGACTTTCGGCAATCGCTCAAGGAGGTTCTGCATAGCCAATTTCCCTTTCTGGTCGTTGGAGAGGCGGAGAATGGTGATGAGGCCTTACAGAAAATAGATGCCCTTGTTCCCGATATCATTTTCATGGACATCAAGTTGCCTGGGGAAAATGGCCTTCAAGTGACCCAAAAAGTGAAAAAGAAATATCCCGAAATTATCATTATCATTCTTACCTATTATGATTCACCGGAACACCGAAAGGCCGCGGATCAATGCGGGGCTAATTACTTCCTTCCAAAAAACACCTCGATTCAGGAAGTTATGGAATTAGTTCAATCCATATTATCCGAGAAAGGTCTGGAATCTTATGATCCAAAGGGGAAAGGCGAGTCCTAAAAAGGAGGAGGAAAAATTTGTTTGGGCTGAGTAAGAGTTCCGGCGTGACGATACATGGTAAGGGACAAAAAATTAGGGTACTCCTGGGTTTAAAATGGGGAATTCACCCCATTTCCTATTCCTATCATTATTAATAGGCTCTGAAGGAAAAGGAGGGAAATAGATGAACTTCATCAGAAATAATCCCAGGTTCATGAGGAACGAAATGGACGCTGCGGGAATATTAACTCAAATATTACTGAATATTCTCCCCGACGAGATTAGAAAAAGCGGAAGAGGAAGAGAATATTTTGAAGAGAGAATGCTGAGAAATTGGTTCCCGGACTTAACCGAGGATGAAAAAGTTCTCGTGATTTCACTGACTAAGGCAGTCCTGGATAGGTCATTTCCAACATAATCCATTTTCTCGTTGCTAAACCCCTCTGACTGACTTTCATCTTCGGTTTTGTTCCGGTTTTCATCTTGGAAACCAAAATTGCCGTGCAGTTGGAGCCCGGGACGAAATCCACAAAGCCTTCAATCGCGTTCAAACAAGGGCTTTATCAATGGAGGGGGAGACCCCGTGAACAGGAGGTGATGGCTCATGGCCTTTGAATTGACACTTTGGGGTCCGTTGAGAGAACGTACTCCCATTCGGGAAGAAGCGGAGGATGAGCTCCATGTGACTGACAAGGAAGCTAAAAAGGCCGACCAGAGAGATGTATTCGAGCGTGATGCGAACATCGGCGGGATTTATCTGAAAGAGATGAACAAACTTCCCCTGCTTACGAGGGATGAGGAGATTGAACTGGCCAAGCGTATTCGCCTGGGTGAGCGGAAAATGCGCATTCTCCTTCTGCGATTTTCGGTCGTTTTGGGAGAAAATGATTCCTTGGACCACGAATGGGAGGATGGTGAGATCAACCCCTGGGATGTTGCTCGATCCCAGGAAGTGACTACCAACAAAGTGGTTCGAAAGCTGCAGGAACTTGCCAAGCATTCTGGAGATAACGGGAATAGATTCAGAGATCTGCTGGCAGAGCTGAAAAAAACAGAGGCGGATGTGAAAGAAGCAAAGGCGAAGATGGTTCAGTCTAACCTGAGGCTTGTCGTTAGAATTGCCAAAGACTATGCCAATAGAGGGCTTTCGTTCCTCGATCTCCTTCAGGAAGGGAATCTGGGGTTAATGAGGGCTGTCACAAAGTATGATTACCGAAAGGGGTTTAAATTTAGCACGTATGCCGTCTGGTGGATTAGGCAGGCCATTACCAGAGCCCTGGCTGACAAATCCAGGACCATACGGATCCCCAACCACCTGTTGGAGATGAAGAGTAAAGTCTCTAAGGCTTTTCACCGGATGACCAAAGAGCAGGACAGGGAACCCCTTCCTGAGGAAATCGCGAGAGAGGCGGGGATTGATCTAACTAATGTCCAGAAGGTCATGAACCTGATTCAGGAGCCGGTATCCTTAGAAACTCAGGTGGGAGAAGATGGTAAACTAGAGGATTTTATCGGGAGCGAGGAAAGTTTGAGGTTTGTTGAGGAATTACTCGAGTGTATAGATCAGGCCAGAAAGACCAGGGACCTCCTTTCTCTTCTCAATTCGAGGGAGGGGGAGATTCTGCGCCTTCGGTTCGGTATCGGCCAGCCAAGGAGCTATACACTGGAAGAGGTTGGAAAGCGGTTTGGAATATCGCGGGAGAGGGTCCGGCAGATTGAGCATAGAGCAATCAATAAACTCAGGGGCCAACCCAGAGCCAGAGCAATTCATAGAGGCTTAACGAGAGATTCGTGGGTTTGATGTTCCTTCTATTTTTTTGATATGGTAACCGAGGGGACTCCTGTCATTACATTGAGGGATGGAGATATCAAAAGAGTGTTTCACGCCCAAATCAGGTTAGTCCGTTAGGTGGTGTCAATAACCTAGAAATTGATGGGAAACGATCACGGATTCTTAAAGATTTCCATGGCGAAACCGTCAGGAGGTGTCGGGTTGTTCATGGTGGATCAGCTTCCAAGCCGATTCGGCTGACCTTCAACCTATTTCCAGAGACTCCAAGAAAAGCGGTGGAAACGGGGATCAGACTTTTCTACAGTACTGGGTCTTGAAATATCTTCGGCAGATAGGTTGAAGGGTTCACCCGAAATGATGAGACCAACAGACTCCAAAAAACCGTCCTTAAATCCTGTCAACTGTGGAGTAATCTTTTCGTTGAATCGTCAACCTCAATTCTGTTATTTGACCTAAAGGAAGTACGTCCCTTAGGTCGAATTCGGAGAAGTGTTTTGTAAAGAATGATAGGTTTGCGGCAATGATTTTCTTACCGAAATCTATTCTCGCATTGGTTTTGACTGGGTTAGCCGTTCTCAATTTAGTAGTCATGCTGGAACTCCTCGGCCGAATGGAGGAAAAGAGGTTTGATCCAAAAAAGCTACGCCTAATCCACCGAGTGAGTGGCTATCTTTTCATCCTTCTTTTCCTTTTCATATCCTACTTTTGCATAAAAATCATGAGGGGAATGGGGCAGGATCCCCCTGCCAGGGCGGCCCTTCATGGGATTTTTGCCGTGGCAACCTTTTTCTTGCTCTGCCTCAAGATTACATTCGTCCGGTTCTACAAAAAGTATTACTCCATGGCGGTCCCAATGGGCCTCGGCGTTTTCATATTAATATTAACCACAACAGCGACCTCTGCGGGTTACTATTTCACTATGCGTGGAGTGAGTTCTTTCCAGATTACCACAGATGTACAAGAGGGGCTCGCCCGGGAGGGTGGCCGCCTCTTCAATGAAAAGGCCTGCGCTGACTGCCACTACGCGGATAGTACCGACACCAAAATCGGTCCAGGGCTCAAGGGGCTTTTCAAACGGGATAAACTGCCGATGAGTGGCCGGGCTGTGACAGAGGATAACATCCGAAAACAGCTAAAAACACCTTCCCGGGCTATGCCGTCCTTTGCTTCCCTGCCGGAGGAAGAGGTGAAGGCCGTGCTGGCGTTTCTAAAGACACTATAGCGAGGAGGCGCCACCTGACAGGGCAAAGGGGGACTATGTTTAAGAGAACATTCTATTTTTTTATGATCATCCTTGTAGTTATTTCCTGGATAGCGGATAATCGGGCTTTTTCCCGTGTGATAAGGGAGGGTGGCAAGACATATATTGTGGATGCTACGGGGGAACGGTGGGACGTGACCCAGGCCGACTCGATCGGGTTTAAGCCTGGGGGGTTTCAGTTTGGTTTGGGGAGGAACGCCTTTACCCCTCTGGACGATACCTTTCTGAGTAATGACATCGGTCAAGTTCCCGAGAACCTTCGTGTCCTCGGGGGTGTAAGAAATTCTCAAGCACAAACCTCTTCAATCCCCCGACTCCGGGGCCACGAGATCGCAAAGAGCACGATAGGATCAAAACCAATCGAGGTGGGCTATTGACCGCTCGTCAATTTAGCGGCTGTTTAGCGCCGCCAGATAGACGGTCAAACATTAACGGGTTGTTGCCCAAACAGCAAATCCCCTGGAGCGAGTATTAAAGAATTGTTGGTAACCATTCTTGATGGCTTCGTAAAAAGTCCAACTTCCGTTCGACATGCTCACGGCCCTGAGCAAAGCCGAAGGGCTGCGTTGCGCTGCATCCTTCGTCATTGCAGCGTACTGTAAGTACGCCTC
>JBGVTJ010000279.1:0-2104 GCA_041862515.1 Thermodesulfobacteriota bacterium | reverse complement strand
TTCGACCTCCAGAATAGCCTTCACCCCTTGGGCGATTTCGTCCTCCTGTATTGCCTCTGTATGAGCTTTATAGATCTCCACGGCGGCCAATTCGGCCCTCAAATCATTATTCAAAGAATTGATGATCTCGTTTTTTTCCATTGCTTTCCTCCCTTCCCGGGTTTTCAAAGTTCAAACCAGTGAGGAAAAGATAATTTTATTTTGTACGGTCAAAGGTCGCTTGAAAGCACAAGGGCTCTTTTCAGCCGTCATGACCAGGTTAGCAACATAGTGGTAAAAATGTCAAGGTCGAACTCGTTATCGTGGCCCCGCCCTAAGGAAAAGGGTTCCATAGCGATCGATGGAAATATTTTAGAGAAAATTGTTATACTGTCATGCAGTCTCAAAGAGGAAATTTCATTAGACCCAAACGGGGCCAAAATCGATGGAGAAAGGAGGAACTGGATCATGTCGAAGTCAGACGAGTCCTTGAAGATGGCATTTGCCGGAGAGTCCCAGGCGAACCGCAGATATCTGGCCTTCGCCGCTAAGGCTGATCAGGAGGGTTACCCCCAGGTAGCCCGAATGTTCCGGGCAGCGGCCGAGGCTGAAACCGTTCACGCCCATAATCACCTGAGAGCCTTAAAGGGGATCCGGAGTACGACGGAGAACTTGTAAGAGGCCATCTCCGGTGAGACCCACGAGTTCAAGTCCATGTATCCCGAGATGATCGAGGCGGCTCAGGCCGAGGGGAACAAGGAGGCGGAGAGGACATTCAATTACGCCAATGAGGTGGAGAAGGTCCACGCCCAACTTTATACGCAACTCTTGGATACCCTGGGCACATCGCAGGAGTCGTATCCCTATTACGTCTGCCCGGTTTGCGGCTACACGGCTGAGAAGGGTGCCCCGGATGTCTGCCCCGTATGCGGGACCAAGGGGAAGATGTTTAAGCGAATCGAGTAGTTCTCGATCAAGCTCACGAAGCAAGAGAATCATAGGATTGAGATGACCGGAGCGGGCACCTGATGGGATTCTCCGTCAGGGGATAGGTGGTTGATCTGCACAAAGAAACCCCGAAAAAACGCTTAGTCTTGGTCGGGGGAGGACACGTCCACTTACTCTCCTTGAAGTACGCGGACCAATTCATTCGGGCCGGGGCCGAAGTAATTCTGATTGCCCCGGATCGGTTTCACTACTATTCGGGTATGGGCCCGGGCATGATTTCCCGCATCTACAAGCCCGAACAGGTAAGGTTTGATGTTCAAAGCATGGTAGAATCCCGCGGAGGAGTATTCGTAAGGGACAAGGGGGTCTCCCTTGATCCAACCGAGAGAACCCTCGCCCTCCAAGGGGGAGAAGAGATTTCCTATGACCTGATCTCGTTCAATATTGGAAGTTACGTACCCATGAATCGTATTCCAGGTGCCGAAAGGGAAGGGATTCCCGTAAAGCCCATAGAGAATTTGGAATCAGCCCGGGAAACGATCCTGAGGAAGTTTCGTAATGGAGTCCCGAAGGTCCTTCTCATTGGGGCCGGTCCTGCAGGTGTGGAGTTGGCGGGCAATATCTGGCGGCTCGCCTGGGTTCACAATGCTAGGGCCGAGATTACCCTGGCAAGCTCCAGAGATCGGGTTCTCCCCAATCTACCCGAAAAAGCCGGCCGTTTAGCCGAGCAATCCCTCTCTCAGCGAGGCATTCAGATCCTCTCCAACTTCCGCGTTGAATCCATGGGAAAAGGGCTGGCCCGTTCCCAAGACGGCCTCGAGGTCCCGTACGATGTGGCCATCCTAACCCTTGGCATCGTGCCCCAACGGATCTTTGCGGATTCGGGGGTGGAAACCTCGGAGGATGGGGATCTCCTGGTGAACGATTACCTCCAGAGTACGAGCTACCCTGAAATCTTTGGAGGGGGCGATTGCATCGCAATCAAGGGAAAGCGCCTTCATCGGGTAGGGGTCTATGCCGTGCGGGAGGCACCGATTCTCTTTCGAAATCTCCTGGCCACGCTCAGGGAACAACCTCTCAACCCATTTAAGCCGCAGAAACGATACCTCCTGATTCTCAACCTGGGAGATGGATCGGGCCTTCTGGTCTGGGGGTCTTGGGTCTGGAAGGGGAGATT
>JBGVTJ010000278.1:0-2466 GCA_041862515.1 Thermodesulfobacteriota bacterium | reverse complement strand
CCATCCGGTCCCGGAATCAAACTTGTCCAGCGAACTGAACAAGGGTTCCCCGGATACTATGTCAACGTAAATCCCTTCCTTTTTGTTATCCCAGTACTCATTCTGAAAGGCTGGTTCGGTGCCGTTATTCTGGGTCACCTCATACTGCAGGGGCGACAGAACTTTCCTCAAGGTTTCTCCGTCCGGCTTTGCGTAAGCCCTCTGCTCGACCATGCTTTTTCCCTCCTCACTCTGCTTGGCCCGAGACCATTCCGGTCCTAACATTATGGATAGGGTAACAATAGACACTATCAGCAAGCTTTTCATTTTTACCTCCGTGAATTAACCTCTTTTTTGTTATGTGCATGGCGGAGTTCTCTCTTCACCTGTTACATTAGCTCAAGGTAATGGTAAAGCAGGTCCAATCTCCCCCTCTTAATAAGGTAGGGGCCCGAGAACCTCATCACCTCACGGACCGTCTCTCGACATTTCAGATTGTAACTCTGCGTTTCGCATTTCTTGCACATGGGCTTGGGGTCATGGGGACACCGAAAACGTTTCCGAATCCCGTAACTGAGGAGTTTGGAACAGGATTCACATAACTGGACGCCCGCATCGATGAGGTTCGTTACTTCGCCATAG
Organism: Thermodesulfobacteriota bacterium; assembly: GCA_041862515.1. Lineage (GTDB taxonomy): Bacteria > Desulfobacterota > BSN033 > WVXP01. The sequence goes on along the minus strand of JBGVTJ010000278.1, from coordinate 1,845 downwards.
GGAGAGGAGAAGGATCTCTTGGAATCATGAGCGTGGTTTCGCCGGCGGAAGATGTGGATGAACCGAACGAGAATCTTGATATCCTTTTTCTCCCTTGGACTCAGCGGCACAGGGTTCTTCCTCCCTTGCGATTTAAAGATATAAGGTCTTTCAGCGATGCGGCTTGTCGAGGATGTGGGTTTTTGCGAGTTCCCTGCCCGTGGCCGTTTTAAAGGTATCCTCAACCGTCTTTTTAACGTGATCTGGCTCCTGATTACTGGCTTCCTCAAAGTTAACGAGACAGTCGGCCTCCCAGAGGATTTGGAAGTTGAGGGTCTGGATTTTTCCCGGGCTATGGTGGCGAGCAATGATGTCACACACCTCATCGATCAAATTTTTCTCCGCCCCGAGCTTTTCCAATATATTCCGGGCGATGGGAGGGCCCATGATCTCCTGGTAATGTCCAGCAGAGCTGTTGTACTTGTTCTCAGCCTCGTGGATCCCAATATCGTGGAGGTACGATGCGGCGATGACCACCGCTGGATCACCCCCCTCCGCCTTCGAGATCTCCTCGGCTATTTGGGCTACCCTGTTGGCGTGGTTGATGCGCTTATGGTCCGTTCCAAAAACCTTCCTCATCTCCAAAGCGATCCTGTCCTTTAACAGGTCCCGCCTTTTTTCCTTCAGCTCTCCCGGCAGCTCTCCCACGCACTGTTCAGCATGGGCGCACCACTCAGCGCATGCAAAATCAATTTTGGGGTTGGTGACCTGGGCCCCACAGGATTTACACTTTCGGCTTACGTCGTCTTTGAAGAATTCTATATTGCCTCCGCATTGGGGGCAGGAGGAATCGAAAATATCCCCCGGCTTCCAAAACCTCAGATCTTGTCCCGGACACTTCATGGAAATTCCTCCCCGGTATTAAAGGCTTTGCACTGCCCTGAGTCTGTTGATGGCTCTTGATTCAATCTGCATGCAATTCTAAACCCCTGTGGCCGCCGGTTAACTTTTTTAATAATAACAAGTTCTGGTAATCTAATAATTGACTCAAGTCAAACAATCGCCTCAGAATTCATGCTTGGTCCCTCTCGCATCGTGGCCTTCATTATATGGACCATCCATGAGGTACAACTATACCTTCATCCCCATCGGCATGACCGACACTGCCGTTGAGTATGTCCCCTAGCCGCATAGCTACTAGAGCGAAGCTCATGGGAGGGAGAGATGGTGGAAGTTGAAAAGCTATTCTTCAGGATCGGGAGGATGGGGAAAAGAGAGCCGCACCCATGCTCTATCTGCCTCGCATTACAGGCTCTCTCCCCCAACGGTTCAGGGAATACTTACCCGTGATAGATCAACAACTGCATAATTCTTCTTCCTTTAGAGTGTTGTAACCCTCCTTCACTAAATAGACCACAATAACCAATCCAACGATGGGGTCTGCTTGCCAGAATCCATATGCATAGTTAAGCCCCAATCCAATAAACAGAGCGGCGGACAAGAACACACATGCGAGTGTCTCCTTAGAGTCCGCTATTAAACTTCTGCTATGTATTGTTTTCCCGGTTTGATATTTCATATAAAACAAAATTGGCATTACTATTATCGAGATGATGGCAATGATTATTCCTAAAAGGCTTGGGCCCGGGATTTCGTGATAGTACAATTTCTTGATAGATTCATATAGAACATAAGCACCAAGGATAAAAAAGGTGTAAGCAACGAATCTTATCGCTTTTTTTTCGACTTTTTCCTCCTCCTCCTCTGATATTTTCCCGTGTTTTCTCAATCTCCAAATCATCACACTTCCCGACAGGGATTCAACAAAACTATCCAGGCCGAATCCAACTAAAGCTATGCTACCGG
>JBGVTJ010000277.1:0-2073 GCA_041862515.1 Thermodesulfobacteriota bacterium | reverse complement strand
GCTCTTCGCCAGGGAAAAGCTCGGGCAAAGAGATGCCATCATCAAGAAAACGGATCAGTTGATGGCTGAGGCTATTCAGATCGTGGAAAACCTCTACCAGAAGTCGGTCCTGACCAGGCCAGATGTGAGACCCAGCTCTCCGGACCTCCTCGCCCTCTATAGCCCTCCCAATCCCCTGGAGGAGAAGCTCTGGGAAATGTTTTTGCGCCACCGTATCATCCTTCTCCACGGTGCCTTCCATAACAATCCCGACTACACCAGTAACCACGGATGGGTCAAACTGAAAGCGGCATATGAGGATGTGAAGAGAATGACGCAAGAGCTCCTGCGGGAGGGAAAAAAATAGAAGCGTTTACCGGGAAATTGTTGGACATGGCTGGATTCTTATGCCGCCATTCTTAGAACTGGAAGGAGGAACGGAACCATGATCTCCGTGGAAGAGGCATTGAATCGGATTCTGGCCCGAATCCAGGTTTTGGGCTTGGAGAAGGTGGACATCATGGCCTCCCTGGGAAGGGTCATCGGCGAGGATATCCTTGTTCCGAGAGATATCCCTCCCCTGGACAATTCAGCCATGGATGGATACGCCGTTCGGTCCTCCGATATCAAAGGGGCTTCAAGGGAGAAACACATATCCCTCAAGGTGATCGAGGATCTGCCGGCCGGGGCGTTGCCGAGAGGGAGTATAGCCGCTGGACAGGCCATACGAATTATGACCGGAGCCCCAATACCCCCAGGGGCCGACACCGTGGTCATGGTGGAGGATACGGAAAAGGCAGGTGAAGAAGTGAGGGTCTTCCAACGAATCCCCGCCGGCGAAAATATCAGAAGAGCGGGGGAGGATGTAAAAAAGGGGGACCGCGTCATCTCAAAGGGGTCGGTCATCCGAGCTGCCGAGGTGGGAATGCTGGCCTCGGTTGGCAGGGCTTTTGTATATGTGCACCAAAGACCCGTAGTGGCCATCCTCTGTACGGGGGATGAACTGGTTGACGTAGGTGAAGGGGTTGCGGATCATAAAATCGTCAGCAGCAACTCTTATACCCTTTCCGCCCAGGTCATGGAGTGCGGAGCCCTTCCCCTCCAGCTGGGCATCGCCAAGGACGTTTCGGCCGAGATCGAGGAGAAGTTTCGACAGGGCTTGAGGGCGGATGTCATCGTCTCTTCCGCCGGAGTTTCCGTCGGTGAGTACGATATGGTCAAAGACGTCCTTGGGAGAATCGGTTTTGAGATGGATTTTTGGGGTGTTGCCATGAGGCCCGGTCAACCCCTGGCGTTTGGAACCATAGGGGGCAAACCCATCTTCGGTCTCCCGGGTAATCCGGTCTCCTCTATGGTCTCCTTCGAGCAGTTCGTCCGGCCTTCGCTCCTTAAGATGATGGGGCACAAAAACCTGTTCAGGCCAGTGGTGGAAGCGATCCTCAAAGAGGAGATTACAAAGAAACCGGACAGAAGACACTTCATGAGGGCCAGGGTTTCCCTGGAGGAGGATCGATACGTGGTAACCACTACGGGACCTCAGGGCTCGGGGATCCTCAACTCCATGGTGGAGGCCAATGCCCTCGTTATCGTTCCCGAGGAGAAAACCGAGGTAAAGGCTGGAGAGAAGGTTCAGGTGCAGATCCTGGATCGGAGTTTCGAATCCCCGGGGGTCGAGATGATATGATTCCGATTATCTCCATCGTGGGGAAGTCCGACAGCGGCAAGACCACCCTCATCGAGAAGATCGTTCCGGAGCTCGTTCGAAGGGGATATCGGGTAACCACGGTCAAACATGACCTCCATGACTTTGAAATCGATAAGGAGGGCAAGGACAGCTGGCGGCACAAGCAGGCCGGTGCTCACGGCGTGATTATCTCCTCGCCCCAAAAGGTTGCTCTCATCCGCGATGTGGATAAGGACATGTCCCTCGAAGAATTGAGGGAGTCCTTCGGTGGGGACGTGGATCTCATTCTGTCGGAAGGGTTCAAGAAGGATGTTCAGCCGAAGATCGAGGTCTTCAGGAAAGAGGTCCACGGAGAACTCCTCTGCACGAAGGAGGACAAGCTCGTCGCCATCGCCAGCAACCGGCGTTTT
>JBGVTJ010000276.1:0-5161 GCA_041862515.1 Thermodesulfobacteriota bacterium | reverse complement strand
GCGCGATGAGCAGTCTATGTTTTATGCCATAGAGATTCTTAAAATGAACTTCTCCAAACTCCCTTGGGATATAGCCATTGTCATGATTCCCCCGTACCCAGACAACTCTCTGGCGGTAAGAGACCTGCTCAATAAGGTCCATAATTCTCTGGTGGGGTTCTATCAATTTTGCGTAAGGATTGTCGACAATGTCCCCATTCAGAATAAGTTCGTACTCTTCAGAGATATTCCCGAGAAAACTCTCAAAGTCCTGATATAAAAGATATCGAGAGCCTATATGCAAATCGCTGACAATTATCGCATTCATTTTCTGTGAGAATGAGGAATTCAGTTGACAGCAGAATTGCTTGTCTTGCTGTGATCCTGTCGGGTTACGAGAATCAGATTAACCCAAATTTCTTGTGAGAAAACAGGGATCAGTTTTCAACATTTGACATTTATGGTTTCTGCAGTGCTGGATTGAACTCTCATGCAAGTCCATTTCTCCCCTTCCCTATTGGATCACCTGCAGATCAACGTGCGCCATTCCTCTAAAGAATCCGAGCCGCCCCACATTTACTGAGGGGCTGGGTTTTCACTTAATTTTGCATATCTTATGCCAAACGACCTTAGATATAATTATTTGAAATTATTATAAAATCAGAATAGGTTGCTGTTAATTCCGGTAAAATGCTGAAAAATTTTGCGGGTTGGGTGAAAAATTTTCACAATCTGAACTAATGGGGATTTTGGGGATTGTGCTGGTCACGTGCAGGGAATTTGGATGGAACTAAATGGCGAGCGACACTCCATACCGTAACGCTTTGGAGGTAGTCAAAAACTCAATATGAAAGTCTGGCCCTCTATCTTGACCCTCTATCTCTCACTTTTCCGAAAACCAATTCGACAGGGTGACCTGGTAACCAGTGGCGGTTTCGAATTATATTTCATATGAGGACTTGCTGTCTGAATTCATTCTCTTTCGGAGGTTATGCGATGGTTAAGGAAGTATTTCACGTACCAGGGCTCTCGTTCATCGTCAGCATGATCTTCCTAGGTCTCGTGGCGTTTGTCCATGCTGGTAAAGATCAATCGAGCAGCGATCGCTTAGCAAAGGCAACCTTCGCAGGCGGCTGCTTCTGGTGTATGGAACCTCCCTTCGACAAGCTCTATGGAGTCGTATCCACAACCTCCGGGTACATCGGCGGGCACAAGGTGAACCCGACCTACGAGGAGGTCTCATCTGGCACCACAGGCCACGCTGAGGCAATTCAGATCGTCTACGATCCCAGGAAGATCACCTACGATCAATTGCTCGAGGTTTTCTGGAAGAATGTCGATCCGACAGACAATGGTGGCCAGTTCTGCGATCGCGGCAGTCAATACCGGACGGCGATCTTCTATCACGATCAAGATCAAAAGCACCTGGCCGAACATTCCAGGCAGGCCTTGATCGAATCAGAGGGATTCAAGGAGATTGCCACCGAGATTACTGCGGCTTCGACATTCTACCCGGCGGAGGAGTATCACCAGGACTACTACAAGAAGAACCCGGTGCGATATAAGTTCTATCGCTACAGCTGCGGGCGGGACAGACGTCTCAAAGAACTCTGGGGCGGGAGCCATTAGTCTTACGGGATCATATGTTCCTAAAACACTCGATCGGATTGCTCCTTTTCAGGTGGGAGAGGGACTGGTCAATTTAATCAACAAGATCCCATGTTTTTCCCTTTTTCACAGGTAACAACATCCCCTATGTGCAGTTCTCGTGTTTGAGGGTCAGGTCCTGCATTATATCAGAAAATAAGTTGTTTCAAAATCAATGTCCCCCTATTCTACTTCTTCTAAAACATGTCCCCCGATCCTGTTAATTAGTTATTTAAGAGCGTTCCCCCCTTTTTTGTTCAAGAGGGAGCTCAATTGAAGGTTAAACTGCACAATTTCCCGCTTTCAAGGTGGTTAAGAATTCAATATTAAAGTCTGACCCCATTTCCCATATATTGAAACTATTGATATTTCTTAATTGTTCATTTTTTTCTTGACAGGGGGAATATAGCATGTCCCCCTTTTCTACTGACCCCTCTCCTATATTTAATATTTAAGATGTGACCCCCTTTCTTTATTTCCGATTCTAAGAGAGCAAACACAAATAACCGAATGGACCTTTTCCGGCGTTCTTCCCCAAACTCCAAAAAGAACTCCGGTCATCCATCGCTCTGTGAACTGCTTAAGGCTCCCTATCCTTCGTGATGGGAGAAAAGAACCTCCCCTCCCCTTCGGACTGGACACCACCCGATACCGCCTGGCTGTGCCTGGGCGAAGATATGCGATCCCTTCACCCACCATTCATAAAGGGCACAAGCACCAAGCGGTCACCTACTTTGACTGGGGTGTCAAGACCACCAAGTAGGTCTACGAGCGTTCCATTCAGGATAATCACGATGTTTCCCTTGAGTCTATCGGTCTTGCGATCAAGGATTAATTGTTCTAGCTGTTTATCGACGGCTGAAATCTCCGAAACGAGAGTCCGAATGGTATAGACTTGTGAGTCATCGGGAATACAGAAGCGTAAGCGCGATGGTATGGTTATCCCTTTCTTAGATGACCTTTCAAAACCAAAGCTCGATCCTGCAATCACCTCGATTTCGAAAGAGGCTTTCTCAGGCAATTGGATTTCCCCCTGTAGGTGAACACAGCAAAGAAACGGAATGCTGTTGTCTCCGGGAAAATCGTAATAGGTTTGGGCTTTACAGATCAGGGACCAGATGATCTAAGCCCAGGAATCGTAACGTTTGTGGAAGAGGTTTTCCGGTTTCTGGATCCCATCCCATATGATGGTAGTAGTTTTTAACTAATTGGTCCCAGACCGGCATGATCCCCTTTCCCTTCGCCGGACCGTCCACCGGAACCGAACCATATCGGAATGAAGGCCTTTCGAGTTCCCTTTTCAGTCCATGTCTCAGATTGAAAACGCGAAGTTGATTGATTGCCTTTTTTCCTATGGATATGGCCTGCTCAAGATCCATTGCCCACCCGGTCGTGGCCTCAACGGCTTTAACTGTAAGAGGAGGATTTTTAATACAGAACCTGCAGACGCCAAGGCAGTCCTCAAACTGATTCCAGCCACTTACCAGGGCACTGTTCCTCGAAACCTCCTCGGGAGAAAACTGATTTTCAACAGGAGGCTCCCCCAGAAGATCAGGACGCAGGGGACCAAACGTGGCCTCAATAGTACCTGTATCGCTCAGGCAGGTATCCATGAGCTCCGACCATCTGGCCCGGTGATCATGGACACGAGGGGTATTTCCCTTATGTGTATATATTGCCGACTTTGCACCTTCCCCTCCAATGCGCTCCGAAGCACGTTTCACCCCTTCCGCTAAAATGTCCCCGAAGCCCTCCCGTCTTGCAATCTTTTGAAGCATTTCCCGAGCGGCCTCGACATTGCCCCAATTCATTTCAATTCCTTCAGTGTCTTTTTTCGTAAGAAGACCCTTCTCGTAACATTCCATCACCCATGAAATCGTCCAAGCCGATTCGTTCACATCTAGCCCCAATTCATCCGTGAGGTTTGAAAGCATCACAACAGCCCCAGGATCGGAATTACCCGTAAGAGGTCCCCAGGCACTGACACATTCATATTCAGGTTCTTCTCCCTGCAGACCTGCATAAGGACCTTCAGTGACCCGGACATGCTTTACATGAGCTATACGGCAGGCCCAACACGGTTTTGGCTTAATTTCAAAATGGGTGCGGGTATACTCCGGGAGCAGCCTTTCATAATCTTTAAGAATATTTGTGGTGTAATTTCTTACTGGGACTTGGCCTACTTTTGATTGCGGAGCAAAAGTGCCTGCTGTTCCCCACTTGTATAGTAATCCGTTATTAAAATTTTTAGCGTCCTCCACAAGTTCCTTGGCAAGGATCGAGTGTCTCGATGGGTCTTTTATCGGCGGTCGGAGGCTTCCGTAATGAACGGCAATCGCCTTAAGGTTCTTCGAACCCATGACCGCCCCCATCCCATTATGGGCAGCTACATGCCCACCATCCCCCACGATGCTGGCAAATCGGACCAGATTCTCCCCGGCAGGTCCAATCGCAAATACGCTCAATTTCCTCCCCAAGCTCAATTCTTTTTTGATCACCTCTTCTGTCTCCAGTGTGCCCTTGCCCATCAAATAAGTGGCATCCCTGAATTCGACCTTACCATCGTGAATGAAGAGGAACGTTGGGCTTGATGAACGTCCCTGGATAACAAGGCCATCAAATCCCGAAAATCGAAGGAAGGCACCAAAAAAGCCGTTGGCCTGGGTGGATGCAGCCATATTGGTCATGGGGCCTTTACCGAGCGCGCAGAAGGTGCCTGAGCCCGAAACTCTCGTCCCCGCAAGAGGACCGGTCATGAGGATTAACCGATTCTCCGGGGAGGACCATTCCGCACCCGGCGGAACCTCCTCACAAAGGTATTTGGCCCCAAGCGAAACCCCCCCCATATAATCCCGATAGGTGCCTTCATCCAATTCTTCGTTCCATGCCCTTTTCTCCGAGAGATCGACTCGAAGAATTTGACCCATATAACCGAAGATCGTTTTATCACTCATACCTTGCCTCCATAACCTAGGATCTTAGGAAATGCCTTCTTAAAAGGTTATCCAATTCTACGCGAAACATCACGGTTGGGCATAGCTAATCGTAATGTACGAAATCTATTATACCTGACTGATCCCCTGCAAATAAAGAAAAGTCTGGAGTTCCCTCAGTTATAGCAGAACACTGTTGGCCCTGAGCGTAATCTGCTGGAGAAGTGGGGGTACCCATCGCGGGTGAGCAGGCTTCGTCGTGAGTCTTCGACCCTGAGCTCCATTCGGCCCGAGCGTTCGACCGAGCTCACGGCGAGGACTCATGGCCGAGGGCAGACCGAAGGGCTCAGCCGAACGGAAGGGGTAAGTATTCCCCACCTGCGAGCCCCGAAGGGGTCACTTCGGAAGCATTAAAGCGAAGGGACAATATAGTGTTCGCATATCAAAAATAAAATATATAATAAATTCAACATGCTACAAAAATATTGTTCGTAATAGTCAGAAAACTCCGGAAGAAAAGTCATTTGGATTGGATTTATCTTATGCAGTTTTGTGATTCGAACTCTTCGCCCGCTCCGATCGGAGCTTTGTCCTCCGCAAGT
>JBGVTJ010000275.1:0-4929 GCA_041862515.1 Thermodesulfobacteriota bacterium | reverse complement strand
TTTTGGCAACGACCGACTCCGGTTGGGTGCTGTGAAGCTCCTGATCGACGGCTCTATTCAGTGTTTCACCTGTGCCTTCTATGAGCCCTATGTGACAAAGGACACACGGGGTTTGGAGGGGCTGCGATACACCCAGGAGCGCTTGAATGAGATTGTTGCCGAGGCCCATAGCCTCGGTTATCAGCTCGCGATTCACGCCCAAGGCGATTACGGGATTACGGTGGCGGTGAACGCCATAGAGCGCGCGATGGAGAAGTCTCCCAGGTCTGACCCTCGGCACAGGATCGAACATATACTCTGCCCAAGGGTGGAAGACTTGAAGCGGATGAAGCAGTTGGGCATAACCGCGAACTTCTACCTCTTTCACCCATGGTTCTGGGGAGACCAGCACATCAACAACTTCATCGGCAAGGAACGGGCCGATAAGATGGTCCCCGTGAAGACGGCTATGAAGATGGGCATCGTTTCGTGTGCTCATTCGGACTGTCCGGTCTGCACGCCCAACGATCCGGTGTGGCCGGCCAATCCCCTGTGGGGAATGTGGTGTGCGGTGAACAGGAAGACCCGAGGTGGGGTTGATATAGGCCCAGGGGAAAAGCTGACGCCCATGGAAGCGTTGCGGGCATACACGATCAATGGAGCCTACGCCTCCTTCGAGGAAAATATCAAGGGATCAATCGAGCCCGGCAAGCTGGCGGACATGGTTGTGCTATCCCATAATCCGCTGGAGATAGACCCCTGGGAAATTCGGAACATCAAGGTCGAACGGACGATAATTGGAGGCGAAACCGTATTTCAAGCGGCGTAGGCTTGGGGAGAGCGACTTTTCCCGGTAATGCCTTCGAGACTGAGGGCTCGGACATTATATCTTTCCCGTCTCATAGGCCTTGATGAATGAATCCACTAATGCCTTGTCGAATTGGCTTCCGCAGGATCTCCGAAGTTCATTGAGGGCCTCCTCCTTCAGCAAAGCCTTTCGATAAGGCCTATCCGAGGTCATGGCATCAAAGGTGTCGGCTACAGCCACGATCTTAGCGATGAGGGGGATATGGCCATCGGCAAGGCCTTCCGGGTATCCCTTTCCATCGATCTTTTCGTGATGGTACTTCAGCCCGGGGATAATCCAATGAAGCTGCTTAATATGCCCGATGATCTCGGCACCCATCAAGGTATGTTGCTTCATCTGATCGTATTCCTGCTCGTCCAATTTACCGGGCTTCCTTAAGATTTGATCCTCAACCCCTATCTTCCCGATATCATGGAGAATGGCAGCTAACTTCAACCACCGCAGCTCGTTTGGGTCCAGGGCGAGTTGCTCCGCGATAGCCACGGAATACCTGGTCACGCGCTTGGTATGTCCCCCGGTATAGGGATCCCTCTTTTCGATAGCATCGGCCAACGATGAAGCCGTTTGAAAGAATAACTCCTCGATCTCAGCCAGCAGGCGCGCATTATCTAAGGCAACGGCCACCTGATCAGCCAGGGATTGGAAAAGCGTTAAGTCCTCCTCCGAAAACGCTCCCCCATCCACCTTGTTGATGGCCTCCAGGACCCCAATGGTCTTTTCCTTCACTTTGACGGGAACACAGATCACGCTTTTCGTGGTGAATTTGGATTTCTTATCCACCTCGCTGAAAAACCTGGGATCGCTTTGGGCATCATGGACGATGAGAGGTTCACCATGTTGAGCCACCCATCCGGCAATTCCCTCCCCCATTTTCAAATGAAATTTCTTGACGGCTTCCTCCTTATCTCCGAGAGCGACCTCGAAGTAAAGCTGGTTCGTCTCCTCATCGATGAGCAATAAGGACCCCACCTCGGCCTCCATCAATTCCGTTGCCGCCTGCATGGCCCTTCTCCTCACCGTTCCGGGTTCCAGGGTGGAATTGAGTATTCGGCTCAATTCCGTTAGCGTCACCAATTTGTTCAGGGACTTTTGGAAATCACGTATTTCCCCCTCCTTCTCCTTCAACGACCGGCCTAATCGTGAGGCTTTTCGCCTCATCTCCGATAACTTCTCCCGATAATCCCCGATTTGACCCTGAAAATTCCGACGTATCTTAGAGGTCTTCTCCCCGTTTGTCACTATTTGAACCCCCTTGGCCCAAACCACCACATAGGCAAGCAAGGCCAATCCCCAAACAAAACTCCAATCTGGGCCTATTGAGCTTTAATTGATTAATATGTTTGATTTTTCGACCTTTGTCAACATAAAACCGGCCGAAGCTTCCTGAATTATTGCGGAGGATCCGTTGTCCCCGAGCGTAGTCTCCTGGAGAAGTGGAGTTCTCATGAAGGATGAGGAGGCTTCGTCGTGAGTCCTCGACGCTGCAGGCTAATGGTGGAGAATGGTTACATCAAGATGCTGAGTTCGAGGGAAATAGGAATGCTTCCCCGGAAAATTGAAAAAGGTTAGATAAGACTTGACAATTACGTAAATGTAGATTATATTAAAATAGCCTAAAAATTGAATCAATAACCTATGATCTCTTGATGGAGGAATACAATGGGGAAAAGACAACTTGACTTCTTCAGAAAACTCCTTACCCGCCGGTTAGAGGAGTTACTGATGGAAGCCGAGAGGACCAAATATCAAGTGAAGGAGACCGATGAGCCGGCGTCGGATCCCATGGAGCTGGCATCCAATGGGTTTGATAGGGATGTCCTTTTGCGGTTGAGGGATCGTGAGAGGAAATTGATGATCAAGATCAAAGAGGCCCTGGAAAGGATAGAGAATGGCACCTTCGGTACCTGTGAGGAATGTGGGGAAAAAATCTCCGAAAAGCGACTCCGTGCCAGGCCTATGGCTACCCTCTGTATCGATTGTAAACACGAACAAGAGGCCTCGGAAAAAAGGCTAGAATACGAGGAGTCAAAGGAACCCCCCAGGCTATGGGCCCACATGTAACGGTACCTGGCAGCGTTTCCTGCACCCACACGGACGCGGCTCTCGAGATCATTTTTTGAAACGTGATATCAATCGGTTTCTCCAAAGGGTGAAGCGCTCGTATTGTTCAGGGTATCTCGCCTTGAACTGATTGCCCAGTCGCTTCATGACTTCGCTCTCCTTGGAAAGGAGCAATAGACCGCATCCGATCAGGACCAATCCCTGAAGGAAGGGAAGGAACAATCCCACTACTCCCAGGCCGATGCAAAACCAACCTACTATGAGTGTCACCATTCGCTTCATTGTCACCCCGAAGGGCAAAATCACGTTCCTGCCCAACCTTACCTTCGAGAACTCCCCGTTTAAAATCCAGGAGCCCCTCCCCTAAACCTGAACGTTAACACACTATGCCCCTATTGAACCATCGCTCTCCGTCACTCGGCCGAATCTGCTCATCTCGCCTATGCTATCCAGGTCTGTCGATTCCAGGCCATCTCCCAGAAGAGGCGTTCCCACCGACTAGAGAAATTGAAGATCTCCTGAAGGCGATCTAATTTCTCCTCGGATGCTCCCCTTGTCAGCTCGTTGAGCAGATCCTTGAGGGATTCCGTCAAATCCCTGAATTCCGGTGAGGCGTAAGTCTCGATCCATTTGGCATAATGGGGATGTTCGGGTATTCCCTTGGCCTTTAAGCGGGCCCCAATTTCGACATATCCCCACTCACAGGGAAGAAAGGCAGCCAAGAGGTCAAGGAAATCCCCCTCGTACGCAATTCTCAAAAGATAGCTCGAGTATGCCAAGCAGTAGGGAGCCGGATTGGTCTGTTCAAGCTCTTCCGGCGATATGCCAAAATCGCTACAGATAGACCGATGAAGGTCCATCTCCACCTTTAATGTGAGCTCGAGGAGGTCCGAAAATCTCCCCATCGCATCCAGATCATAGCTCTTCGCCGCAGCAATGGCCAGGAATCGACAGAAGTCTTTGAGGTAGACATAATCCTGAGCGAGGTAAAATTTGAACTTCTCCTCGCCCAGGCTCCCATCCCCGATGGCCTGGACAAAGGGATGATCGAAATTGGCCTCCCAAATAGCATGGGCCTTCTTGCGTAAAGTATCCGTGAATTTCATGAAACGATACCCCGGAAATATGCCGATTATCTCGATGATATCTTATAGAGAGCATCCCAAAACATGAGTTCATAACCCTGAAGCATTCTCGATGCCTCCTTGATGGCCTTGGGCTCAACCCCTTGGGAAATCCCGGCATTGATAACGAGCCGTGCCTTTTCCTCAAAATCAGCCACCGGGGTACTGAAGAGCTCGAAGAAAGAGAGATCCTTACCCTTAAACCCGTATCCTTCCATGAGGGCCTTGCTCATTCTCCCACAGTTCGCCCCCCATGCCGGGAAATTGGTCAGGAATGCCCCTGCCACTTCCGCGCCGCTCCCATAGAGGGAAAGCCATGCCATGTAGGCCTTGTAAGCCTGAGCCTCAGGTAATGGCTCATAGGCCTCCAGCTCCTCTCCCGGTACTCCCAATGCCGATACGAACCGACCGAGGGCTTTAAGGGCTTCGGTCTCGCCCTGGAGCACCATCCAAAAAAAATCTCGTCCAGGGGGAATTCCATGCCTCGAAAGGAGCAGGCCGACGCTTCGCAAGTCACTCGTAATAATGTGGTGTTGTTCACCCGCGAAATACTTCAGTTTTTCACGCCCGATCTTGCTCCCCTCCAAATCAGCAAGATAGGGATGCCCGCGAATCTTCTCCTCCAACGGCGCCAAAAGATCCTTTATTTTCCCTAAAAGGGAGTCCACCCTTTGCATCTCTTCCCTCCTCTCAACCCATATCGGGAACGGATAGCCCTAGAGTAGCTATAAGGTTAGTCCGCTCTTCACGAGATGTCAATTGGGAATGGGTCGGAGTTACCCGATTCTTCGGGAGGCTCCCTTGTTCCTGAGCGTAGTCTGGTCGGAGAAGTTGGATCATTTCTGAACAGGTTGTTGGCCGGATTCCCTGGAGCGAACATTAAAGAATTTTGGCTAA
>JBGVTJ010000274.1:0-4255 GCA_041862515.1 Thermodesulfobacteriota bacterium | reverse complement strand
CCATAAGCAATATGATCCCGATGATGCTCAATATGCTCGTCAATTACCCGGAGGTAGGTAAATATGATCTCTCCAGCCTGAGGGTCATCCTCAGCGGTGGTGCCCCCATCGCCCCGGAGGTTGTTCGCAAGATCATGGAGACCTTCAGGTGCGATTACATCCAGACTTACGGCATGACTGAGACGAGCCCCTATCTGACCATGTCCATCTTAAAGGATCATCTCAAGCAATTGCCGGAGGATGAGCAATTTAACTACAAGGCTGCAACGGGGCGGGCTGTTATGGGAATTAGCCTTAAGGTCGTCAACGAAAAGGGCGAAGAGGTGAAACACGACGGGAAAGAAGTGGGGGAGATCGTTGTGAAAGGAGACGCCGTCACCCGAGGATACTGGGGCCTGCGGGAGGAGACCCAAAAGGCTATCAGGGATGGATGGCTCCATACGGGGGATCTCGCTGTGATAGATGAGGAGGGATATGTCAATATCGTCGACCGAAAGAAGGATATGATCGTCACCGGCGGAGAGAATGTCTATTCCACCGAGGTAGAGAATGTCCTCTACATGCATCCAGCGATCCTGGAGGCAGCCGTGGTCGGGGTTCCCGACGAAAAATGGGGCGAGGCCGTAAAAGCCGTCGTGGTTTTAAAGGAGGGTCAAAAGGCCACCGAGGAGGAGATCATCGCCTTCTGCAGGGAGAATATCGCCCACTACAAGGCCCCCAAATCGGTGGATTTCATGGGAGAGCTCCCCAAGACGGGCTCGGGCAAAATTTACAAGAAGGGCCTGAGGGATCAATATTGGGAGGATAAGGGGAGAAAGGTTTCCTGATCAAACGCTACTGTATAAGGCTCATAGTCAACATATTCATTTCTTTGAAATTTTCGTGACTTTCTCGTCCTCGAATCTAAAATAGTCTGCCGATTCGAAGGTCAGATATACCGTTAGGCGAGCCAAACACCGGGGAGAATCGGGGTGAGATAGGAGAAAGGAAGAATGCTCCACCGTGTTCTCGCTGATATCGTCCTGGTGGTACATTTTGCTTTCATCCTTTTCGCAGTATTCGGGGGACTTTTGGTGTTCAGGTGGAAACGCTTTGCCTGGGTACACCTGCCAACCGTTGTATGGGCTGCACTCATCTCATTCGCCGGGTGGATTTGTCCACTTACACCGCTGGAGATCTGGCTCCGTGAGAGGGGCGGCGCCATTGCTTACCGGGCCAGCTTTATCGAGCACTACATTCTTCCCGTCCTTTACCCTGACGCCGCACTGCTCACGCGACGCGTGCAGGTCCTTCTGGGTATTTTGCTCCTAGGTGTCAATCTGGGTATCTATGGGTTGGTATTGCGCCGCGTCCTGAAGGCTAAGTCCTTCGATTCATAAATTCGATTACGAATTCACTCACTCAGGACTTAGCGCTGCTTTCGGCCATGAGCCCTCGGCGTGAGCTCGGTCGAACGCTCAAGCCGAATGGCGTGAGCAATTTCAACGTGGTAAATAATTGTAATACGTTACTGTATTTGCGAATCGAAGCACTAAGCGGTGAGAAATGTACCCCTCTCAAGGGCCTGTTGCCGAAATCCCTGGAGCGAACAGTAAAGAATTTTTGGTAACCATTCTTGGTGAAGCGAAACGGCCGCAAACCCAATGTCTGAGCCTGAAAGGCGAGTTTTGGGATTGCAGTGAAGCGAACCTTACGCTAGAATGGTCAAAAATTCTTTTCAGAGAGCGGAATGGTATTTCGGCAACAACCCGTCAAAAGCTGATGATCTGATCGGCCCAGTCGTCGTAATAGTCATGGCAGGATAAGAGGACGACCTGGTGTCTCTTGGAGACCTCCTTCAGAAGATTTCGTGTATTTTCCCGCCGAAATGGGTCAAAATGTACTAATGGATCATCCAGAATAAGGGGAAGGGGATTCCCCCCGGTGACCACATCAACCAGGGCCAGGCGTGCCGCCAGGTAGAGTTGATCCCGGGCCCCGGCAGACAAATCCTCGGTGTCCGGATTGATCCAATTACCCTTATCCGAGCTCAACACCTCGAGAGAGAAATCCTCTCTCGAAAGACGGACTTGTTCATACTTCTTGTCCGTGATCCGGGCGAAATAGGCGCCAATCCTTTCGTCCACCTCCCCTGAGATTCCCCTGAGGACGTTCTGCCGAGCCTCAGCGAGGACCTCACCAATGATTTCAAAAGCCTTGAGCTTCATCCTCAGCCTTTCGGCATTCCGTTCCAGAAATTCAATGCGTTCTTCCAGTTCAGCCACGTCTTCCTGACCAAAGCGCTCTTCCTCGAGAATGCGCTTAAGGGTCTGCTGTTCAACCTTGAGGTCGGACAATTTCCGCTCCAGGGCTTTAACCTCATCCTCTTGTTTGAGGACTTCTTGGCCTGAGGCCTCGAACGCCTTAAGATCGTCCAGGGCCGTCTCCGCCATGAACATCTGCCGAGCGAGATCTTTCTTCTCCTTTTCGAGCTGCTCCTTGCTAAAGGACTTCAGGATACCCTGGTTCTCTCGGATATTTCCCTCGAGTTCCTGAGCGTGTTTACGCAGTACCTGGATCTCCCGCTCTCGGTTTGCGAGCTCCTCCTCTGAAATGGAGAAGTCCTTAATCCCTTCAAAAGAACTGCCCAGTTCCCTCAACCGGGTTTCTAACTGACCAACCTGCGTTGTCAGGGACTCCAGGGTCTCCCTTCCCAGTGTGATCTTGAGTTCCGTCTCCTTCGTCTCGAGATCTCGCCCTATCTTCTCCCACCTCCCTCTCATCGCCTCCATTTCCGCGACCGACGCGCATTTGTATTGTTCAAGCTGGTTCTTCAAGAAGCTCTTCTTTTCCCTCAGCTCTCTCAAGCCCTCTTCTAACGCTCGGTCCTGCGTGGTCACCTGTACCTCGGCAATCTCCTTAAGGTCGATGCGGATCTCCTTTTTCGCAATCCCCTCCACCCTTTCTCCCGCCGCCCCTTCGCCCGCCGATAGGAGGCCATCCTCGGTCTCTATGGCATACGGTACCTTTTTCTTGAAGATCACCTTAAGATGCATGGCCCGCTGACCTATGGCCTTTTCCAGAGTCATTGTCTCGTTTTCTGCTCGGAGCGCGCCTCGGAGCGATTTATCAGGGATGGCGGGAAGATCCGCCAAGGATTTCCTCAAACCATCAATTGCCCTGACAATCTCGCGGACCTTGGCGAGCACATCCTTCTTATCCTGTAACGTTTTTTGCAAAGCGTCTCTGTCCGTCAGTGTTTTAGCGGCTTTCCTGTATTTCTCCAGATTGCCTTCGCCCGTCTTCAGATCTCCCTGTTTGACATCAAGCTGCGTGGTAAGTCCCTGGATCTCTCGATCCGCCTTTTGGAGCTTTTCCAGATCTACATCCGTCTTTCCAAGGGCCTTATCCAGGGTTTCAAACCTTTCCTTCGCCTTGATGTACAGCTTTGATTTTTCTAAGGCCTGCTTTTTGAGTTCCAGGGACTTCAGATCTTCCCCTAATTGATTGGAGACCTCGTGGATTCTCCCCCTCGCCTGATGGAGTGCCAGTACTCTACTGGCAATCTCGTCTCTCCTCTGTCTTAGACTGTTTGATTCGTCAATCACCTGCCGTATCTGCCCCGGGTTTGTGGGCGCTGGCCGATCCAGTCCCCTCTTGAGATCCGATCCCTTTTTTTCAAGCAGCTTGAGCACTGGCTCCACCGCTGATTCCTCTTTGCCGGCAACCTTCTCCTCTAGCAGGGTGCGCAGCTCTTTTTGCCCGGAATGAATAGCGTTAAGTTCGTCCTGAAAAACACAAGCCGTGCTGGTGAAGACGTCCCTGGAAAAAAACCCGATGATCTCCGTCAATTTAGCGGTCACCTTATTCTTGTCTTTCCAGGATTCCCCCGTCGCCTCGTTCCGAAGCAGCGTGGACCTGTTTTCGAAGTCCTTTTCGAGCAGGTAGGATTGGCCGTTCGTTTCGAATCCCACGGAGATGTGATAGAGGGTTTCCCTGTTCCACTCCCTCGCCTCTTCAAGACGCTGGGCGGATGATCTGGGGTCCTCAAAGAGACCGAAGAGGATGGCGGAAAGAAGCGATGATTTTCCGGCCTCGTTGGGGCCTTTAAGGAGCACGATGCCGTCGCCGATATCGCTGGAAAAGCTATCGATGTTTCGGAAACGGTTGATCTGAAGCCGTGTCAATTTCATGCCTTCAGGCCTCTCTCCCGCTCAAGAGGGCAAAACCCCTCCGGAGCGCCTCTTCCAGAACGGGCTTGTCGGCTGGATCGGCA
>JBGVTJ010000273.1:0-5149 GCA_041862515.1 Thermodesulfobacteriota bacterium | reverse complement strand
TGCCAGCTGGACTCCCAATTTCGTGTTAATGGCTTTGGGAATCTATCTCCTCGTCAAGGTGGGAAACGAATCCCCCATTGGATTTCTCCAATGGCTGAATAAGATCGTGGAAACCATTACCTCGGTGTCCAAAAGGCTCTTCAAAAACGTCTGAAAAGACATACCCCCCGAAAATGTGGGCACGATCTTCGGAATGAAATGGGAAGGGAAAAGGTGATGCCATAAGGAAAGAAAAGGCCTCATTCGGGAGATTGATGAAGGGACCCCCAGGTAAGGGTAAACTCGCCATATTTGTCGTTAACCTGGTCCATTGCTTCCCAAAGGGGCCTCAATTTAGATGGCCATGAAAAAAGGGGAAACTGGTTGGAAGCCCTTTCAAGGTTTGAGACCGCCAATCCTAAAAGCCTCACGGACCTCTTATCACCAATGGAATCCCACATTCTTACAGCAAGCCGGTAGATCTCCTTTCCGTTTTTGAGGGGGTCCCAGGAGGCATGTTGCCGCGTAAGGCCAGAAAAATCCGAAAAACGAACCGTCAGGGTAACCCTTCTCCCTTGGAGACAATTCCTCCTCAACCGTCTTCCCACCTGTTCGGAGAGCCTGAGGAGAAAACCTGAGATAACCCTCGAATCAGCCGAATCCTGGGGAAACGTGACGTAATGCCCGAAGGATTTGGGATCGGGCTCCTGGCCCAGAGGGACCACGGGGGATTCATCGATTCCCAATCCCATCCTGTGAAGCCTCTCCCCCCAAACTCCCATTCTCTTCTTGAGAAGATTTGCCGGAAACCTTCCCAAATCCCCACAAGACCGAATACCGAGGGAACGAAGAGCCGCTTTCCTTTTCGGTCCAATACCCCACATCTGGCCAATAGGGAGATTATCCAGAAAATGGGGGACCTCCGCCGCCCCAATAACAACCAACCCGTCTGGCTTCCCCCGGGAACTGGCCATCTTGGCTATCAATTTATTGGGGCCCACCCCAACCGAACAGGTCAACCCCAACTCATCGAAAATTCGTCTCTTCAAGTCCTCGGCTGCCCTTCTCGGGGAGGGGAAAAGCAAACGACAATGGGTCATATCGAGAAAAGCCTCATCGATGGAGGCCATTTCAATATGGGGAGAATACTCCCTCAGAATCCCCATTACCCTGAGAAAAGCGGCGATATATCGGTGTAAATCCCCCTCTACGCACCTGAGGCCAGAACATCTCCTCCGGGCTTCAAAAAGGGACATGTCGGCGTGGATTCCAAAGGCCCTGGCCTCGTAAGAAGCGGAGGCCACAACGGTCCTCGGGGGTTTTCCACACACCACCACCGGTCTTCCCCTTAGCCTGGGGTTTCGCCGTTGTTCCACCGAGGCAAAGAAGGCATCCATATCGACGTGGAGGATAACCCGGCCTTCATTCTTCATCTTCAATTCCCGCAATAAGGATGGATCCCCTCTCCCCATTTCACGTCACATTCCTGAATATTCCGATGACTTTTCCCACAATGGCTACCCTTCCCTCCTCCATTCCTATCATAATGGGTCTCATGGTGGGATTCGAAGGCTTGAGCCGGAGGGTATTCCCCTCTTTATAGACCCGTTTCAGGGTTGCCTCATCATCGATCAATACCACGGCAATCTCCCCGTTTTCCACCATGGACTGAGGGTAGACCAAGGCCAAATCCCCATCCTTGATGTGGTCCCCGGTCATGCTATCCCCTTTTACCCTCAGGAAAAAGGTCTCGTCCCCCCTGGCAAGAGATCGATCGAGGGCGAGGGTACCCTCCAAATCCTCAAAGGCCAAAGAAGGCCCCCCCGCCCCCACTTTTCCCACAAGGGGGACCAACCGGGAGGAACGGGAAGGGAAAGCCTCCATCACCTCAATGGCACGGGATTTTCCGGGCCTCCTTCTGATATATCCCTTTTCCTCAAGGGCATCGAGCCTCTTCTTGGGGCTTCTGGGTCCCTTCAATCCGAAATGGAGGGCAATTTCCCTCACCGTAGGAGGATACCCCCTCTCGCTGAGAAATTGAATCAGAAAGGACAAAATCTCCCGTTGCCGAGCCGTGAGCTTTTTTTCCCTTTTTTTAGTCAACATATGTTGCCTTTTTATCAGATGCTCCATTGATTGTCAAGCCCTTTTATTGAGATACTATTTCATATCTGAAATCTGGCGATAGGAACTCTGACCGAGAATTTCCCCCGTAGTTGAATTGAAATGTGCATTGGTTTCTCGCAGGCCTTTTCCCACCTCAGAATTTTTGCCTATCATTGACGTCAGCATCCCCGCCACAACGGAGTTGAGATTTTTTCCGTACCCATTCTGAGTGGAGCGAACTTTGGAATCTTCGAACCAATATCCTCCGGAAGGAATGAACCCCTGCTTCAGAGATCTCTTCTTTAATCCATTAGCCCCTTTTTCATGCTGTTTCGAGATGGAGCCCCCACCCTCTCTGACACCCATGTGCCAGAAGAGGTCTTCGAGGGATAGTGTGAAGTCCTCCGACCTCTTTGGGAATATCATCTATTGTTTTAAATACCTATTTTCTCAGGGATTGGGAAACTCCTTTGACAAAACTCCCCCAATTTTGTATATCCCTTCCATAAAGGGCTCTACGACCGGGGGCATATTTCATGAAGTATAAGGTCATCTTCCAACCATCCGGGAGAAGGGGATTTGTCGATGAGGGAAAGACTCTCCTTCAAGCCGCCCGAGATATGGGGGTAGATATCGAATCCCTCTGTGGGGGAAGGCAAACCTGTGGGAAATGTCGGATCAGGGTAGAAGAGGGTTCGTTCCCAAAGGATGGGATTCATTCGGCGAGAAACAACCTCTCCCCCTTCACCCTCGAAGAGGGGAAATGTATCGAGGCTGAGGAAGCGTCCCTTGGATACCGGTTGGCGTGTGCGGCTCGGCTTCAAGGCGATGTAGTGGTCTTCGTTCCCGAGGAGAGCCGAGGCGGAAAACAGGTTATCTGCAAAGCACCAAGGGATATAGGGATCGAGATCAACCCAGCGGTCAAGGGTTATGATCTCGATCTACCTCCCCCATCCCTTTCTAATCCCAAGGCCGACTTGGAAAGGGTGAAGTTGGGGCTGGAAAAGCGGTATGGCCTGAAAGGCCTGGACATTGATTATTCCACACTCATAACGTTAGGGGATACCCTCAGGGCTGCCAATTGGAAGGTAAATGTCGTCATCTGGATGGACCAAGAGATTATGGACATTAGACCGGCAAGCCTCAAATCCCTCTATGGTCTCGCCATCGATATCGGCACGACCACTGTAGCCGGCTATCTCTGTGACCTCGATAACGGGGAGGTCCTGGCTATGGACGCTCTGATGAACCCCCAGATCTCCTTCGGGGAGGATGTCATGGCCAGAATCAGCTATACCATGAATCATCCGGGCCAAGGGCTGGATAAGATGCATGACCAGGTCATTCAATGCATCAACCGAATAGTCGCCGACACAACCAGCCAGATCGGGGCTTCAGCAGAGGAAGTCTATGAAATGACCATCGTTGGAAATACGGCCATGCATCACTTCTTCTTGAAGATCAACCCGGAATACCTGGGAAGGGCCCCATTTTGCCCGGCCCTTCAACGATCATTCGACGTAAAGGCTAGGGATCTGGGCCTTAAAATTCATCCCTCCGGGAACATCCACGTCCTCCCCATTGAAGCGGGTTTCGTAGGAGCCGATAATGTGGGGGTCATATTGGCCCAACAACCACATCATGCGGATGAGAAAACCCTGCTCATCGACATCGGTACCAACGGGGAACTGGTTATGGGGAATAAGGAAGGGCTCAGCTCTGCATCTTGCGCCACGGGGCCAGCATTTGAAGGGGCACACATTACGTTCGGAATGCGTGCTGCCCCGGGAGCCATCGAGAGGATCCAGATAAACCCCGAGGACTACGAGATCGGCTTCAAGGTGATAGGGGTTGATCAGTGGAGCGACCAGTGCAAGCCCGACGCGATTGGGGCAAGGGGCATCTGTGGCTCCGGTATTATTGATGCGGTGGCAGAGATGTTTAAAGTGGGAATCGTGGATAAAAGCGGACGAATTCAGGGAACTATTCCATCAACCCGCATAAGAAAGACCAATGGGAGGTATGAATTCATCATCGCCAAGGCAAAGGAAACGGCCATTGGACGGGACATCACTATCACCTCCGAAGATATCAGGCAAGTCCAACTGGCCAAGGGGGCCTTGTATGCAGGGGCCAAGGTGATGATGGGAACAGTGGGATTCAAAAAGATCAATCGGGTCATCCTTGCGGGGGCATTCGGAAACTATATCGATCCCGAAAAGGCAATGATCCTAGGCCTCTTTCCGGACTGTGAACTCCAAGAAATTACCGCTGTTGGCAATGCGGCTGGCGACGGTGCCCGCCTCGCCCTCCTCAACAAGGAAAAGAGGAAGGAGGCGAACGACATCGCCAGCAGGATCAGGTACATTGAATTGACCCTGTGTAAGGATTTCACGCATCAATTCGCCTTGGCTATGCATTTCCCTCATATGAAGGATCCCTTCCCCCATCTCAAGGGGCTCATCCCCGAAAAGACGATCAATCTTTGAGCTCGTTTGGATTTCGTTAGGGGAGAAAGATATGAGCCATGAGTTGAGAAACTGCGAAATGGAAGTGAGACAGGCTATTCGAAATATTAAATTGGACCCCAAAACCTTCAAGGATGACATTGAAAATTCTCTGGATTCCGCCGGCATACTCTTTTCGAATCACCTGAAGGGAATCCGTTTGCTGATCCTTCGGGACCGCTACGACGAAGCAATTGAAGAGCTGGAAAAGATCCAATTCAAGCTGTGATCAATGGCTCTCGAAGAAGTACCACGCTTCTCCGATGTGCAATCCCTTGAACCGGGAAATTCTTGTCAGCGGAAAAATGGGATCCTCCTCACATAATGTTTGATCTCATTGAGATGTTGTGCTAAATAGGCATGGAGATCCGATAGAATTGACCAAAACTCTTGCTGTCATGTCCAACCTCATCCTCAAAAATATTAAGGGGGAAGAAGACGTTTACCCCATATATAAGACTCCCTTCAAAATCGGGAGGGACCCCAATAATGATATGGTCCTGGGATCGAAAATCGTTTCCCGTAAACATGCCCAGATTGTGAGGGAGAAGAAAGGC
>JBGVTJ010000272.1:0-21443 GCA_041862515.1 Thermodesulfobacteriota bacterium | reverse complement strand
AGCAAAACCTTGCGAGTTTTTGGAATGTGTTAAGAGACCAAGGGCATGATAAAAGTACCGTAATAGAAAATGCTTCCAAACATGAAAAATTATGGACACCTGAAAGACTTGAGGAAATTGAGGGTATTGGAGAGGGGGTAAAAATTGAATATCCAGAGCTTTTGGCTTACAACATCTACCATGATCTTGCTTTTCCAGAAGAATGCACCGTTTTGATGGCCCTTGGAAAAGCCAGTGCAACGGGGAGCACTGTTTTCCTCAAAAACAGCGATAAGGTAGGATCTGAGTCATACGTGGGGCCCAATTCCTACAAAAACAAAGAGATAAATGTGATTCTTGCACTCAATCCCAAAGGGGGCAATAAGATAATAGGTGTTGCTGCTGCGGGGGCTACAGCCATAAAGATGGGACTGAGCGACAAGGGAGTGGCGGCGGGAAGCAACATCTCCAGAACACAAGAGTTGGCAAAAAGAGGTGCCGAAAGGGATGCCATCAAGGTAAAAGCCCTCGATAGAGGGGCGCTCATGAGGGAAGGTTTGGAAAAAGGCAAGAATGCATTGGCGGCAGCTCAAGCTATCCTCCCGAATCTCTTAGAAAACCCTATGAGCACACCTGGGAACATCGAATTTGCCGACGCGCAACAGGCTATGATCATTGAAGGATCTTACCATGAACTCGCCACCGAGATCCTGCAAGATGAGGTAGCGGCAAGAGCCAATCGTTTTGTTCTCCTCGAAGCGCTCAACAGGAAAGACGACCTCTCGAGTATCTGCAGGTACATTCGTTGTCGGCAACTTTTGGAGGAAAACAAAGGAAAAGTTACGATGGATAAAATGATATCGTTTTCCATGGACCATGCAAATGGGCCTGGCCCCAATTCTATCTGTAGGCATGGAACTCACTTCGCGGAGGAGACCTCTTTATCCGCTGCAGTGATGGAAATCAATGGGGAAAAACCAGAGAAATCAAAGATAGCCCTCGCCTTGGGGAAACCCTGCCATGCCTGGAGAGCTCGGGAAGCTCATATTACTTTGGATATGACGATGGGGGCCGAGGATATACCAGAAGGCCTCGGAAACGGCGAGACATGGAAGAAATTCTATACTGAGGAACCGAAACAGTAAAGGAGTTAGGGATGCTAAGGAAGTTGAGAGAATTTGAGTACCTTGAGCCTTCCAGTCTATCAGGGGTTATCTCCTTATTGGATCAGCACTCTAAAGCAGCGAAGATTTTAGCGGGAGGAACCGATTTATTAGTGGACATGAAGCAGGGTGCACTAAGCCCTGGATACCTGATAAACATTAAGGGCATTCCCGGCCAAGATTATATTAAATACGATAAGAAGGGGGGGTTAAGAATAGGTGCCTTGACAACTATAAGGCAGATCGAGACCTCCCGTATGATTCGAGAACAATTCCTTCCCCTTGCTCAGGCAGCAAAAGTACTCGGCTCGGTTCAGGTCCGGAATCGCGCTACCATCGGTGGTAACCTGTGTAATGCTTCCCCTTCGGCCGAGACTGCTCCACCCTTGTTAGTTTTGGGTGCTAAAGTAAAACTAGTCGGCTCTCGGGGAGAGAGGGTTCTCCCTTTGGAAGAGTTCTTCGTGGGATCTGGCTTGACCGTTTTGGACAAGGAAATCCTTACAGAGATTATGGTACCTCCTCCCCCTCCGTATACCCGTGGAGTATACATGAGTATTAGTCGTAGAAGAGCCGTGGATCTTGCCCTTGTAGGTGTAGCGGTGGCGGCTACTGTAGATCGAGATAGGGGAGAATGGAAAGAGGTAAAAATCGCTCTGGGAGCTGTGGCTCCTACACCTATGAGGGCATGTAAGGCGGAAAAAATTCTGAAGGGCAAGAGAATTGAAGCTGCTTTGATGGAAGAAGCTGCCCAGATGGCTTCTGATGAAGCACGTCCTATTTCTGACGTACGAGCCTCGGCTTGGTACAGGGAGGAAATGGTAAGGGTTCTCGTGCAACGGGCACTGGAGCAAGTGTCAAGGAATTAGGAATTTATGGGGGAAATTAAGATGACTCGTTCAATTGAGTTGAAGGTAAACGGAGAAACCTACGAGGTCCCAGTAAAACCCAATGAGACTCTGCTGGACGTTATAAGATATAAGTTAGAACTTACGGGGACAAAGAAAGGCTGCGATACCGGTCAATGTGGATCCTGCACAGTTCTTCTCGATGGGAAGCCGGTTAACTCCTGTTTGATACTCGCCATAGAGGCACGTGGAAAAGAGATCCTCACTATCGAGGGATTGGCCGAGAATGGTCATCTCCATCCACTACAGGAGGCCTTTATTCAAGAGGGAGCGGTTCAATGTGGCTATTGCACCCCGGGGATGCTTCTCTCTGCTAAAGCACTCTTGGACGAGAATCCGAGCCCTACAGAGGAGGAGGTAAAGGAAGCAATCGCCGGTAATTTATGCCGATGCACTGGATACGTTAAGATCGTAACAGCAATTTTGGCCGGGGCAGAGAAGATGAGAGGATGAGATTATGCCGAATAACCTCGTCGTGGGACAACCTGTGCGTCGCGTAGATGCCATAGAAAAGGTAAGATTTATTCACAGGACAATCCAAGATTGAGGCTTTCCTTTACAGAGGTAATCAAAAACCAATACGGTGCTGGCCTCGATATCATTGGAAGAGGATCCTATTACCCTTTGATGGAAAACGCGAATTGAGGGATGTGGTGAGCCCCGAGGATCTTTTGGATGCACGGTGCGGACTGTGTGGAGGGAGAGGTTGATCCTGAAACAGCACAGGTAAAGATCCTTAAGGCCATCGGTGCCCACGATGTGGGAAAGGCGATCAACCCGGTAAACTGCGAGGGACAGAATGAAGACGGTTTGGTTCACGGGATAGGCCCGGCGCTCTGTGAACAGATGTTGATAGGACCCAGAGGCGAGGTACAGAACACCTTCTTGCTTGACTACAAGATTTGCAGAGTACTGGATGTTCCAGATATAACTCCGCTCATTATTGAAGCTACCCATAGAGATGGTCCTTATGGGGCAAAGAGAATTGGATAAATGACCGTTGTTCCTACTGCTTCAGCTGTAGCCAATGCCATCTATGATGCAATCGGAGTGAGAATTAAGGATCTCCCTATAACCCTTGAGAAGATGCTCAAGGCCTTGGAAGAGATGGAGGCAAAAAAGAAGGTCACGAGGCCAGCACGAAGTTCCAAAAAAGAGCGGGAATAACCAACGCAGTGGTGCACCTATAATGGGCCTCATGGTCATGCTGAGGTGAGCATGACCATGGGCCAAGAAGACATTCGGGACAGATTCTAGACAAAGATAATGTAATCGAGGGAAAGGCTTGCACGTAAGAAGTTAGATTGGGGGAGGGAAAAACATGTTACGAAAGATTAAGGGCTTCACGTATCTTAAGCCTTTTACCGTGTCAGAGGCAATCTCCCTCTTGGACGAGTACAATGGGAAGGCAAAGATCCTGGCAGGAGGAACCGATCTTCTCATCCAGATGAAACAGAGAACTCAAAACCCCGAATACGTGATTGACATCAAGAATATTCCTGAGTTGGGGAACATTACCTATGACGAGAATGAGGGGTTAAGCATTGGTCCATTAGCCACATATACTGCTTTGGCGAGCTCTCCTGTTGTTCGAGAAAAATTTGGACTTCTTGCTGACGCTGCTTTTGCAGTAGGTTCGCCTCAGATTCAAAACAGAGGCACCGTTGCAGGCAATCTTTGTAATGCATCTCCTTCAGCAGATACAGCTCCCGCATTGATTGCATTAAATGCGCAATTAAAATTAGTCAGTATGAAAGGCGAAAGGATCGTAAGCGTTGAGGAATTCTTTGTAGGGCCCTTTAAGACTATACTTAAGGACACGGAAATACTTGCTGAAATTCTTATACCAAACGTACCACTGCACAGTGGGGGATCATATCTGTGGCTTCCCAAAATAATTACGGCAGTGGATGAAACGCTCGTTGGAGTGGGAGCCTTAATAACTGTCGATGATATGAAGAACAAGATTTGCACTGAAGCAAGGATAGGACTGGGTTCTGTGGCACCTACCCCCATAAGAGCCAAAAAGGCAGGAGAATCGCTAAAAGGAAAGAGGATCGAAAATGGTCTTTTTGAACAAGCAGGGGTAATAGCCTCCACTGAGGCTTTGCCTCGTTCCAGGGCAGAATACCGAAGCGAGATGATCAAAGTTTTCGTGAAGCGAGCTTTGAATCGAGCGTTAGAAAGAATTAGGTAGCTAACAAGGAGTTTCCTGTGCAAAAAATAATAAATGTAATAGTAAATGGAGAGTTTTACGAGGTGAGCGTTAAGTCCAACATGACTCTGCTGGATTTTCTTAGAGATAAGCTCGGACTAACGGGAACAAAAGGCGGCTGTGAAACTGGGGCATGCGGGGCTTGTACGGTTCTCCTTGAGGGGAAACCAGTTAACTCCTGTCTGGTATTCGCAGTAGAGGCTCACGGAAAAGATATCCTCACCGTCGAGGGGCTCGCCGAGAATGGCCAGCTCCATCCACTGCAGGAAGCTTTTGTGAGCGAGGGGGCCGTTCAATGCGGCTACTGTACGCCGGGAATGCTTCTGTCTGCCAAGGCGCTCTTGGATGGCAACCCCAACCCTACAGAGACGGAGGTAAAGGAAGCGATAGCTGGGAATCTATGCCGATGTACTGGATACGTTAAGATCGTAAAAGCAATCTTGGTTGCGGCCGAGAAGATGAGAAGGAGGAACTGATGGTAAATTACTTTGCCGTAGGAGAACCCATACCCCGTGTAGATGCTGTAGAAAAGGTTACCGGGCGGGCCATATACGGCAATGACCTGTTCTTTGCAAACATGCTCTATGGCAAGGCATTGCGAAGCCCCTATGCCCACGCCAAGATCGTGAATATCGATGTAACCAAGGCTCAACGGTTACCTGGGGTTAAAGCGATCGTAACAGGGAAAGACAATCCGGGTTTGGGTGGAGAGGCTCTCAAAGACTACCCGTTCTTAGCGGTAGACAAGGTCCGCTATGTGGGAGAGCCTGTAGCAGCTGTGGCTGCTGTCGATGAAGAGACGGCTGAAGAGGCTTTGGATGTGATAGCTGTGGAATACGAGCAATTGCCAGCCGTTCTTGACCCCCTCACGGCGATGAAGCCCGATGCACCTCTGATTCACGAGGCGCTTCACACCTACCAACATATACCTGTTATCAAGCCCATTGAGCACACCAACATCTGTCACCATGTTCAGTTTCTCAAGGGTGATATGGATCAGGGCTTTGCCGAGAGCGACGTTATCTTTGAAGATACCTTTACCACCCAAATGGTACACCACGGAGCCATAGAGCTCCACATGGCCGTTGCCCAGGTTGATCCTGCAGGCAAGATTACGGTTTGGGTAACCAACGACGGTCCTCACCGTTTGCGCAACGATCTGGCCGCTGTGCTGAAGATGCCCCTCAGCAAGATACGCGTGGTTTCACCTCCCTACATGGGGGGTGGTTTTGGGGGAAAAGGTGGCTTGAAGGTGGAGACACTCTGCATTGCCTTGGCCTTACGGAGCGATGAGCGACCCGTAAAAATGGTATTGACCCGTGAGGAGGTGATGACCTCTTCCATCGTGAGGCACCCGAGCGTTGTTACGCTCAAGACAGGGGTCAAAAAAGACGGGAGACTGTGGGTCAGAGAGGCAAGGGTCGTCTATGACACGGGTGCCTATGCAGAGAAAGGGCCAACGGTCTGTCAGCAGGGTTCTGTGGCAGCCGCAGGGCCCTATAAGCTTAAGCACGTAAAGGTTGATGGCTACTGCGTGTACACCAACAAGGCCATTGCTGGTGCCTATCGAGGCTATGGTATCCCTCAGGTGGCCTGGGCCCACGAGTCTCAGATGGATATCATCGCCCACGAGCTGGGAATCGATCCGGTGAAGATACGGGTTATGAATGCGGTAGAGGAGGGAGATATCTCTCCAACGGGTCAGCAGGTACTCCACAGCGTTGGTCTCAAGGAGTGTATTTCCAGGGCAGCTGAACACCTGGGATGGGAGAAGAAACCTGACCAGAAAAACAGGGGAAGGGGGATTGCCTGCGGATTCAAAAACACCAAGACCCCTTCAGGTTCTTCTGCTGTTGTCAAAGTCAGCCAGGATGGGAGTGTTGAGATTCTCACGAGTTCAATAGAGGCGGGACAGGGACCAAAAACGGTTCTGGCTCAAATGGCAGCAGAGGAGCTGGGTGTACCCCTGGATCGCATCACCATGGTGAGTCCAGACACCGATGTGACTCCCTACGATGCCTCGACCACGTCCAGCAGAACAACCTTTCACATGGGCAATGCGGTAAAGAAAGCAGCGCGAGATGCTCGAGACCAGCTTTTTGCCATAGCTGCTCCAATGCTCAACGTGGAAACCGGAGAGCTTAGAGTAGAAAAGGGTGAAATCTATGTCAAAAACAAGCCAGAACTGAGGCACTCCTTTGCAGAGGTGATCAAGCATCAATACGGTGCTGGCTTAGATATTATAGGGAGGAGCTCATTTTACCCGGTAGTCCAACGTGAGACCGGAGGGATGTGGTCAGCCCCAAGTATCTTTTGGATGTTCGGTGCCCACTGCGTGGAGGTAGAGGTTGATCCTGAAACAGGACAGGTAAAGGTGCTCAAAGCCATCGGTGCTCATGATGTGGGAAAAGTGATAAACCCCATAACCTGCGAGGGACAGATTGAAGGCGGTTTGGTTCACGGGATAGGCCCGGCGCTCTATGAAGAGATGTTGATAGGACCCAAAGGCGAGGTACAGAACACCTCCTTGCTTGACTACAAGATTTGCAGAGTACTGGATGTTCCAGAGATAACTCCGCTCATTGTTGAAGCTACCCATAGAGATGGCCCTTATGGGGCAAAGGGAATTGGAGAAATGACCGTTGTTCCTACTGCTTCAGCTGTAGCCAATGCCATCTATGATGCAATCGGAGTGAGAATTAAGGATCTCCCTATAACGCCGGAAAGGATTCTCAATGCTCTAAGAGAGAAAGAGCTGAATAAATGACCAAGAACAAAGGAGGTGGTTATGTGTATTCTGATTTGAGAGAGTGGCTCGAGCAGGTAGACGAATTTGGCGAGCTCAAAAAGATAACGGGGGCCCACTGGGATGTTGAAATGGGACCTCTAACCCAGCTCATGCACGAACGATACAAGGATAAGACACCCGCTTTGCTGTTTGATGAGATACCGGATTATCCCAAAGGATATAGAACACTGTATGGACATTTCAGTACACTGAACCGGGTTGCCCTCACCCTAGGCCTTCCTTTGCATAAGAGGAAAATTGAATTAGTCGCGGCGTACGGACAAAAGCTGAGGAATCTAGAGCTCATCCCCCCTCGGTTTGTAGAGGAAGGTCCTGTACTGGAAAATGTCCAAATAGGTGATGAAGTAAATCTCTTGAAATTTCCCGTCCCCAGACATCATGAATTGGATAGAGCACGATACATTGCCACGGCCTGTGTAGCAATTACAAAAGACCCCGATAGGGATTGGTATAATCTCGGCACCTACCGCTCCCAATTATACGATGAAAGAACCGTTGGTTTGCAGATTACGGGGGGAAAACACGGGAGAATACACAGGGACAAATATTTCGCACAGGGCAAGCCCATGAAAGTTGCTATAGTTGTGGGCCAAGATCCACTGATATATCTATTGGGAGCATCACCGATTCCCGAAGGCATTTCTGAATATGACTTTGCGGGTGGAATCAAGGGAGAACCCATCAAAGTGATTCGGGGGAAGTATACCGGTTTTCCGATCCCTGCTTCAGCTGAGATAGTCATAGAGGGCGAAACAGTCCCCGGGGAAGTGAAAGAAGAGGGACCCTTTGGGGAGTGGACAGGGTACTATTGTAGCGTGGCGAAACCCCGTCCTTATGTTCGTGTAAAGAGCGTTATGCACAGGAATGATCCCATCTTGTGTTGTGCTCCTCAACATCGCCCCATAGACGAGACAGTACTATTAAAGTCCATTACCGGAAGCACTGCCATTTGGGAGAAACTGGACAAGACAGATATTCCCGATGTAAGGGGAGTGTGGCAGCATCCAGCAGGTCTGGGTGTAAGATTCTTAGTAATTTCCATCAAACAACGGTATCACGGGCATGCAAGACAAGCTCTCCACGTTGCGTCCTCCGCATCTCAGGCTGCAGCATATAACGGGAAGTGGGTTATTGTGGTTGATGACGATATTGATCCCTCAGATATAGATCAAGTAATGTGGGCACTTACAACAAGGTTTGATCCCGTTGATGATATTGACATCATCAAAAAAGCGTGGTCTTCAGGAAGAGATCCCTTGGTGGTGCCGGAAGAGGGAAATTATAACAATAGAATTCTTATCGATGCCTGCATACCCTATCATAGAAAGCTGAGGGGGGATTTTCCTCATGTCGTAGATGTGAGCGACCAACTGAAGAACAAGCTCATGGAGAAATGGGAAGGTTTGTTTACGTAAAAGTCCCCTGCCCCTGGGGGAGGAATTTTTCAGTTGTACTTCCGAGAATATAACAAGAATGGATAAAAGAGAGAATGGGGAGATTTCCAAGAAAGGATCTTGGAGCAAAGGCATGGATGGAGGCGAAAAAATAAGGGGCTCACGGTGAAGAGTGTTCCTGACGAAACCACGGGAAAAGTCAGCTTTGGACGAATAGAGCAAGGGGTAATTGTGGATGGGTACTCAGCCATAGGAAGGCCAGAATTGAGGGTAGATGCTCTTGACAAAGTTACAGGACAGGCTCAATACGCCGATGACATAAAACTCACGGGAATGCTGTACGGTAAATTTAAGAGGAGTAATGTAGCCCATGCCAAGATCTTACGCGTAGATACCTCAAAAGCAGAAAGAATTCCGGGAGTCAGGGCAATGATTACGGGAGAAGAGTTCTCCCTCGATTATGATGATGCCTTATGGGGTAGCCCTTTGAGAGATCAGCCCACTTTGGCTTTTGATCGAGTGCGCTATGTGGGGGAGCCAGTGGCAGCGGTGGCTGCAACTACTGAAGAAGCAGCTGAATTGGCGGTGGAACTGATAGGTGTTGACTATGAACCCCTCCCTTCCCTGCTTAACGCCGAGGATGCGATGCGTGATGACGCTCCCGTGATTCACGAAGCGCTCCTCGATTACACGCGTTCTTCCAAACTCAATCCAATTAAAGGCACAAACATATGTGACCATATTGAGCTAACAAATGGGGACGTCGAACAAGGATTCAGGGAAGCTGATTTTATATTCGAGGATACGTTTATTACCCAAATGGCCCACCATGTACCCCTGGAGTGCCGTGTTGCGATCGTCCAATTTAATTCTGATGATAGTATCGTGGTTTGGACTTCGGATCAAGCTCCCTATGGGGCGCGAAGTCTCCTTGCCGGTGCGCTAAAGGTCCCGGAAAGCAAGATACGAATTATAATACCTCCCTATATCGGAGGAGGATTTGGGGGGAAACTCAGGTTAACGGGCTTGATGTGCTGCGTGGCATTGGCGTGGAAAGCGAGGTATCGGCCCGTAAAGTTAGTACTTACAAGGGAAGAGGAATTCATCTCCACAACGACTCGGCATTCTAGTGTTGTCACCCTTAAGACGGGTACCAACAAGAATGGAACCATTATTGCCCGGCGCGCGAAAATCGTATATGACACTGGTGCCTATGCTGACCGGGGCCCAACAGTGTTGGAAAAAGCTTGTTTGGCAACGATAGGTCCTTACAAGATCCCTCACGTTAAAGTAGAAGGCTATTTGGTATACACCAACAAACCGCCTGCAGGGGCTTTCCGCGGCTATGGTATCCCTCAAGTTTGCTGGGCCCATGAATCACAAATGGATATCATAGCAAACAAACTGAGAATTGATCCCCTCACCATTAGATTGAGAAACATCGTAGAGGAGGGATATGTATCCTCGACGGAAAAAACAGAACATCATGCCGTAGGGCTCGGCGAATGTCTTAAGAAAGTCGGGGAGGATATTGCCCAGAGAGGAGGAGCAACAAAAGGTGAAAGAAAGAGAGAAGTAAAAAAAGGGAGTGGAATTGCATGTGGCTATAAGATATCAAGGACCCCTTCCGGAGCGAATGCATCTATGAAGTTAAGCCCAGATGGGGGGCTGGATATATTGGTTAGCTCAGTAGAGTTGGGACAAGGGGTGAATACCGTTCTTTCCCAAATTGCCTCGGAAATATTGGGTATACCTCTGAGCAAAATTCGAGTCGTGGCCGCCGATACTTACACCACGCCTTTTTTCCCCGCAAGTACATCGAGCAGAACCACGTTTTTCATGGGTAATGCAGTAAGGAAAGCAGCTGAGGATATCAAGGAACAGCTTTTTGCGATTGCGAAGAATATCTTGGACATCGATAGAGAGAATCTCGTCTTTGAAGGTGGAACTTTCTTTGACAAGACAAATGCCGAAAGGACTCTGGAGGCAACCAAGATTATCGAATTAACGTATGCCGGAGGCATAAACATTTTAGGACACGGCTCTTACTATCATTATAAACCAGGTCAAGTACCATCTCACGTTAAGGTTTCAACGCCTCCCTCATTGTGCTGGATGTATGGCGCCCATGGGGTCGTCCTTGAAATTGACACTGAAACTGGGCAGATACATGTCCTCAGAGTTGCGGCTGCTCATGATGTGGGGAAGGCCATCAATCCCGTAACCTGTGAAGGACAAATCGAGGGAGGAGTGGTGCAAGGTATGGGCACTACGCTGTTCGAAGCAATGCTTGTGGGTGAAGGGGGAGACATTCTCAATCCATCCCTTGCCGACTATAAGATCCCGGTAGCCATGGATATACCTGAAATCAATCCTATAGTGGTGGAGCAAGCACATAGGGAGGGTCCCTATGGGGCAAAAGGGGTGGGAGAAATGACAACGGTCCCAATTGCGCCGGCCATAGCTAATGCTATTTATGACGCAATAGGAGTACGAATCAAAGATTTACCCTTGA
Organism: Thermodesulfobacteriota bacterium; assembly: GCA_041862515.1. Taxonomy (GTDB): domain Bacteria; phylum Desulfobacterota; class BSN033; order WVXP01. The sequence continues at coordinate 10,463 of JBGVTJ010000272.1, read as the reverse complement.
ACCAGGAGAAGATTCTCAAAGCTCTCAAAGAGAAAAGACAAGGGAGACAAAAGTAATGTCAATCCTCAAAGGAAGACAAAGATGAAAAAGATCTGCTCCTCAAAAAGGGAGTGATAAGCAGTGAGGCAGCAGGAGGCAGCATTTCTAGGGAAGTGAACAAAATAGGGAATTGGAACAGACTTTTTGGGAGGGGAAAAATGCTTTTCAACGATATTCGGGATTGGATTAAGGAGAGTGAAAAACTGGGAGAACTCAAGCGGGTGGAACATGCTGATTGGGATTTAGAAATAGGGGTGATCGTCGATCTTTACCAGGAAAGGATGGGGTTGCCTGCCCTGCTTTTTGATAAGATCAAAGGGTATCCACCAGGGTACAGAATTCTTGCCAATTCCCTTACCTCGATAAGGAGGATTGCCCTCACCCTCGGATTATCCCCCGACTCAGACGCCATTGAAATAGTCAGAGTTTGGCTGGGTTATTTACGTAATTCTACTCTGATTCCCCCGAAAGTCGTTGAAAATGGACCGGTCTTGGAGAACGTTCAAGAGAAGGATGATATTAACCTTCTATCATTTCCGTCTCCGAAATGGCACGAACATGACGGAGGCCGTTTTATGGGTACCGGATGCCTGGTAATTATGAAAGATCCCGATTCGAATTGGGTAAATCTTGGGGTGTACCGGGTACAAGTCTTTGACGAGCGTACCCTGTCCGTAATGATCTCAAAAGGGAAACAAGGAAGCATTATCATGCAAAAATATTGGGAAAGGAAACAACCATGTCCGGTGGCAATTTCATTCGGGCATGACGTCTTATTATACCTTGTGGGTGGAATGGAGATTCCCTATGGCGTGGGGGAATATGATGTATGTGGTGGAATCAGGGGTGAACCTGTCCAGATCATCAAAGGGCCCAAGACGGGCTTGCCGATACCCGCAACAGCGGAAATCGTTATTGAAGGAGAGATATATCCGAACCAATTTGTTGAGTCCGAAGGGCCTTTTGGCGAATGGACGGGCTACTATGCAGGAGGAAGCAAACCACAACCCAAAATTACAACAACTACTGTATACCACAGAGATGATCCTATCATGCTTGGAGCGATGCCGCGAATACCCCCCAATGATGACTGCTATTACAGAGGGTTCTTAAGAAGTGCCGCAGTATGGGATGAGTTGGAAAAAGCAGGGGTTCCGGGAATTCAAGGGGTTTGGGCCCATGAAGCGGGAGGGGGGCGGTTTATGCTTACCATCTCCATCAAGCAACTATATCCTGGACACTCCAAGCAAGCAGGGTTAATTGCCTCACAATGCCATTCAGGTGCATACGCAAATCGAATTACCATTGTCGTTGATGAAGATATTGATCCTGCTAACACGAATCAAGTCATTTGGGCGCTGTGCACGAGAACCGATCCAAGGGAAGATGTTGAGATTCTCAAGAGATGCTGGAGTACAAGGCTCGATCCTATGAGTTACCCGGATGGTGCAAGGGTATTGAACTCAAGAATGGTCATCGATGCGTGCAGGCCTTGGGAGAGACTCGAGACTTTTCCTCCAGTTGTTACACCGAGCGCAGAATTGAAAAACAAGGTTATGAAGAAGTGGACAGATCTTTTTCCCGCATGATAAAACAAAGGGCCATTTTGGAAAAGAGGGGACGTGACGAAGAAAAGAACTATTCCCCGGAAAAGAGGAAAAAGCCATGGCTAAACTACGTTTGACCCTGGCATGCGGTGAATATGAGATCACGCGAGCCCTGATAGAAGGGAAGGTTCAACCCGAAGGAATCGAATTCATTCCATTGACCATGCCCTCCCCGGAACGGCACTGGAGGATGATCAGACATCAAGAATTTGATGTCTGTGAATTTTCCATGTGCCAGTACTTAATGTCTAAGGCTACGGGGGGATCCCTGATTGCTATCCCGGTTTTCCCTCATCGGAGATTTCGACATTCTTATGTGTTTGTCAATACTCAGGCGGGAATTGAGAGACCGAAGGATCTGGAAGGGAAACGCGTTGGCCTGCGAACAACTCAGAACACAGCCGGTCTCTGGATGCGAGGAATCCTCCAGCACTATTACGGGGTATCCCTCAAGGAGATTCAATGGATTACTCAGGACGAGGAACCCATCTCCCTCGGGCCGGGGGGAGGGTTACCGTTGAAGCGGGTTGCCCCGGGTGACAACATTAATGATATGCTCATTAAGGGCGAGTTGGAAGCCGTCATCTATCCTGATACCCTCCCCTCATTCTCGCAAGGAGACAGATCGGTAAAACGTCTTTTCGCAGATCCGAAAAAGGAAGAGATGCGTTACTATCAAGATACCGGCATCTTTCCCATCATGCATACAGTCGTTATTAAACAAGGGATTGTTGACCAATATCCCTGGGTCGCAAAGAACTTACAGGACGCATTTCAAAAAGCCAAAGAGATGTGTTATCGGCGAATGTGGGACCCCCGGAAAATAGCCCTTGCATGGGTGATCCATTATCTGGATGAAGAAAAACAGATCCTGGGAGACGACCCCTGGGCTTATGGTCTAACTCAAAACCGAAACAATCTGGAGAGTCTCATAGCATATGCTCACGAACAGGGTCTCATTCACAGGAAATTAGAACTGGAGGAGATTTTCATTCCAAGCGCCTCAGACCAGAGCCCTCAGTATTTAGTGTAATTCAAAAGCCAAGGCACAACCGCTTGTCTGTATTTCTTGAACAATGAATCATCTTATTTTGGCTAAGGGGGAAGCAATGGAAGCCAAGACCAAAAAATGGGAGAAATGGGAAAAATCAAGAGTCTTCGTAAGGGGTATCCAGGGGGATTATGATCTAGCCGCCGAGCTTAAGAGGCTGAGAAGCATGCCTCGGGTCATAAAAGGACGCGACATTCCTTGGGAGGGAGGTCCCAGGATGTGGAACCGATGGCTGGTGCACCCCAAAAATGGTATCACGCAGTCCTTGATGGCTCACCTCAAGGAGATGGTTCCCGGTTCCGCTTCTCAAAAGCACGGGCATCAAAACGATGCCATGATTTACATATTGGAGGGACAGGGGTATGAAATTCACGATGAAAAGCGGTACGATTGGGAGGCCGGAGATGTGGTAATTGTCCATCCAGGCTGTGTCCACCAACATGTTGCAACCGGCGATAAACCAGCCAAGGTTCTCATTATTAAGGGAAAACCGGTTTATAATTTCATGAATCTCCTCTTCCAAGGACTGGTGGAACAAGCATCTAAAGAACCTCTCCCGGGATGGGAGAACTACCAACCCGAGGTCTACTAGGGATGCAGTTTATGACCCACGAGAGGAGGATGAATCAATGAGGCATGAAGAAACGACCAAATGGGAAAAAGGAGATTTGAAGGCCTCCTTCTATGAGGAACAATTAATGGAAGTCCAGAAACGCAAAGAGCACGAAGAGTCATTGCTGAAGGTTGTAAAATCCCATCAGATGCCCTGGGAAGAATCACGCCAGGGACGGATCAAGCATGTACTCAATGGGAAAATGGGTACTAGAATGAAAAGTGTTGAGGCGTATATGCAGATCATACCCCCTGGGAGCTCTTCAGGCAAACACCGACATATGGGCGAAGAGCTTGTTTACATTCTTGAAGGCAAAGGTTACGACCTCCACTGGGACGCGGAGATGATACTGACAGAGCGTTATGAATGGAAAGTTGCAGATCAGCCAACCCGATACGAATGGGAAGAAGGTGACCTTGTCTATATTCCCCCGAACACGGTCCACCAACATTTCAATGCGGATCCGAACCAGCCAGTGAGGTTCATTTCTGCCTGGAATCCACTCTACGGGTCTCTTGGATTCGATGATTTGGAACAGATAGAGGACGCCCCTGGGTTTGGTTCAAAGTGATCCTTTGGCCCAGCTTGAAACAAATGTTAAGTGGTCAGGCGCAAGCGGCAAAACTAAAAAAGGTGGGTGACTATCCCGCCAGGCCAATCAGCGCAGGATTCCTAATAATTGGTATTATTTCGTACATGCCCCCATGAGCGTGGGATCTGTGGGAAAAAAGACGAACGCCTTTATAGGAGATCGATTCCTCTTTCCCCTCCATTTCCCATTTCAAGGAGATTGCCATGTCATTTTCTGACCCGGAGAAGAAGGTTTTAAGCCTTATCAGTGAAAAAGAACTGGTAGAACTAGCAGTGGAAATGGGCAACATCTACAGTCCGGCGGGGCATGAAAAGCACATGGGGGAGTTTGTTTTTAACTGGCTAAAATCCCAAGGATTTGAAGCCACAAAGCAAGAAGTAGTGACGGATAGAAACAACGTTGTCGGGTCAATAAGAGGGAGGAGCGGCGGGGAGAGCCTGCTATTTAACAGCCATCTGGACAGTGATGTCGGTGGTCCGGGGGAGGAGTGGGCTTTTCCCAATCCTGATTTGCCTCAAAACAAAAAAGCATGGATAGAGGATGATAGAATTTTCGGGAAAGCTGTCCTGAACGATCGGGGGCCTATGGCGGCATTTATGATAGGAGCAAAAGCAATAAAAGGGGCCGGAGTGAGACTCAGGGGTGATCTGTTTTTGACCATGGTCGTGGGAGAGATTGGTATGGCTCCCATAGACGAATTTCAGGGCCCGCAATATTTGGGTAAAGGATTGGGAAGTAGGCATTTGGTGAACCATGGAGTAGTTGCAGATTACGCTCTCGTTGCGGAGACCACTGATTTTGGCATAACCTGGGCCGAGGCCGGGGTGGCCTACGTTAAGATAACAATAAAAGGGGAGGCAATCTATACCCCCAGATCTTACAGGCCAGAGACAATAGGGAATCATCCTAATGCGATAGTTAAGATGGCACATGTGATTCAGATGCTTGAGGGTTGGGCTGCACAATACGAAAAAGAAAATAGATACGGGTTTGCTGGCGGAGAAATTGTACCTAAAGTCGTTGTGGGAGCTATTCGAGGTGGCATCCCTTTTAAGCCGTATATGACATCAGGTATTTGCAGCATTTACGTTGATGTAAGGCTTCCTCCAGGCAAGAGTATTCTCCAGATAAAGCATCAACTGAGTCAACTTGTGCGATCTCTTAACATGGAGGCGGATATCCAGGTTTATCTCTACCGACCAGGTTACGAAGGCAGAAATGTTTCTGGGATGGTAAAATCGGTAGAGGATGCATATTCAAAGATTTGTAAAAAGAAACCCGAAAGGGTTCCTACACCGGTGACCAGTATGTGGCGTGATATCAATATATTTAATGAGGTAGGAATACCCGCGATCACTTTTGGCCCTCCGCGTTGCAGTGCAGAGGGATTGGATAGGAGTCAGGGGAATTTTTTGCGCAAAGAGGATTTAGTAAATACTGCGAAGATATATGCCTTAGTAGCCCTGGATATTTGTGGAGTTGAGACCAATTCGTAGTGACATATGGAAACAAATATGGTTTTCATTCGAACCAGAACGGATACATGAGCTGTTAATGAGCCTAGGAGAAAGGGAGGGGGTTTATGCGTGGTAAAAAGAAAAAACTTTGAAATGAGAAAAAAACTGGCTCAGGCATGCCGGATTCTCTATATGGAAGGGCTTGCAGATTTTAACTTGGGGCATGCCAGTAGCAGAGTGCCGGATCAAGAGAACATCTGCATAAAGCCGAGAGGTTTAGGGTTGGAAGAAATCAAACCCGAGGATTTAATCGTGGTGGATATGGAAGGAAACCTATTAGAGGGAGACCTTTCCCCCCATGGTGAAACACCGATACATACGGAAATCTACAAGATGAGACGGGATGTGGGAAGCGTCGTTCATGTGCATCCTGTTTTCAGTACAGCTTTCAGTGCAGTCCGTTCGGATATTAAACCTCTCAACCAGGATGGTGTACTTTTTCCCCATGGTATCCCTACTCTCGAAACTCCCGAGTTAATTACGACAAAACAACAAGGCCAAGCCCTTGCTCAAACATTAGGCAAGGGTAGTGCTGTTTTTCTCAGGAATCACGGCATCGTAACGGTGGGAAACAGGATCGAAGAAGCTTGCTTGATTGCTCTATTCCTGGAAAGAGCACTGAAGGTAAAGTTCGTCGCTTCTGGTTTTGGAGAGGTAGAAGCAATTGCGGAAGAGACTGCCCTCAAGATGTATGCCGAATGCCAAAACCCAAAACGGTATGATATGATATGGAACTATCTCGTCAGGAAATTGGAGAGAGAAGGATTTGGTTTTCAGTAATTCATCCTTTCGACAGAAAACTGTTTTCCATGTTCCGTGAGTAACAAATGATGGGTTATCAATGCTCCTAATACTCCTCTGTCTTATGGCAGCGTTTTTTTTTGCATGCCACGCCGTCTTCGTTAAAGTGGGACTAAAAGACTCAGATCCCATGTCAGCGGCGTTGATAAGTTCATCGATTAACGTCATATTCCTCTGGACCCTTACGATTCTGTTTGTTCCCCTCCAAGTATTTATGCACAAAGGAATAATATATCTCATCATAGCTGGATTACTAGCGCCCTGCCTCGCCAGGGTTTTTATGTACACAGGCATTGAAAAAGTTGGAGTGTCGATAGCTGCACCTCTCAGAAGCACTTTTCCATTCTTTGCCGTGACTCCTGCCATATTGTTTCTGGGCGAGCGGTTTACGGCGTTTGTGGGCATTGCTATAGTTTCGACTGTTCTTGGCGTTGTATTGCTGAGCTCATCCCCCTCCGATAATGTTCGAGCACCAACTCAGATACGGTGGGAGAAAAAAGACCTGCTTTTTCCCTTCGCTGCTGCATTGTTTTACGGTGTGTCCGATTTTTTCAGGAAAATTGGAATGATTACGGTCACCTCTCCTGTGGGTGGGGCAACCATTTTAACGACCATTTCATTATCGTTTTTTGCCATCATCTTCGCCTTGATGAGAAAGAAGAGAAGCATGACGATGGGTAGCAGAAACGCTCTTTTCTTTTCGTTAGGGGGTATTTTTGGAAGCCTTGGTCAGATAAGTTTGCTATCGGCGCTAAAAAAGGGGGACCTTATTATTGTAAGCCCGCTGGTCAGCACGACTCCATTGTTTGTTCTTCTCTTGACCTATATCTTCTTTAAGAAATCCGAGAGAATCACTTTTCGGGTGGTGCTCGGTGCAATCGTTATCGTGGCAGCCGTGATTATTTTGACAACCATGTCTTAATTCTGGAAATTCTCATTTTTTGACGATATGCGACACAGGGATAGCAAAAGGTACGAAGAATGTTGCGATAATTCCGCATTTCACATTGAGGGACGCGTATGAAAAACAGAGGGGTGATAGGGGGCAACGTGGTGAGGGTAGATGCTCCGGGTAAAGTAACAGGTAAAGCTACGTATGCTAACGACCTCCATTTCAGCAATATGATATTTGGAAAAATTTTGAGAAGTAACACTCCTCGCGCAAGGTTAAAGAGGATCGATACTTCCAAGGTCATCAATCTGCCCGGAATTATAATCCTGACGGCCAAAGATATTCCGGGCAGAAATGCCGCAGGACCAATAATTGCAGATCAACCCATATTAGCAGATAAGGAAATAAACTATGTGGGAGAAGCTGTAGTCTTAGTCGGGGCGGATTCCGAAGAGTCGGCAGAAGAGGCTCTTGACATGATCAAGATAGAGTATGAACCTCTCGAGGCTGTTTTGGATCCCATTGAGGCAATGGAGGAGGGCGCACCCGAAATACATGAAGGTGGGAACGTAGCATCCCATGTAAAGATTCGCAAAGGTGACGTTGAAAGTGGCTTCAGGGAATCAGATATCATAATCGAGGGGGTATATAGAACGCAAAGGGTAGAGCATGCCTACCTGGAACCCGAGGCTGCAGTGGCAAAGGTTGAAGCTGACGGGCGTATTACCGTGTGGACATGTACACAACATACACACTACGACAGAAGAACAATAGCAGGAATGCTTGGCATTAGCCAAAACAGGGTAAGGATCGTTCAGACGGTTACTGGGGGAGGTTTTGGTGGCAAAATATGGAATCTCTGTCAGTGCTACGCCGCGCTGTTAGCGTTTAAAACAGGTAGGCCCGCTAAGGTAATATATGCAAGGGATGAATCTATTTTGACGACGACGAAACGACATCCTTATATAATAGAATACAAAACCGGAGCTACGAAGGAAGGAAAGATAGTAGCGACTGAAGTCAAGATAATAAGCGATACGGGTGCCTACATGGTGGTGGGGAAGGGTGTCTTGGCAAGATCCGTCATTCAGGCTTCAGGGCCCTACAGTATCCCCAATGTCAAAGTAGATGGATTTGTCGTGTATACGAATAATCCCATTTGTGGAGCGATGAGAGGATATGGAGGACCTCAGGTACAGGTTGCTCATGAAAGCCAAATGGATGAGTTGGCCAAGAGATTGAAGATGGACCCAATTGAGTTGAGGTCGATAAATGCGTTGGAAGTTGGTTGCAGGACGTCTACAGGGCAACTCCTTGAGCACAGCGTTGGGATAAAAAAGGTTTTGTCACAGGCAAAACAAGTCGTGCAGGCCACAAGAAAGCAATCGCACCGAGATGTACCTTTTAAGAAGCGAGGCATAGGAGTTGGATTAGGCTGGCATGGGATAGGGAGTACAAGAGGCGGCTCTCAATCTACCGCCTTTGTGAACTTACTTCCGGATGGCAGTGCGAGCGTAATATGTGGGTCGGTGGATGTCGGTCAGGGTTCAGATACAATTATGGCCCAAATTGCAGCGGAGGAGTTGGGCGTATCAATGGAAAAAATTAGGGTGATCACAACCGATACAGATGTTACCCCTGATTGTGAATCCAGCTCAGCTTCCAGAGTAACGTATATTTCAGGTAAAGCAGTACAGCTTGCTGCCAAAAAGGCCAAGGAAGTTCTCTTTAAAAAGGTATCAGAACACCTTGATGCCAACCCCGAAGAGTTATGTTTAAGAGATGGAATTATCTACGCGGAACAACATCCCGAAAGGAGAATCACCGTTGCAAATGCGCTAAGGATGTATTCCATGCAAGGGGTATCTGCAGTTGGCTCTTTCGTGCCTGAAACTATCCCCTTAGATACAGAGACCGGTCAAGGAAGCCCTTGCGCTACGTATGCCTTTGCCGGCAGTGTTGCGGAAGTCGAGGTAGATGCAAGAACGGGTCTGGTCGAGGTCTTGAAGCTCGTCAGCATTGCCGATGTAGGCAAAGCAATAAATCCGCTGAGCGTAGAAGGACAAATTGAAGGTGGTGCGAGTATGGGTATTGGCTATGCTTTAATGGAGGAAATCAAGACACAAGAGGGTGTAACGAAAAATACGAGTTTTTCAGATTACGTAATACCTACTGCTATGGATATACGGGATATGGAATCGATCATAATAGAGGAAAGCGAACCAACCGGTCCACATGGCGCCAAGGGATTCAGCGAGGTAGCAGTGACTCCAATAGCTGGTGCTATTTTGAATGCGATTAGTAACGCGATCGGTATACGAATTGCTGAAATTCCGGCTACGCCGGAAAAAGTATTAAGTGTTATAAGAAAAAATGTCAAAGGTAGTCCATCCTCACTCGAAGCGTTGGGGCGATGAACTTTAGAATATACGAGCGATTCAACGACCATGGCTTGCTTGGCGGTCCAAAATTGATGGCTTCGTAAAAAGTCCAACTTCTGCGTTGCGCTGCATCCTTCGTCATTGCAGCGTACTGTAAGTACGCCTCATTCCTCAGGATTTGCGCGCCTTGAATTTGGAGCTTTTCACTTTGCCATCGAATTTTGACTTTTTACGAGATTATCATTATTTGAGATGGACAAAAAGGTTACGGGAAAAATGGAGGACCGTCACATGATTGACTTGCGAATTGTGAAACAGACATTTGATTTTGATTGTGGCGCAAAGGCACTGCAAACGGTCATGGAATATTATGGTGTTGAGATGCGTGAAGATGAATTACTGAAGGAGTTGAAAACAGATAGGCATGGAACTTCCGTTGATAATATGGTTTCGGTTGCAGAAAAAAAGGGTTTTGAGATTTATGCTGCCACTGGAGTCTCTTTGGAGCAACTGAAGCATTTTGTCGACCAAGGATACCCGGTAATCGTGCTCGTGCAGGCGTGGGCAGAGAGGTACATGATACTTGAAGATTGGAAGGCTGATTATGATGACGGTCATTATGTTGTTGTTATTGGTTACAGCGGTAACATAGTAGTTTTTGAGGACCCCTCGTCATTCCGCAGGACATGGTTGACTGAGGAAGAATTTCTTGCCCGCTGGCACGATGTTGATGCCAAAACGGACAAAAAACTTGATCACTTTGCAATGGTGCTGATGGGGAAGGATCCGGTCAGAAAAGGAATGGAACATATGGATTAAATCGCTAGGGGGTCACCCATTAGTTGCGGCCTGGCAAGGCCGCGTAGTCTTGCGGGTGGGAAGCCTATCCAAACTTAACGGGGTCAACACTTTACAGGTTGTTGCCCAAGGCCCCCTTTCGTTCTCAGAAAAGAATTTTTGACCAATCTAG
>JBGVTJ010000271.1:0-3592 GCA_041862515.1 Thermodesulfobacteriota bacterium | reverse complement strand
CCTGGGGTATCAAGGTATCCATGGTGGAGATCAAGCACGTCGACCTTCCCGAGGAGATGAAAAGGGCCATGGCCAAGCAGGCCGAGGCTGAGAGGGAGCGGAGGGCCAAGGTCATCAATGCCATGGGTGAATTTCAAGCCGCTGAGAAGATGGCAGACGCAGCGAAGATCCTGAGCACCTATCCCACGGCACTCCAGCTGAGGTTTCTCCAAACTTTACGGGAGGTGGCAGCGGAAAGTCCATCGAGGTTAACTTGATAATTCCCCGCAGCAAGCTGCGGGGAATATCCGTATGCTAAGCTCGCTGCATGGCAAATGAGAAGGTTAGCAAAGGCTACCATTGTGCTTGGCAGATTCACTATCACATTGTGTTTCCTGTGAAATACCGAAAGACATTGTTGGATTCTGAGGTTACCAATATTATCCAAGAAACAGCCGAGGGGGTTGCCGAGCGGTATCCCATCGAAATGGAAGCGATCGGTTGCGACAAAGACCATATTCACCCACTGTGCGGAGCCCATCCAAAGATGGCGCCAGGCAGGATTGTGCAGATATTCAAAAGCATTACAGCCCGTGAAATATTCCGACGCAAGCCATCAGTAAAAAAAGAGCTTTGGGGTGGTAAGTTTTGGACCGATGGCTATTACGTTGCAACAGTCGGTGAAAGAGCCAACTGGGATACAGTGGAAAAATATGTCCGAAAACAAGGTAAACCCAGTATCGAGCTTAGACAGCTCAGACTCTTCGATTAGGTTTTGATACCCTGCAGCTTGCTGCAGGGTCGTTCATTGAAATCAAGTCCGGATAGAATGCGCCGAATAGTAGTCTATTCCATTGCTCGATCTGAAAGTGATCTTCCCCTCTTCTAATAGGATGCTCAAATGCCCTAAGATTTCGGATACTCCCAGAAAAACCTCGAAGGATTCCGTATTTGGAAACAATGCCCGGGAGATATCATAGGCCGTCTTTTCACCCTGGGATAGAATCGATAACACTTGTCCAAGCCGTTGTTCATGGTGGCGAAGAATCTTCTCCAGGAGACTTTTGAAATCGTGAATCGGCTCTCCGTGGCCCGCCAGGACCAGGGAGACCTCCAGGTCCTCAATCTTCCTTATGGAATGTAAATATTGCTTGAGGCTGATATTTCGGGGGGGCGCCCCATTTTGTAAGGGGTTGATGATAGGGTTGGGGGAGATTTCCTTCAAGATATGGTCCCCGCTGATCAGAATGCCCTTTTCTTTCAGGTAAAAACAGATTAATCCAGGGCTGTGACCTGGACAGTGAATAGGCCTCAAGACCATGTTTTTAAAGCAAATTTCATCCCCCTCATCAATAAAACGCACATCGTCCAAGGGTTCACCCCATTGTTGGGCCCATTCCATGTAATGTATTGTCTTATCCATCGAGTCTTTAGGTGTTCCATTTCGCATGAGCACTGATGCAACCTGCCTTCTGAATTGCCCGATCGATCGGATCCTCTGATATTCCTCCACATGGATAGAGACCTCGGCTCCTGATAGAGCGGAGATCCTCTTCGCCTGGCCGTAATGGTCGAGGTGACCATGGGTTATGAGAATCCTCCTGATATCATCAATTCCGTATCTCAGCCTTCGAAGGGAATCCCTGAGGACTTGAAAGGAGGTATCTGTTTTCACGCCAGTATCGATAAGGGTTACTGGCTCTTCATCGACCAGATATACATTCGTTGTCTCAACGGGAAAGGGGACCGGTAGCTCTATTCTGTGAATCTTCTGACGGTTTCCCTTCATGGCCAAATTCTCTGAACCGTTTCAAATGGAGGATAACTCCTCAGTTTCAACAACGTACTACTGTCCTTCTAATTCCTTGGCGATGTGCCGTACCATTTGGCGGTATACTCCCTCCAAGATCTCTCGTGATATAAAGTATTCGGGATTTTCAGCGTAGAAAGAATCAGTCAACTTTTGGGCGGTATCGTCGATATCTCCGGTCCGGCGGTAGGCCTCCTCCAACTCGGTGCGGTGTTTCCGTGCCGCCTCGATGGTACTCAATATGAAATTCCGTGCCTTGTCCCCCGTCACGTATCCATAGTGGTCCGCACAGACGTAGTCTGCTTCCAGGTTCTTGAGCTTCTCGAGACTTTGCTGAAATGTGGTGAAATTGGAGTTTCCGGAAGGGATAATAGTCCCTTTGTATGGAATGCCACCGCCGTCCGATGGAAAGAGTACCTTGTGCTGAGGGTCGTAAGCCGAAATGGAGCATGAGGAGTGCCCCGGTGTCTCAATGATGTGAAGCTCCATGTCACCAACAGCGATGCGATCCCCTTCGGAAACAGCAGTACCTGACACATCATCTCGCCAATCCAGATCATACATGGAGCACTTCTCGGCCATTTCCATCTTTTCAGTAACGGCCCGGTTGAACTCGTTAATGGTATCAATGGCGTTTTGCATCCCCAGGATCTTCCAGGCCCGCGCGGAGCCGTAGATTTCCATGTCGGGATGCCGGTGTTTGAAAAAGGGGACGATCCCCACATGATCGAAATGGGAATGGAGGATGAGGAGCTTTGAGATCTTTTCCTCGTTGATGCCGAACTCCCCCAACTGCCGAAGCACCTCCGGCACGATGTACCTGATGCCCCCGCTGATGATCATGATCTCATCGCCGCCATCCAACAGATAGATCCCCGATTCTTCATGGCCCAAATACCACAGGCGATCAACGACTTTTCCGGGCTTCCACATTCTCATGAGTGTTTCTCTCCCGTAACTCAAAAATTTAGATACCTATATACCAACTTCCAAGGAGCATCACAAGGGCTTCACGGGCCGCCAGGGAAAAGCTGAAACGATCTCAGCCTGCCTATCTCTTCACGCCTTTTCATGTTTCGGCCATTTCAATGCAAATGAACGCCGGGATAGCGTCTGGCCAAAATAACCAAAAAGTGATAATTCATAGGTGACCCCAGTAATTTCTGGTGGTCCGAACCTTGATTTTTCAGGACTTCAAATCTATGTTTGTTCCAAAAAATCACGTATGACGAAGGGGGTTGATAGTGATGAAGGGACCAATCCGTGTTGGAATCGTTGGCAGTCGTTATGCTGCCGAGTTTCACTATGAGGCCTATCAGCGGGTAACTGGTATAGATGTCGAAGTGATAGGTGTTACCTCAGTCACCAAAGAGCATCGTGAACACTTTGCCAAGGAACGGGGCATCAAGGCCTTTGCTTCTCTCGATGAGATGCTTCCCGAGGTGGATGTGGTGGACAACTGCACACCGGGATATGCTCATGAACCGGTTTCTATCGCCGCTTTCGATGCGGGAAAGCACGTAGTAATCGAAAAACCCTTCACGGGCTATTTTGGCCCACTGGGAGATAAGAGTTTCAAGGGAAATACTTTTCCAAAAAAGATGATGCTCGACCAAGCGGTTGCCAGTGCCAGGCGGATCATTGTGGCTGCCCTGAAGAGCAAGAAAAAGCTCTGTTACGCGGAGAACTGGATTTATGCCCCGGCGGTACAGAAGGAAGCCGAGATCATTGCAAAGACAAAGGGACAGATACTGTGGGCCCTTGGAGATCAATCCCACTCAGGAAGCGGTTCACCAGCCTACG
>JBGVTJ010000270.1:0-2801 GCA_041862515.1 Thermodesulfobacteriota bacterium | reverse complement strand
AAAGTCATCCGCTTCTCAAGCACCATCTTGAGAAGATGCCACTGCCTTAACCGCCTCTGACTCAAGGTTAGTTTGTCTCCCATAATGGGGACATTTTACCTTGGCAATTAAAGGGGACATAATCGCTTGGCTAACACATCGAGATTCAAAATTCTTGAATCCGGAGATAAACTGTGATAATAATGTAAGTTTAGGCTCAATATAAATGGTGTGAGCTAGGGAGTTCTGATAATGCATATTGATGAGAGCAAGAAGTTCGACAAAAGAACCATCGAGAAATACCTGAAGGAAGGGATCGTCTCTGCCACGGAGTGGGAGCAGTTTCTCAAAAAGCTCCCAGATGTTTCCGATAAGGCGGACTCTGTCATGTTCGAAGGAGCACAAGAAGAAGAAACCATTGAGGATAAGGGGGGGAAATCCGAGGAATCCGTTGGCGAAGCGAAAATCCCGCAGAAGAAATAAGAGTGAGGCGGCTATGCCTATTTACGAATATCGGTGTAAGAGTTGCAATGGAGAGTTTAGCGCACTGATCATTCGTTCAGGAGACGAATCGAAAATCCGTTGTAAAAAGTGTGCCTCGACCGATCTGACGCGTCTATTATCACGCTTCTGGTATCACCAGTCTGAGGAATCCCGCCTCGCCGAATTCGACACGAAAAAACCTCGAGATGATACCTTCTATAAGGATTCCCGGAACGTTGGATTATGGGCTAAGAAACGAGTTAAAGATTTGGGCGTTGATTTGGGGCCAAAATTCGATGAAGTAGTGGAAAGGGCTCGCACGGGAAAGATTCTCGAAGATTACGAAAAATAAATACGTTAACGATAACAATTAATTGAGCGTTCTTTGTTTTTAATAAAGTTAAGAAATGGAAATGGCACAAAGAGACTATTACGAAATCCTAGGTGTCGGACAGAATGCGGGAGAAGAGGAAATTAAGCGATCCTACCGGCGATTGGCAATGCAATATCATCCGGACAAGAATCCAGGTGATAAGCAAGCGGAGGAAAAGTTCAAAGAAGCCTCTGAGGCTTACGAAGTCTTGAGGGATCCTGACAAAAGGGAAATCTACGACCGTTTCGGGCACGAGGGGTTAAGAGGGACAGGATTTACCGGATTTAGGGGATTTGAGGACATTTTCTCCACGTTTGGCGATATCTTCGAGGATTTCTTCGGATTTGGAACCACTCAAAGAGGCCGAACCATGGCGCGGGCCGGTGCCGACCTTCGGTACGACCTGACCATATCCTTTCTCGATGCTGCCTTCGGAAAAGAGACTAATATTGAAATACCTAAGTTCACGGCATGCGATCATTGCGCGGGCTCCGGGGCCGAACCCGGCACATTTCCATCGACCTGCCCAACCTGCCGAGGACGCGGTCAGGTCAGTCGCACTCAGGGGTTTTTCACTATAAGCACCACCTGTCCGGATTGTCAAAGCGAGGGGGAAGTGATACATACGCCATGCACCCAGTGCAGGGGGCAGAAAAGGGTGAGGAAAAAGAAAAATCTCGCCCTAAAAATCCCCCCGGGGGTAGAAACGGGATCGAGACTAAGATTGAGGGGCGAAGGGGAAGAGGGTGAGAGAGGAGGCCCTCCTGGAGATCTGTATGTGATTATTCATGTGGAATCCCATGAATTCTTTGGCAGGGATGGTGATGACATTAGTTGTCAGATTCCCATATCCTTTCCCCAGGCTGCCATTGGAGGAGAAATCAAAGTTCCGACCTTGAACGGGACGAGGAAATTAAGCATACCAAAGGGTACGCAAAGCGGGCAGATCTTCCGATTAAAAGGGGAGGGCATTTACCACATGAGAGGATATGGGAGGGGAGATGAAATCGTTCAGGTGATTGTGAAGACCCCAACTAAATTGACGAAAAGACAAGAGGAGTTGCTGAGGGAGTTCGCGACTATCGAAGAAGACAAGGGAGCAAAGGGATTTTTCAGGAAAAGAAAAAGATAAACGAAGGGATAATCTGTCCGGAATGCCCAAAGGAAACGACATGGGAGAGAAATCCCTACCGCCCTTTTTGTTCAAAACGCTGTAAGCTTATCGATTTGGGGTCATGGATCGACGAACGGTATACCATTCCCGAGGAGAAAGGCAATCTGTCTTCCCACAAAAAGGAGTTAAAAGCATAAGGATATGAAAGGAATTGTATGGTTTGCTCCTTATTTCATCTGACAGCGTCAGAAAAGTCGCTAGTCAATTCAGTTTCCCGTCAGGCTTTCATATTTGCCCCGTAACAAGACTTTTTCCTCCAACGGTATTTTCTATAACTGGTTTTAATCATTGCGGTGGTTCCGGCAACATCCTTTCCGTAATATCCCCGGTAGATGACCAGGTATTGGCGGCGCTGCTGTCGTAGGAGATGGTTCCCGTAATTCCCGATTCAGCAGTTGCAGTGGCCGTTACGGTAAACGTATTGGCATCGCCTACCGTCTCATAGATGAAATAGAGTGACTCCCTTAAGTCCACCCCCTTGTCCAAGAAAATGCTTGAGGCAGCACCTCCAGTGGCCGTGTAGTAACTCAACGTTCTCATTTTCTCCACTTTTTGGGAGGTTATGATTGCCTTCATCATGCCCAGTGCCTCTCGTACCTTGGACATCTCCGTGTAATGCAGATATAGAGGAATTGCAACAGCGGCTAGAATACCGACGATGGTGATGACTACCATTAACTCCACCAAGGTGAAACCGTTTTTGAGGTGCAAGGCTTTTTTCATTTCATTCACAAAAAAGGAATCGATCTGGCGGAGACCGGAAGAGGGGACTCATTGCGAAATTGAGTATGT
>JBGVTJ010000269.1:0-8350 GCA_041862515.1 Thermodesulfobacteriota bacterium | reverse complement strand
CCACTTCCCGCTATGTCATAGGCGGTTCCATGGTCGACCGAGGTCCTGATGATCGACAGCCCCAGGGTCACGTTAACAGCCTTTTTGAACCCCATCAACTTAATGGGGATCAAGCCTTGATCGTGATACATGCAGACCACGGCATCGTAGATCCCCTCTGCGGCAAAGTGGAAGAGGGAGTCGCTGGCTAACGGCCCCACAACGTTGACGCCTGCGCTTCTACAATCATGGATGGCGGGAAGGATGGCGGTCTTCTCCTCATCACCGAACAATCCATCCTCCCCGGCGTGGGGGTTTAGAGAGGCAACGGCCAACTGAGGGTTTGGTATCCCAAAGGAACTCCTTAAGGCGGAGTCCGTGATCCTTATCGTGTCCATGATCCCTTCCTGAGTGATCAAGCCCGGGACATCCCTCAGGGGGCAATGGGTAGTCACTAGGGCTACCTTGAGCCGCGGGGTGGCCAACATCATCACGACGGGAGCACTGTTGGTCCGTTGGGCCAAAAACTCCGTGTGTCCGGTGAAGGGATATCCAGCGTCATTGAGAAACCCCTTATTGATGGGACACGTAGTCATCCCCTTGGTCCTTCCATCCATGGCAAAGGATAAGGCCGTTTCGAGATACCGCATTATTTGGGCTGCATAGGGTTTTTTGGGAGTTCCAAATCGAAACCCGTTGAGATCGGTGTGGCTCAGCTCAATGAGGTCAATCGTTCCCGGAGTCCCCTTTGCCTCTTCGACACTTCTTACCGAATTTATGTTACAGGAGGCATTGAGCACCCTGTTGGCCTCATTGAGCACATTTGCATCACCGAAAACCAATGGTCTGCAATAGGCAAACACCTCTTTTTGAGCCAAGGCCTTGACTATGATTTCGGGCCCGATTCCAACGGGATCTCCCATGGTGATGCCGATGGTAGGTAATGACATGGCCGCTCTTGTCCACGAAAAAGACCTGCGCCGTACGTACCCGTTCGTCAACCGAATTCAGAAACGCCCCGACGAGGTGCCCACGCTATGGAGATATTCAGGAGTATTCAAGGTCGACACCGGCCGGGTTGAATCATAATTTCACCTCTATGAAGGATTCTGCCTTAACCTTCTTTAGCCAGGCCTCATATAACCTCTTGGACTCCTCTTTAATGTAGTGATTCCTTACCTTCTCCGTCACCTCCTCATAAGGAATAACAGATCCCTCTTTTCTCTCGGTGACCTTGATGATGTGAAACCCTATTTTCGTCCTAACTAAGCCGCTGACCTGCCCCGGTTGGAGGCTAAGAGTGGCCCTCTCGAATTCGGGCAGAAGCTCGCCCCTTTTAAAAAAACCCAGATCCCCCCCGTTTTTTGCCGATGCGTCGTCGGAGTATAAACGGGCAAGTTCTTGAAAGTCCTCGCCCCGCCGTAGCCTCTCCAAGATCGTTTCGCCTTTATGACGAAGGGCCTCCACCAGCAAGTCATCGGCCCCCTGACGGATCATGATCAAAATGTGGCTGGCCCGGATCTGGTCAGGCTCCTTGAATCGCTCGATGTGTTCACTGTAGAATCTTTTGAGCCTCTCGTCGTCGATGATAACCTCCTTCCTGACTACGCGAGAAATCAATCTGGCCCTTCTAATCTGTTCCCTCAACTGTTGTCGGTAATCCTCCAAGGTCAAACCCTCTGCCATCAAGGCGCCCCTCAATTGTTCATCGGTTATGGCATTTACCTTCTTTACATCTTCGATGGCCATATCGAGATCCCTTGCCGATACCCTTATTGACTGTTTTTTGCACTGTTGATCCACCAACTTCTCCTCTATAAGACGATCGAGGGCCTCCCTTCTCGATTCGAGGATTTTAGCTCCGTTCTCTCCTGGATTACCGGTGGCCTTTGACCCGTCCCGCGGTGTTGAATAATACCGTTCCAGTTCAGCAAGGGTGATGATCTCACCGTTGACGATGGCGACGATCTTGTCAATGATCGTTGCACCGCAAATTCCCTCGGATAGACCGAAGATGACTAAAATGAGAATGGATAGGATGGGTTTTCGCATGGATCAGTGGGTATATTCCAACAACTGCTTATTGATCTTAATCTTGGCCTTTTCCCTCAACTCTGAAAGCCACGTATAGTAAATTTGATCGTTCTTTTTCTTTCGAATTTGATGGGCGATCTCATCCTTCACTTCATCAAATTCTCGAACCTTACCCTCGACTTTCTCCTCCACCTTGAAGATATGATATCCATAGGGGCTCTTGACGATTTTGCTGCGCTCTCCTACCTTCAGTGAAAATACCTCATCGAAGGCTTCCGGCATCTCACCGCGTGCGAAGAACCCTAGGTCACCGCCGTATACCCTTTCGGGCATCATCGATTTTTCCTTGGCCAGTTTTCCAAAATCCTCCCCCTTCCTCAACCTCCTTAAGATCTCTTTGGCCTCCTCCACCGTGGCAACCACGATCTGCCTTGCCCTCACCTGTTCGGGAAAGGAATATTCCTCGATGTGTTCCTCATAGTACTGCCTCACCGATTTATCATCGATGGTACCATCGAATTGGGCAACAGTATTGATCACCTTCTCGGCGAGAAGTCTTTCCTTTAACCGTCGTTTCCATTCCTCGAAACTCATTCCGCGGCCCTCAAGCATGGCCTTAAAGCTTTCTCCGGCATAATCCCTTTTTAAGGCTAGAATATTCTTATTGATCTCCTCCTCGGATACATGGATATTCATTCGCCGAGATTCTCCAAGGATGAGCTTTCTGTTGATGATTTGGTCGAGAAAGGTGGTTTTCAACTGGTCCAGGGATTCTCTGTCCTCCGGCAGTTTTCCATGTTCTAATTTAATATCCTGCAATTCGTTATTGAATTCCTCCAAGGTGATCAATTCCTGATTCACCTGGGCCAGAATATCCTGGGAAAGGTTCGCATCCTCCTTCTGGCATCCCATAGTGTAGAAGGCTATCAATAGGCCAATCCAAATAATTGGCCCGCACCTGGGCCAACTGCGCATTCCATTCCTCTTCGGAGGCGCCCCTTCATTAACCCCCCAGGGGTTGATTCCCCTCGGGGGGAGCTCCAAGCCCTTCCTCCTCATGGATCGATTCATTGATGATTATCCTTTCGTTCAATCCCGGCCATTTTACTCTTCTGAGCCGTTGTGGATTTTCCTCGCACTTCTGAAAATTCCCGCCGGCGGCATTGGAGGGAAAATTATGACTCGGCGAACGTGTATACCTTCTTAAGTTCCCTCCAACGCGGGGGGGGCCGGTTGAATCCCCCGTCGCTCAGCAAATTGGATCAACTCCTGCAAAGTGCTTTTGGTCTTCCCGAAGGTTTCCTGCCATCCCTCTTTCCCCATGGAAAGAATCAGTTCGGAGCTGGGGGTGAACTGAAATCGATCGCTATTGTCCTGGACGAGACTGACAATCCCCTGCGGGGAAATCTCTGAGCTCTCGTCGAAAGTGATCACCGCTCTTTCCCCGGATAAGTTTAGTTTCCTCACCCTGAGACGGATCAGGAGCTGTTTGAGCTTCATCGCCTCCAGCAAGTTTAAGGCTGGGCGAGGAATAGGTCCATAGCGATCCCTTAACTCCTCCCTCATATCATCGATTTCTTCCTCGGAGCGAGCCGATGACAATCGTTTATAGAAAACCAACCTCTGGTGAGGATCGCCGATGTACTCATCGGGGATGAAAGTGGCAAAGGGGAGCTTCATCTCTGGTGTAATGTCCTCAAGGACTTTCTCCCCACTCAACTGCTTCACCGCCCTCTCCAAAAGGTGAGTATACATCTCATATCCCACCGCCGCAATATGTCCTGATTGGGCGGGTCCCAATATGTTTCCCCCTCCCCTGATCTCAAGATCCTGGAAGGCAAGCCTGAATCCTGAACCCAACTCGCTCAATTCCTGCAGGGCCCTCAGGCGCTTCAGGGCATCACCGGATATGGAGGCTTCAGATGGAACCAGGAGGAAGGCATAGGCTTGATATTTGGATCTGCCGACCCTGCCCCTTAGTTGGTAGAGTTCCGCAAGGCCAAACCTTTCGGCGTGGTTGATGATGATGGTATTGGCGGTGGGGATGTCTAGCCCCGACTCGATGATACTGGTACAGAGGAGGAGGTTGTATTCCTTCCGCATAAAGGCGAGCATTACCCTTTCCAGATCCCTCTCCTTCATTTGACCGTGGGCGATGGCCAGAGAGGCTTCGGGGACCAGCTGTTTTAGGAACCGGGCCATGGTTGATATGTTTTGAACCCGGTTGTGAACAAAGAAGACCTGACCATTCCGTTGGAGTTCCCTCACGATGGCCTGGCGGATAACGTCGTCGTCAAAACGGCCCAAAAATGTCCGAATAGAGAGCCTGTCCTCCGGTGGAGTATTGATCACACTCAGGTCCCTTAATCCCGTCAAGGACATGTGAAGAGTCCGGGGAATAGGCGTAGCCGTCAAGGTCAGTGCATCGACAGTTTTCTTCAACTGTTTCAGCCTCTCTTTGTGGGAGACACCAAACCGATGCTCCTCGTCGATGACTACCAATCCCAAATCCCTGAAGGCGACGTCCCTCTGAAGCAAACGGTGGGTTCCGATGATGATGTCGATTTTCCCCTCCTTCAATTTCCCGAGGGTCTCTGTCTGCTCGTTCCTCCTCTTAAACCGGCTTAGGATATCTATGATAACGGGGTAGTGCTGGAATCGTTCGAAGAAGGTTTGGTAATGTTGTTGAGCCAAGACCGTAGTCGGAACCAATACGGCCACCTGCTTGCCGTCCATGACTGCCTTAAATGCCGCCCTGATGGCCACCTCCGTCTTTCCATATCCTACATCGCCACAGATCAGGCGGTCCATGGATTTGGGTTTTTCCATGTCCGTCATTACGTCCCTGACGGCCTCCAACTGGTCAGGCGTCTCCTCGTACTGAAAGGCGGCCTCAAATTCCTTAAAATAGCCATCCCCCGTGGAGAAGGCAAATCCCTCGAACACCCGCCTGGCCGCATAGAGATTGAGGAGCTCCCGTGCCATTTCCTCGATTGATTTGCCTACCTTCCGTTTCAATCGTCTCCATGACGATCCACCCAGCCGATCCTGTCGGGGACCTCTGCCCTCAAAGCCGACATATTTCTGGATGAGGTTGATCCGGTCCACGGGCACATAGAGTTTATCGCCTCCCAGGTATTCCAACAGGAGGTAGTCGTTACTTACCCCTTGAATATCCAGACGGTGTAAACCCTTATAGATTCCGATCCCATAATCGATATGGACAACATAGTCATTTTCATTGAGTTCGGAGAAAGAGGTGATGAAAGAATCCCCTTGCCTCCTATGGACCTTCGCGATTCTCTTCCGATGGCCGAAAATTTCCTCTTCAGTTATGACTACCAAACCCCTGGAGGGGAGGCGGAACCCGGTGGAGAGGTCTCCGGTGAGAATGATAAAGTCGGCTTCGCCTGTCCTTGGCGTGAGGTCAGCGAAACGGGAAGAAAGGCGGCTTTTCCACCATTGAGAGAAGGAGAGCGAGCTCAGTTTCGGGGCGAGTTGATATCCGATCAACAGTTCCTGAAGCCGCTCCGCCTGGCCCCATTGGTGAGCCACGATGATGATTTCGTTTCCCCTTCCACGCCAGGATTTCAGTCGCTGAACCAGGGGAGACAGAAGAGTTTCCCTCTTTCCGAGGGACTTTAAACCCGCCCTAATATCCCCGTTGGATTCGACCGCGAACCGAAGGATTTCTCTCCCCATTCCCTCCAATGCAGGGATATCCACTTCTCCCAGAAGCAGTCTCCTCAAATTTCCCCAGTTAGATCTGACGGTCTCCAGGGGAAGGTACCGTCGATCGGGAACCGGCGGGCTTTTCCCCTTGGCGATGGCTCGTTCGAACCTCTCACTGATCTGAAGCCAGAAGGCTTCTCCTTCTCTCTCCACCTCGAAGGGGTCATCGATGGCGAGAATGGTCTGGGGATTCAAATACTCGAAAAGGGATGTAGAGGCCTCGTCATCGGAGTCCGCCATGAATTCCTTAGCTGGGAAGACCGAGACGTTCTCATAATGCTGGTGTGATCTTTGGGTCTCCGCATCAAAGGCCCTTATTGACTCGATGCGGTCTCCGAGGAACTCGACCCTCAAGGGATCCCGATATGAGGGGGGGGCAAGGTCGATAATGCCGCCTCGCACGCTGAAATCACCTTTTTCCTCAACCACCTGAACCCGCGTATATCCGCCTTGGATTAACCGCTCAATGAATTCCTCCCTGTCGATCTCATCACCTACCTTCAAGGCGATGCTCAATTGCTCGAGGGCATGGGGAGTCATGGCCCTTTGCATGAGGGCTTGGATGGATGTGACGATTACGGTCCCATTTTGAACCCCCGCCTGAGCAAGGGTCCTCACTCTCTGGTCCACGATATCTTGGTGGGGGAGTATCTCATCGTAGGGAATCGTCTCCCAGGAGGGGAAGGCAAGGATCTCCTTGTTCGGCTTTGTGAAGAAACGCATAGCCTCCGAAAAGATCTCAGCATCCATGGGTCGGGGGGTAATGACCAATAGGGGAAGCCCAGACTCCAGCGCGAAAAGCGAAAGGATAAAGGCCTTGGAAGACCCTTTTAAACCTACTACATGGGCTTCCTGAGACCCATCTTTCGCCCACCGGATCAAATTGGGAAGGGGAAAATCCTCCCCCCGTGGATGCAAAAATCCTCGCCTTATTGCAGACAATTCCAACCCCCGGGGCTGAAGGTAAGGGTACCGCAAACAGGGGCTGTAGTCAATGTAAATCAGTCTTGAGCTTACTGAGTTTATGCGGAACACTGTTGTCCGTGAGCGTTATTTGTTGCAGAGGATGAGGAGGGAGGGGAGGGTTATTCCTTTTGAGACTGGAAGGGAGAGGTGCTGGCCGCCCCCGATCCCCGAAAGGGTCAGAAGCACTGAAACGGAGGAACAGGGGTGTTCGTTTCCGGAAAGTATAGCTTCACATATAATCAACAGGTTTCAAGGATACTCACTGTAAAAGGAGGGAAACACCAGAAAACATTTGGGCGCTTCGCCACGAGGGGTGGAAAAGGATGGGGAAATGGAGTTTAGCTATGGGCAGAGGGTCAGCGTTCCTTTTTAAACAACTCCTCCCAAGCTTTCCTGGTCTTGGTGACCTCTTCCTGCCTTTTTCCATCGGGCTTCGATCCCCTGAAGGTGAAGAAGTCGCAGAAGTTGGCTTTTTCCCGGTCCGAGACATATTCGCTCTGGGGTTCGCGGCACTGATTGTGGGCATGGGGGTCATAAAAGGAACAGTTGAGACAGCAATGGAGGTAGCTCCCGCAGTGGGGGCATGTAGCGCTTCTCTCAACCCTATCAGCCCCATTGAGTTCCTTTCCACACCGGTGGCATACTTTCATGATCCACATCTCCTGATGTATTACTTTGCTCATTCAATCCTAGAGATACCTCTCAAACCACTCCAGGCTCACCTCAATGGCCTGTTCGCGATGGGACGGATGGGTCAGCCTGTGATCACCACCCTCGACGATCTCCATTTTTTTTGGCTCATTGAGGTGTTCATACATGATTCGGGCTTGCTCTACGGGGACCAGTTCGTCGCGATCCCCATGAATCACCAGGCAGTTAACCACCTTCCCCAGGGCAGAGGTGAGGTCGTGAACTTTTATGTCGCGGAAGAATCTCGCCCCCAAGGAGACCATTTCCCCCTTTCCCCTCTTCTCCGCAAGGCCAAAAAGGGTAAAGGGGGTTGCCCATGTCACCACTGCCCGAATATCTTCCTCCCCTGCGGCCTTGATCAGAGAGATGTAGCCGCCTAAGCTGCTTCCCATGAGGCCAATTTGGGAGCCGATCCGGGGATGCGATCGTACGAACCCAATGGCCTTGGTCAAATCCTCTAACCGGTCCGATACGGTGCTCTCCGAGATTTTTCCCTCACTTTCGCCGCAGCCCCTGAAGTCGAACCTGAGGAGGGATATCCCCTTTCGGGAAAATCGATCCCCGAGTGAGACATACTTTTCGCTATCCTTGTTGCTGAAGAGCCCGTGAGAGGCAATAACGCAGGGAGACTTTTCCAAATTTGGCAGATGAAGCGACCCTACTACTGCTTGCCCATGGGTTGAAAAGGAGATCTTTTCAGTCTTCACGGCGATTTCCAACGCAAAAGCTTCCCCCGAGCTGTCCCCAATGATATGAGGGATTCCATAGACATCTCTGAAAAACCAGGAAAACGAGCTCTGAGTGTGAATTAAGGATTTTTTCGGTAACCATTCTTGATGGCTTCGTAAAAAGTCCAACTTCCGTTCGACATGCTCACGGCCCTGAGCAAAGCCGAAGGGCTGCGTTGCGCTGCATCCTTCGTCATTGCAGCGTACTGTAAGTACGCCTC
>JBGVTJ010000268.1:0-2417 GCA_041862515.1 Thermodesulfobacteriota bacterium | reverse complement strand
TTCGCTTCACTGCAAATCCAAAACTCGCCTTTCAGGCTCAGACATTGGGTTTGCGGCCGTTTCGCTTCACTAAGAATGGTTACCAAAAATTCTTTAATGTTCGCTCCAGGGATTTCGGCAACAACCCGTTTCTTTATAACCCCAGAAATGCAAGATATCAACAAGAAACATGCTGGATTTCCTGAATTTCTTGGAGAAACCGCTGTCGTGGGATGTAATGTGCTGAAGAAATAGGGTACCCTCGGGAAAGGCATGGAGTGAATTTCGGATATCTCCCCCCGGGTTGCCGATGAGGAAAAGTTCCTTACCTTCAAAAAGCGGAGGGAGGGAAATAGGAAGAAACTGGGAAGAGCAAGGCTGGCTTAAAACCCGCAAGAGAGACTGGAGGCCTTGTTAAAAGCGGATTGTCCCTTCCAAAACCCTTGCCACGCTTCCCGCAACCCATACCCTATGAATGGTCCCTTCGTGTAAAGCGAGTTCCACTTGAATGAGGCTGGGCCGACGCAGCTCCAGCCCCTGTTCGATCTCAACGGTGGTGACGGGTTCCCCTTTTATTAACCCATGCCTGACCAGGTATGCGCCGAAACACCCGGCGGCGCTTCCCGTTGCCGGATCCTCGGGAACGCCGTGAAAGGGTGCAAAGACCCGGGCCCGGATTCGATTTCCTCCCATTCCATCCATGGTAAAAAGGGCAATCAGGGAAGTGTCCAGCTCCTGGGCCACTGTTTCCAAGATAGATGGGTTGATCTTCGCCTGCGATAGTGCTCTTTGGGAGGTAATAGGTACGATGAGAAAGGGAAGCCCTGTTGAGACCACCTCCGCAGGACCCTTAAGCAGATCCAATTTCTCTAAAGGAAGGGAAAGGAGTCGGGCCAAGAGCTCCATCTCACTATAGGCGCCCAGAAACTCAGGGGACCTCTGCTCCATTTTGACCAAGACGGGCTCCCCTCCCAAGAAGACCACCTCCACCGGGAAAACCCCCAACCCCAATTCCAGCTTAGTCACCCTTTTTCCTTCCTTTGGGCCTATCCTCCCCTCGTCACCCAGGACGAAACAGGTGCCGATGACGGGGTGGCCCGCGAAGGGGATTTCCCTTTGAGGTGTGAAGATCCTCACCTTAAAATCCGCCTCGGAAGAGCTGGAGGTAAGCACGAAGGCGGTCTCGGAGAGGTTCATTTCCCTGGCAATTCTTTGCATCTCTTCTCGGTCCAGCCCTTCGGCGTCAGGATAGACGGCCAACGGATTTCCCCCAAAGATTTCCCCGGTAAAGACATCCACTTGAACAAGTCGATATTCCCTCATGGAGCTTCCCTCAATTCTATCGGTTCGTTGAAATTGTGAGTAAATTTGCCTCAACGCTCACGGTAATCTGGGGTTGTCCAATCACCCGATCGGTAGCCCCATAACATCCTATAATAAATTCCTCCTCTATGGCAACAAAAATTGGAACATGAGGGAAATACCGGAGTTTCCCGAAACCCGCCATATTTCCCCCAATTCTCCCATTGATTTTAACCCGTGTTTCTCATATCCTAGGGAAGGAGGATACCCCCATAGGTCAGTGAAATGTCTGAGGTGAGCATCATTTCCCCTTCTCGATCCATTAAAGATAAGTTGGGAAGAACCGTCTTCCTCCGACCCTACCAGGGAGGAGACTTCAAGAGCCTATCCGAAATGTATGATGAATTCGACCCCAAGGGAAGGGCCATGGGGCTTCCTCCGGGGCAAAAGGAGAATCGTCATAAATGGATGATGGGAGTTGTGGAGGAGTGGTTTAACATTGTCGCTGTCCTGGAGAATCGGATTGTGGGACATGCGGCCCTCGATAAGCCGGTGGGACGTAATGTCCGAGAGTTTATGATCTTCGTCCACCAGGACTATCAAAACAAGGGGATCGGCCAAGCCCTGACCTTTACCATGTTGGATGCGGCGAGAGTGATGCAGATCGAAAAGGTATGGGTAGTGGTTGAAAACCTGAACCGGATCGCCATCACGGTGTTCAAAAAGGCCGGTTTTAGCTTCGCAAGTGAGCCGGATGCGGAACGCCTGATGGTTGCTCATCCTTAGTAGCTACTTACCTCTGTATTCCATGGCGGGGGAAGACCTTTTCCTTTATATACTTCACAGCCTCTTCAGCCTGTGCGAAGGCTTTTTCCTTAACCTTCCCCGTTGCAGGACGCGGGACATCGTAGAGGCTACCCACCTCCATCTCTGGGCCGAACATCATCCCTCCAACGGCCCCGACAAATTCATCCTCGGGCTGCACCTCGTTGAGTATTGACCACGCCAGGGTCCAGCACCGGGCCGTTCGATATATATCATACCCGCCTCCCCCGAGCGCGAGGATTGGCCGCGAGAAGCCCTTGATGGCTTTGATTACCTCCTGGTAGCCGTTGTTGGTCAGCATCAAATGGGTC
>JBGVTJ010000267.1:0-11534 GCA_041862515.1 Thermodesulfobacteriota bacterium | reverse complement strand
TCGTCGGATTTTCTGTTACATCGCACGCACATATGGCTCTCATAAGGGAAACGATGTCGCTGGGCACATAGGAAGAGATCTGGCAACTGTGACGTACAACGTTCGCTTTGTGGAGAATTTGCTGCGTGGGGGAGATCAAAAGACCATAGATTTGATCAACGGAATTCGGGATGATGTAGCCAGAAGGCGCTTTTCCTTCCAAGACGAGAAAGAGTGCAGGAAAAAGCGAAAACTCAAAATTTAAGTCGGACCCCAATTCTCCCAATTCACCAGTTCGCCAAAAATGGGATGGTGAGATTTGGAAAAGGGTTGCAAAGGGGTAGTGAATTAGCTATTATATGAATGAAATAGTTATTTAAGGAGAAGAAATATGAAGATAATCACCGCAAAGGAACTCAAGAATAGAACGGGAGAGGCTCTTCGTCTGGTATCAAAAGGTGAGAAAGTCCTTGTGACCCGAAGAGGGAAGCCCTTTGCCTATATTTCACCGTTCACCGAGGACGAATTCGCACTGAAACCCTTCGAGCAGTCGTGGAAAGACATCGAAAAAGCACTGGAGCGCACGGAACCCCATTTCGAAAGCTGGAGGGAGGCCATGAGATGGGTGAGAAAAAGGGTTTAACCTTTATCGATAGCAACGTTTTTGTCATAGACCTGCGTTACAAGAGGGATCGAAACTATCGCCTCAACCGGGTTTTCCTCGATATTGTTGCAGACCTAAAAATTGGGGTTACCAGTGTATTCAACGTACTCGAAATTTGTGGAATCCTCTCTTTCAACCTGAGCGAGAGGCAGCTCGTAGAACTCTACGAGTATCTTCCGGAACGATACAAGATCGGAATACTTCCGTACCACGATCGCGGCCTTCCCCTACCGGCACTGCATCTGGAGGATCTTCTTTCACTAATCGCCAAAAGAATGAGTTTGGGCGATGCGCTAGCGCTGGCGGTTGCGGAGCAGGAATCGCGAAGGATTGAGGCATTTGTATCCTGGGATGCGCAGCATTTTGCGGGAAAAACCTCCCTCCTGGTGCAAACCCCTAAGGACTTCGTTGACGCCCATGGCTAATAGGAGTTCTAGAATGGGATGAGGTGTATAGCAAGCTTCAGAGTTTGGCGGACCTTCATAAATTCGCGGAATTGGT
Source organism: Thermodesulfobacteriota bacterium (assembly GCA_041862515.1). GTDB lineage: Bacteria > Desulfobacterota > BSN033 > WVXP01. The sequence continues at coordinate 10,390 of JBGVTJ010000267.1, read as the reverse complement.
GCGGACCTGGATAAAGGGGAGGATCCCCGTGAAGGGAAGAAAATCAAAAATTAAAGTCTGCCCCCATTAGTGACATTAGTGATTTTGAACCTGGGCATCGGTCATCCCGGTTGAGGCGAAGGCGGCCACGGCTCCGGCTCCATCCGACAGAAGCATTTCTCCTGTCAAAGATCGCGAGCCACTGGGCATCGCGAAGCAGCCGTTTAAGCAGGTCATTGTGACCATCACCGGGAGTCTTTCATCATTGGATAGGTCGGGGATATCGTCCGTGAAGACGATGTTCCCGTGGGTAGAGTTTTGCATGGAGCCGTGGCCGTTATTCACTGTCATGTAGAAAAACCTCCGACCGCATGGGTTCTTTGTCCATTGTTGGGGCCGAGGGATTCTTCCGGTAAATCAAAGCCGTTGATTGAGCCCTTTCTGACATTCTCGATGAAGATTTTCAAAATCTGGGGGTCGAATTGAGTTCCAGCACCCGTTTCCATCTCGGCAATTGCCTCCTTAAGGTTCCGGATTTCTTGGTATGAACTGTTAGACCTGATGGCGTCAAAAACCTCTGCAATGAAGATGATCCTGGCCTCAAGGGGTATGCTCTCCCCTGAAAGGCCATCGGGATATCCCAGGCCATCGAAGCGTTCGTGGTGGTGGCGGATGAAGGGCTTGGTTTCCCTGAGGAACTCCACCAGGCCCACGATTTTCTCCCCCATCTCGGGGTGTTGTCGGATGATATAGGTCTCCTGATCGGTCAACTTTCCCGGTTTTCCCAGGATCTGCTCGCTAATCATAATCTTCCCCACATCATGGAGCAGTGCGCCCAGCTCGAGGATTCTCCGGGATTCTGGAGGAAATTCCATGGCCTTGCCGATCTCGAATGCATAGTGGGCCACCCTCCTCGAATGCCCTGAGGCAATCCCATCTCTGGCATCCAGGGCATTGAGCAGAGCTCCGATGGTGTCGAGATAGCTTCGATAAAGGTGATCGTATTGTTGAACGAGTTCCTTTCGGGAGGGACTACTATGGTAAGAGGCCAGGTCCTGGAGATCCGAAATCATAATACGGTGATGGCCGCCGAGGGTCTTATGAGATTTGAGCTTTCCCGAGTAGATATAGTTCTTAATGGTCTGAACGGTCACCCCTAAGAGATCGGCTGCCTGTTTCGTCTTGATGAGGTCCGTTGGATGATGAGCCATCGATTTCATGGTTTCCTCAACTTACGATGTGTATACGATTTTACTTCCTTATCGATTTTAGCAATAAACATACCACAGTAAATTCCTACCCCCTCCTAAGTTCTTGATTGAGGAGTAATTCCACGTAAGCCCTTAAAATCATAGAAATATTATTATCTTTGGTTTTTCTCAAGGAAGTACGAATCTCCCTGACTCCCATATCGAGACCTGTGGCCTGATTATTGCAAATCGTCAAATATCGGCATCATTATGAAAAAAATTCATAAAATATCAATAAAAATGGGCGAGAGAATTTATTGAGGTTTTCCTCAGACCGGGATTTTCCAAACGTGAGCGGGATTGGAGAGGAGTATGGGATTGTCTTGAGAATGGACATTTTTAAAAGACGGCACGATTTTTGAAGACGATTAAGTACTAGAATGAAAACGGATTAATTGCTGTCAACTCGAGTAAAATAAGAAAAGGGATAATTTCAGGAGGTACCTTAGAAATAATCTGTTAGAGGGGTTTTTCGGGCAAAAATAGAAGATATAACTTATTCTTGACAAGTTCCTGGGTTTATTTTCTTCATATTATTCAATTTTGCCATTTTTCCCTTTTTCTGAGCAATTTCTGGATGCTTTAACTTTTTTTCATAGCTCAGGGATTATTTGTGCCGTAAACTATCATTAAGGGAATAAACGCAGTTCGGAGAGTCATCAATGGTTGCATCGAGCCAGGAAATCCATCTGAAAGATTACCTCCGGGTCATCTTGAAGCGAAAGTGGATCATCGGCACATTAACGGTGATCGTGCTCACCCTTGCCGTCCTTTCATCCATGAACAGAGAACCCTACTACAGTGCCTCCGTTCGTTTATCCATCCAGAGACAGAGCGCTAATGTCTTAGTTTTTCCCAATATGGCCCTTCCATTCTTCGATCCGGATTACTACCAGACTCAATATACCATCCTCCGAAGTCGGCCTCTTGCCGAGAGGGTCATAAGAAAGCTGGGGCTTCAGGAAAGCCCTGAGTTTAAGCCTTCCTCCCGGAGGAGCTTTAGCTTCGATCCGAAGAGCTCAGTTGTGTGGCTCATGAAAAACCTGAATCCGATTAATCTATTCAAGGGGTCTTCCAGTGCAAAGGGGACCATCAAACATAATAATGTAAGGAACAGTGGGATAAGCCAAGGACTCGTCAACGCCTTCATCGGGCGCTTAGGTGTTTCACCGATGAAGGATAGCAAAATGGTGGTGGATCTCAATTTTACCGGCCGTCACCCCCACATTATTGCTCAGATCGCCAATGCCGTTGCCGAAGAATATATCAATATGACCATGGAAGCCAAGATCGAAACCGCCCAGAAGATGATGAAAAAGCTCAATGAACAGTTGTCTCAACAGAAGGAAAAGGTAGAGGAGTCTGAAATTGCCCTCCAGAAGTACAAAGAGAAAGAGAACATCGTCTCCTTGGAGGAAAAACAGAACATCGTTGTTCAGCGTCTTTCCCACCTCAATTCGCTGGTAACCTCGGCAAAGACCGAGAGAATTGCTATTGAGACGAGATACAAGGAGCTCAAAAAATTAGCCGACCAGCCAGAGATGATCGAGTCCCTTCCCTCTATCTTGAGTAACACCATGATCCAGCAGCTCAAAACCGATTACGTTGGTCTGCAGAGGAAATATTCCGAGATCTCAAAAAAATATGGAACAAAACATCCGAAGATGATGGAGCTGAGATCTCAGATTGGCCTGATGACGAGCAAGATCGCCCTCGAGGTCAAGAAGAATGTCAATAGCCTTATGACCGAATATAAGGTGGCTCAATCGAAGGAGGCCACCCTCGTCGAGGCTTTGGAAAAACAGAAGAAAGAAGCGCTGGAGTTAAATAGGAAGGCCATCGACTACGGGATCTTGCAACGGGATGCGGAGAGTAACCGTCAAATGTACAACATCGTAATTAATAAGATGAAGGAAGTGGATTTAGGCAGTGACCTGAAGAGCACCAATATCAGGGTCATCGATCCAGCTCAGGTTCCGAGAAGCCCAATAGGGCCTGGCAAGGGATTTAACATACTCTTTGCGGCTTTCATCGGGGTGGGACTAGGAGTGGGCCTTGCCTTTTTCTTGGAGTATATCGACACGAGCATGAAAACCCCTGAGGACATCAAGCGAATCCAGATTCCTTACATGGGTTTCATACCCACATTCCACCCGAACAACCATTTAGAACTTATCGTTCAGGAAGATCCCAAGTCCCTCATCTCGGAGGCCTATCGGGCTTTGCGGACGGGTATTTTGTTTTCCGGTTCAAAACCCTCACCCCAGTTTATTCAGGTAACCAGCGCGGGACCTCAAGAGGGAAAGACCATCACCGCTGCCAACATGGCCACAGTAATGGCCCAAAGTGGGAGCCGAGTGCTCATTGTGGATTGCGATATGCGGAAACCCAGGATTCATGAGATCTTTGCAATATCAAACACCCGCGGTCTCTCCGATCTTCTCCTTGATGGGGAGGATGGGTTTTCCTTTATCAAGAAGACCAAGGTTCCCAATTTGGACCTCCTTACCTGTGGAACGATTCCTGCTAACCCCTCCGAGCTCTTGAGCTCCAAGAGGATGCAGAGGCTCATGACGCTCCTCGGCGACAAATATGATCGGATCATCATGGATTCACCCCCGGTTCTCGCAGTGACGGATTCCATTGTGCTGAGCCGGCTCGTGGAAGGAATTATCCTTGTAGTGGGGGCAGGAACTTCTAATAGAAATGGTGTTGCGAGGGCTGTGGAACTCTTAAAAGAGGTTAATGCCCGCATCGTCGGGGCGATGCTGAATAATTTGAACGTGGAGAAGGAGCGATACTACTATTCCCGCTACTATTACTACAATTATGGAAAAGGTGGGTACTATGGCTACGGGGATAATGGAAATCAAAGAAAAAAGAAGAAGAAGAGAAAAGTTATGAGGCACTATTATTCGTCAAAGTCACATGGGAAATCACTGCATCCTTAGAAAAGACAAAATCGTCGGGGAGTGTCTTAAGAGAGTATACGATATCAGGATAATCAAAAGCTTATCGTTGGGGGAAAAGGCCAAACATGCTATCGTGCCTTTCCCCCTTTTTTTGCTATCCTATCAACGATGGCGGACGTTGAGACACCTCGAACTTGGGGAATGATAACGACCTTACCACCCATCCCCTCAACTACCTCCCTTCCAATGGTGGTTTCTGGCGTCCAATCCCCACCCTTGACCAAGATATTGGGTTTCAGGGAGGAGATGAGCTCAAGCGGATCGGGCTCATCGAAGATCACCACATAATCGACACATGCCAGGGCTGAGAGGACCTCAGCCCTTTCTGCCTCAGGAGTGAAGGGCCTAGACGGCCCCTTTAGGGACCGAATGGACCGATCGCTATTGAGGGCTACAATCAAGATATCCCCTTTCTTCTTAGCCTCCTCGAGGCAACGAATGTGGCCAATATGGAGGATATCGAAACACCCATTGGTAAGAACGATCCCCTTCCCCCTCCGCTTAAGGCCTTCGAGGATGTTCTTCAACTCGTCCTTTGCTTTTATCTTTCCCTTCACGTTTCAGGCCCTATTTACCCATTCCATATCAGCGGTTCTTATATGTAGCATCTTAAATAGTTGCGCATAATTCAAACAGGGATTAAATCCTAATTGCAAATATTTATGTCATCACATATAAAATCGATACCTATGCTTTGCCGCGGAAAAAAGGGGGTGTTCTCTAAGATTTCCCCTTAAAAAAGCCTTTGTACGCCCTGAGGGTCTCATAGATATCCACTTTGCTTGCCACCTCAAAAGGGGAGTGCATACCCAGGACGGGCGCGCCACAGTCAATGATATCCATTCCGTAGCTAGCCAAATACTTGGCTACCGTTCCACCTCCTCCCTCATCAACCTTGCCCAATTCGGCCATTTGCCAGGTGATCCCGTGATCGTTGAATAGTTTCCTGATCTCCGCTACATATTCGGCACTGGCATCGCTTGTGGCGTACTTCCCGCCGGATCCCGTAAACTTGGATAGACAAACTCCATATCCGATCTTGGCCGCATTCTGTTTTTCATGGACGTCCTGATAGTTGGGATCCATTGCTCCATCCACGTCCGCTGAAAGGGCTCTGGAGCGAAATAGGACGTGCCTCAGGGCCATATCGCTCAGTTCCTCACCCGATAATCTGAGGAGATCTGCCACAATCCATTCCAGGAATTTGGATTTGGCACCGGTGTTCCCTTCGCTTCCTATTTCCTCCTTATCCAAAAACAGGGCAAGGGTGGTATATTCCGGATCTTTTACCGAATCGATGGCCCTCAAGGATGCATAGGCGCAGAGTTTATCATCCTGGCCGTAGGCACCCACGAGGCTCTTATCAAACCCGACATCCCTGGCTTGATGGGCTGGGACCAATTCCAGTTCAGCGCTCAAGAAGTCCTCCTCCACCAATCCGTACTGGTTAAAGAGAAAATCGAGAAGGTTAAGCTTTATGCGTTCTTTTGCCTCCTCATCGGGGAAGGGAATACTTCCTGCCAGGATGGTCAATTTCTCCCCTTGTATGGCCTCCCTCAGTTTCTTCTCGTCTTGAACCCTTCTGGAGAGATGGGGCATGAGGTCGCAAACGGTGAAAACGGGATCCACCGCCTCCTCGCCAAGGCGCAATTCCAATTGGGTGCCGTCCCTTTTAATCATCATCCCATGGAGGGCCAGGGGTTTTGCCACCCACTGGTACTTCTTTATGCCGCCGTAATAGTGGGTTCGGAGAAGGCCCATTTCCAGTTCTTCATAGAGGGGATTCTGCTTCAGGTCGAGTCTCGGCGAATCGATATGGGATATGATGATTCGCATTCCCTCGGAGAGAGGACGTTTCCCCAGGGTAACCAAGGCGATGGTCTTGTTTTTGTTAACCCAATAGATTCTCCGGTTCTTTTTTGGATCGGAAATCTCCCGAAAGCCCCTTTTCTCGGCGTAGCTCAGTACTTCGACAACAGCCTCCCTTTCGGTTTTGGCGCTATTGAGGAATCGTTTGTAGTCCTCGGCAAAGAGGAAACATTCCTTCCTATAGGATTCCTGCATCTGATCCCAGGCTAACCTACTTTTCAATTTCAGCGTATCTTCCAAATGTTTGGCCCTTTTTTTGTCCCGGGGCATATCTCTCCTCCCTTTGGAGCCTTTTCAAGGCTTTCCATGCGTAAAAGAACGTATCACTGCCAAATGATAATCAAACTACCCCAGGAGAGTCAAGGCAAACAGGCTGAGAATGGCTATTGGCATTGACAAATGACATCAATTTATTTTACTTAATGACCGATGACGGAAAAACTCATCCTTGCTTCTTCATCGCCCAGGAGGCGACAACTTTTGCGACAAATCGGGCTGGATTTCGATGAGGTTCCCAGCGACGTAAAGGAGAATTTCATCGATGGTGAAAGCCCGAAAGATCACGTGCTTCGGTTGGCCGAGGCCAAAGCCCGAAAAGTTGCTGAGGTGTACCCTAATCGGTGGGTGATCGGGGCGGATACCGTCGTTTCAATCGATGGGGTGATTTTGGGAAAACCCCAAACGGACGGGGAGGCCTACCAGATGCTCATTGCGTTGAGCGGAAGGGATCATGTGGTTGTCACGGGGGTATCCCTTTGCCATGGGGCCAAGGGGAAGGAGAAAACTATAGCCGTCGAGACCCTGGTGAGGATAAAAACCCTCGATCCCGGGGAGATTACCTGGTATATCGGGACGGGGGAGCCCTTCGGCAAGGCCGGAGGATACGCCATTCAAGGAATCGGGGCCTTCATGGTTCAACGGATCGAAGGCTCCTATACGAATGTAGTCGGTCTCCCCCTCTGTGAACTTCTGGAGGGATTGAACCACCTGAAGGCCGTAGATCTATCGGGGAGGTCATGAGTCCCATTCCATAGCTTCAAAGGGTTACATACGATGTCATCGATACGGGATAATCTCTCGAGGGTCTTGGAGCAAATGGATCAGGCGGCGGGAAGGGCTGGTCGTGACCCGGGGGAGATCAAATTGGTCGCCGTATCGAAGACCATAGAGTCAGGTCGGATTCAAGAAGCGATCGAGGCGGGCGTGACCATCCTGGGGGAGAACTACGTGCAGGAAGCCCGGGAGAAGATCGAGGAGATTGGTCATGGGGTTCAATGGCATATGATCGGACATCTGCAGAAAAATAAGGCGAGACATGCCGTAACCCTATTCGATTACATTCATTCCCTCGATGGAATCCCCTTGGCCCAGGAGATAGACCGCAGGGCTGCACAGAAGGGTATAAGGGTGAGGGGCTTGGTTGAGGTGAACCTGTCGGGAGAGGCGTCCAAATTCGGGATTGACTCCGAGGTGGTGATGGACTTGATCTACCATGTAGCCCCCCTGGAACATATTTCCATCGAGGGTTTGATGACTATGCCCCCCTACTTCAATGAGCCCGAAAAGGCGCGTCCGTATTTCATAAGGCTTCGCGAGCTCAGGGATCGAATTCGGGAAGAGGGGATTGAGGGAGTCCGGATGGATGAGCTCTCCATGGGAATGTCGGGGGATTTCGAGGTGGCCATTGAGGAGGGGGCGACGATGGTCCGGGTGGGGACGGCGATCTTTGGGGAGAGGAGGTATTGAGAGGGGGTACCGGAAAAAGGTTGAGGAGTGAGGCCTTGAAGAAAAGAATTTCCCTTCTCTCTTTTCTTATTCCTCTTTTGATTCTGTGGGCAGGCTGTGGGAAGAAGGCACCTCCCGTTTCCCTCGACCGCATCGTCCCAAAGGTCGTAAATGATTTGGATGCCTCGGTCCGGGAGGGACGGGTGATTTTGCAGTGGTCGCTGCCTCATGAGAATACAGACGGGTCGAAACTGGTGGATTTGCAGGGCTTCAAGGTTCTCAGGGGGTCCTTTGAAGGGGAGGAGTGTAAGGGTTGTCCGGAGAGATTGGTTCCCATCGCAGAAGTTGATTTAGCTTCGCGGGAACGTTATGTGATAGAGGCCGATCGGCTCTTCTGGGTTGATAAGGGATTACGGGCTGTGAGAACATATAGGTACAGGGTTTTAGCTTTTAATAGAAGGGGCCATTTCAGCCAGGGGTCCAATAGGGTTGAAGTTCTGTGGGATGTACCTCTTCCTCCGCCAGAGCAATTGCGCGCTGTGGCTGGTGATGGTATGGTGGAATTGAGGTGGGCTGCTGTGGAGGAGGCCGTGGGATACAACCTCTATCGTGGTGAGGCTGAGAAGGATTTTCCGCTGCACCCGTTAAACACGGAACCCATCGAGGATACCCACTACCGGGATACTCGAGTGGTGAATGATAGGGATTATCAGTACGCGGTGAGAAGCCTGATCAAGACAGGAGAGACCCTGATCGAGGGGAGCAGTTCAACCCCCATCATCGTAACCCCAATCGACCTCCTCCCTCCTTCACCTCCAACTGGGGTGGTCGCTTTTCCCCTGCCCCAGGGTATGGAGCTTACATGGACTGCGAATCCCGAACTGGATGTGGTGGGGTATCGCGTCTACCGGAGGAGGGTATTTGAGGGGGAATTCGAGAGGCTAACGGATGAGATGGTAAGGGGAACCATCTATGTGGACAGGAGCGTGAGAAGGGGTGAGGAGTACGATTACCATGTGACGGCCATAGACGGCTCGCGGCATCAAAACGAAAGCGCTTTTTCGGAGATGATTAGGGTAAAATATACCTATATCCAATAGGCCCAGGCCTTCCAAGGCTTCAATGGGGAAAGGTGATGCACTATTTTCAATACAAGGATGGGGACCTCTATTGCGAGGGGGTCCCCATAGCGACCATAGCAGATAGTGTGGGAACACCCTTCTATCTTTACAGTCATAAGACATTGGTCCGGCATTTCAAGGCCTTTGACTCGCCATTTGAAAAGGTGCGGCACTTGGTGTGCTATTCGGTTAAGGCCAACTCGAATTTGGCCTTGTTGAGGATATTCGTAAACCTAGGGGCCGGCTTGGATGTAGTGTCGGGGGGAGAGCTTTTTAGGGCATTGAAGTCGGGGGTAGATCCCAAGAAGGTTGTCTTCTCCGGGGTAGGAAAAACGGGGGAAGAGATAGAATATGGACTCAATTCGGGAATTTTGATGTTTAACGCTGAATCATCCCAGGAATTGACCCTCATCGACGAGATAGCGGGGAGACTGGGTACGCGGGCTCCCGTAGCCATACGGATTAATCCGGATATTGATCCCAAAACCCATCCCTATATCGCAACCGGATTGAGGGAAAACAAGTTCGGGATCGATTTCAACCTCTCCATGAATGAGTACATCTTCGCCAACGGGTTACCCCACATTGAGATCATCGGGGTGGACTGCCATATCGGTTCGCAATTGGTCGAGCTCGAGCCCTTCGTTGAAGCCCTCAGGAAGGTGAAGGAGTTGATCCACGCCCTCGGTCAGAGGGGGATCGGGATCCGATACCTCGACCTCGGGGGGGGACTCGGGATAACCTATAAGGATGAAGTTCCTCCCCATCCCACGGAATATGCCAAGGCCATTGTCGAGGAGACATCGGATTTAGATTATACCTTAATCTTTGAGCCGGGAAGGGTCATCGTGGGGAATGCGGGAATTTTGGTCAGCCGGGTCCTCTATACCAAGGGGACCGGGCAAAAGAACTTCGTCATCATAGATGCCGGCATGAATGACCTCATCAGGCCAAGTCTATACGGTTCGTTTCAGGGGATTCTGCCAGTAACCAAGGGGGAAGGGGAGGAGATAGTGGCGGATGTGGTTGGTCCCATTTGTGAGTCCGGGGATTTCATAGCCAAAAATAGGAGAATGCCCAAATTCAATCCGGGGGATCTGGTAGCCGTGATGAGCGCTGGGGCCTATGGATTTTCCATGTCTTCCAATTACAACGCTCGACCGAGGGTATGCGAGGTGCTTGCCATGGGAAATCGCTTTCATCTCATTCGGGAAAGGGAGAGCTATGAGGATCTGATTCGGAGAGAGAAAATACCGGATTTCCTGGTATAATCCTGCACAAGCAGGCTTTTATTGATGACGACATAAATATTTTCGTAAAAGAGAGAATACAGGCAAATTCCAAATCCTCATTTCTAAAGGGATTGTTGCCGAAATCCCTGGAGCGAACAGTAAAGAATTTTTGGTAACCATTCTTAGTGAAGCGAAACGGCCGCAAACCCAATGTCTGAGCCTGAAAGGCGAGTTTTGGGTTT
>JBGVTJ010000266.1:0-5354 GCA_041862515.1 Thermodesulfobacteriota bacterium | reverse complement strand
ACGGAGACCCTTGCCCTGGCGACGGCAATCATTCCCCCCCCGGGAAATGAGGAGATCGCCCGGTTCTTCAAAGTCCCTTTGAATGAGGATCGCTTCTTCCTCGAGGCTCACATTAAGCTCCGGCCGGTGGAATTCCCAACGGAGGGAGTTTTTGTCTGTGGGCTCGCCCATAGCCCCAAATTTATTGTCGAGAGCATTGCACAGGCGAAGGCAGCGGCATCCAAAGCTACTACCATTCTGTCAAGGGATAGAATTGAAGCGGGCGGGGCGGTCAGCACTCTTGATGAGAGGAAATGTAGCGGATGCGGGGTTTGTCATCTCCTTTGCCCGTTCAGCGCGATAGAAATGGATGACGAGAAAAAGGTGGCGGTGATCAATGAAGCCCTTTGTAAGGGGTGTGGGCTCTGTGCTTCGTCTTGTCGGAGCAGCGCTGTAGATACCAAGGGATTCAGTGACCAGCAGGTCCTTTCCATGATTCGGGCTACGTGAGGCATCAATGGGACCGGAGAGCAATCATTGGGAGCCAAAGATAATTGCCTTTCTCTGTAACTGGTGCAGCTATGCCGGGGCTGACCTGGCTGGGGTTAGTCGAATCCAGTATCCTTCCAATCTTAGGGTCATTCGGGTTCCCTGTTCGGGGAGGATAAACCCCTTCTTTATCGTCGCCAGTCTTCAACACGGTGTCGATGGAGTCCTCGTCTCCGGCTGTCATCCGGGCGATTGTCATTATCTCTCCGGCAATTACAGTGCCCGAAGGAAGTTCGCCTTACTGAAGAGCCTTCTCGAGTTTGTTGGTATTGAGGAGGGCCGAGTCCAGTTCGGTTGGGTCTCCGCAGCAGAGGGAGGCAGGTTTGCCGAGGTGATCGCAAGGGTCACTGAAACCGTAAGGACTTTGGGTCCAGCGGAAAAGCTGGTGAAAAGATAACGTGGAGGTATGCCGGATGCCGGACCGATCCGAGCGGATAAGGGAGGCAGCTCGCACATTACTTCGAAAAAATGAGGTAGAGCTCGTAATAGGATTTGAAGGGGGCACTCTGCCCTTACACAGTACCCCGTGCTTCATCAGGAAAGAGGGTGAAGTAGACAGGCTCGTCTGGAACTCGTTCTGCGACAATAACGTGTCGAAATACCTGGTAAAAAGGCAGGAGAGGATTGCCCTTGTTACCAAAGGGTGCGACTCGCGTACGGTCGTCGAACTCATCAAGGAAAAACAGCTCTCGAGGGAGCAGGTCATCATCATTGGGGTCCCTTGTCAAGGGTTGATTGACAGGAGACGAATAGAGGGCAAGCGTGAAGCGAGGGAGATTCTGGGGGCGGAGGAGAAGGACAATCAGGTCGTCCTCAAGGGTGCCGGTTGGACCGATGTTCTCGACAGGGATAAATATCTCCATTCTTCCTGCCAAGCCTGCACCCATCGGAACCCGGTCATTTACGATATCTTGGTAGGGGAGGGGGTGGAGGAAGACACGGGCGATTCCTTTTCCGATATCGCCGAGTTTGGGACAAAATCTCCTCAAGAGAGATGGAACTATTTCTCCCATGAAGTCGACAAATGCATCCGCTGCTATGCCTGCAGAAATGCTTGCCCCTTATGCTATTGTGGGGAGTGCTTCGTTGATCGTACTCGTCCGCAATGGATTGGCAAAACGACCGAGATCAGCGATACCATGATCTTTCACCTCATGCGTGCTTTCCATATGGCGGGCCGGTGTGTGGATTGCGGCGCATGTGAGCGAGCCTGTCCCATGGGCATCGATTTCAGAAAACTCACCAGGAAATTGGTTCATGATGTCAAAGAACTCTACGGTTATGAATCGGGAACAAGCCTTGACGAGGTGGCCCCCTTGGCGACCTTTCAACCCGATGACCCCGAGGAGTTCATACTAAGCCCATGATTGAGAAGACTGGATATTTTGATGAAGCCTAAAATTCTCAAAAAGAGAGATAGTGCTCGATTCCTCGACAAATTGCTCAGGGAATATGAGGTCTTTGCCCCGGTGAAGAGAGAGGACCTGGTCGTCTTCGGCAGGATTCATTCGGGAAAAGAGGCGTTTCTCGATTACATGAACTCCAAAATGCCTCCTAAGGAAATGCTTTTTCCCCAGTTGGAGATATTGTTTACCTATACCTCCATTGATGACCCGTCGAAAATAGAGACGCCTCCGTCCGCGGGGAAACCACGCCTGCTTTTCGGTACCCGGCCCTGCGACGCCAGGAATTCCCTCCTTTTGGACAAGGTCTTCGATGGAGAGCAATACAAGGATACATACTATCGAGATCGTAGAGCCCCTTTGGTCGTCGTGGGAATAGGCTGTATACAGCCCTGCCCGACCTGCTTCTGCACCTCGGTAGGTGGTGGGCCGTTCTCAAGGGAGGGTTTAGACATATTGCTGATAGATATCGGCGATGACTACGTCGCCCAGGTTGTCAGCGATCGGGGTAAAAAACTCTTGGAAAGGCGAGGCCTTGAGGACGCGGGAGCGGATAAGCTATCCCTGGTGAAAAAGGTGATCCGCGATGCCGAGGCGTCGATGACCTCGGAGGTGAAAATAGACGGTTTGGCGGAAAAGCTGGCCGAGATATACGATGATCCCATATGGGGCCTCTTGACTGAGAAGTGCCTGAACTGCGGAGTTTGTACGTATCTCTGCCCAACCTGTCATTGTTTTGACATCGTTGATGAGGCCCGCGATTCAGGGGGAAAGAGGATTCGGATATGGGATACGTGTCAGTTTCCCCTCTTCACCTTGCAAGCATCCGGGGCAAATCCGAGGCCAACGAATAAGGAAAGGCTGAGGCAGAGGTTCATGCACAAGTTCAAATACTTTCTGGACAACTACGGCCAGATAGGCTGTGTGGGATGCGGGAGGTGCGTCAGAGAATGCCCGGTCAACGTGGATATTCGTCAGGTGTTAACTGTCCTTTCCAATCGATTAGAGGTCGCTCCATGAGAAATCCCTATCTTCCACTACCCATGAGGATAGAGAGAGTCGTAGTGGAGACGGACGACAGAAATATCAAGACCTTTTCCCTTTCGTTTTTTCATGAGGAAGACGAAGCGAACTTTACGTACATCCCTGGCCAGTTTGCCGAGCTATCCGTTTTAGGGGAGGGGGAGGCGCCCTTTGGCATGGCATCCTCGCCCACGCAACCAGGGCGTCTTGAATTTACCGTGAGCAAGGCAGGGGTGGTCACGACAGCACTCCATAATATGGAGCCGGGGGAAATCATCGGCATCAGAGGGCCCTTGGGTAACGGTTATCCCATCGAGACGTTCAAGGGGAAGAATATCGTTATCATCGGCGGTGGCTTTGGATTCTCTACCTTGAGGGCTCTGACCAACTATATGCTTGATTCGCACCATAGGAATAGTTTTGGGGATATCAGCATCTTCTACGGTGCCAGGAGCCCAGGGCTGCTGCTCTATAAGGATGAGCTTCAAGAGTGGGGAAGACGAAAGGACCTTGGACTCTATCTCACCGTCGATCGTGGGGATAATGGTTGGAAGGGCAGAGTGGGGGTCGTCCCCGCAATTGCCAAGGAAGTTGCCCCCAGTGCTGAGAATGCCTATGCGCTGGTCTGTGGGCCACCGATAATGATAAAGTTCACCCTGCCAGTTGTCCATGAACTCGGATTTCCGCCGGAGAGAGTCCTCCTCTCCATGGAGATGAAGATGAAGTGCGGGCTCGGAATGTGCGGTCGATGCAATATCGGACATAAATATGTGTGCCGAGATGGCCCCGTATTCACCCTTGCTCAGTTGAACCAGTTACCTCAGGAGTATTGAGGGAGGCAAGGGAAGTTAAAACTGGCGTCCACATCGGATGCTCTCGTTGAGGAGCTTGTTGGTATGATTGATTTGACAAAGGCAAATGAAGGCCTCTGGAAAGAAGTAATGGAAGAGGATTTAGGCGACATACGAAATTGCCTCAATTGTGGAACGTGTTTGGCGGGTTGTCCAGCCGCGGAAGCGGAATTACCCCTCCTGATAAGGAGATTGGTCCGTATGGTCCTGCTCGGTTTAGAAGATGAGCTGCTTGAAGACGGGACGCCGTGGCTATGTGTGACCTGTTCTGCTTGCGAGGAGATGTGTCCGATGGGAGTACGCCCGTTTGAAGTTGGCCTGGCGATCAGAAGATGGCAGAGCAGGAAAGATGAAACCTATATTCCACTGGCCGTGACTGAAGTATTTCAAAGGGGTCACACCCAGCCCGTGGAGAAAGTACAAGAGCTGAGGAGGTCTGTAGGCGTGGAGGAAGTGCCTCCTACCATCGTCAAATTTCCAAAGTTGTTAAAGAAGTTTCAGGCGATGCTCAAAGAGACGGAGCTGGTGAGAAAAAACGATTATATGTTTAAGGAATAATAGGTATGAAGTATGGTTTATTCCTCGGCTGTAATATGCCAGCCATAAGGCCGGATGTTGAGCGGGCAATGAGGCTTACCCTTCCGGCATTGGGATTGGAATTGGTGGATATGGAGGGATGCGCCTGCTGTCCGGCATTTGGAACATTTCCCTCCGCCGATGAAGTCGCCAGCTTTGCGGTCAATGCCTGGAATCTAGCCATTGCAGAGGAAAAGGGAGTTACCCCTCTCACACAGTGTGGTTCCTGTTACAGTTCACTAAGAATGGGAAGAGCGAGACTTTTAAAGGATGAGGATAAGCGAAAAAGGGTTAATGAACTGTTGAAGGGAAGCGGCAAGAAGTTTGAAGGGAAGGCCAATGTCCGTCACATCATCGATGTGCTCTATAATGATGCTGGACCGAGGAAGATTAGCGGTGCGTTGACTAAACGCCTTGACGGCGCTCATGCAATTGTCCAGTATCCTTGCCACACGCGATTCCCGAGCGAAATCTTAGGATTCGATAATCCGGGGCGTCCCCGCATGTTAGGGGAACTTGTGGAGGCTTTGGGGGCCAAGGTCGAACGTTATAGCAGGGAACTTCAGTGCTGTGGGGGAGCGGGGGGGTTTATTCATGGGGCTCATGTGGATGCGGTAAAATTTGCAAAGAAGAAGTTTGATGCAATCAAGGAGGAGACCAATGCGGACCTCATCGTTGTTTCATGCATCACGTGTTTGATGCATATGGATAGGGTGCAGACGGAATTGAGCAAGGGCAACGGGGGGTATTCAATACCTGTTTTTGATTATGCCCAGATCCTGGCACTTTGTATGGGCTTTGAGCCTAAAGAAGTGGCAAGCATCTCTTTCATACCAAGGGACAAAATTATCGAAAAATTCAAGTAGCCTTTTCTCCGTTCATCAACATTATCATCGAGCGAGAATGAGATAGCGTTGAATCCGATAAAAAAGGGGTCCCTATGAGTAAACCTAAAGATAGAGTGCTTCTATTG
>JBGVTJ010000265.1:0-5855 GCA_041862515.1 Thermodesulfobacteriota bacterium | reverse complement strand
ATATTCCTTTTGTACGAGGCTTTTCGGGGTAATAACCCCTTTTTTAGACGAAATGTAGATGGTATCGAGAAAGATTTCCTCCAAATTCGCCGAATTATCCGCGGAGAGGATTTGGATTGAATAATCGATGTCGCTGGGATACAGGGGGTAACCCTTCCCTAACAGCGAATAGAGCTCCTGTATCAGTTTTCGGCTCAGGTCGACCTCAATATCATCCCCATAAATGATGACGGTGTTAGCCTTGGTGGTGATCTTTACCCCGAGGGCCCTTTGAATTCGCTTGACATGCTCTCCCTGAACGCCGAACAGGTGATTGGCCAGACGATTATCGTCGAAGGTTATCTTTTCAACCTTTTCCTTTTTCCTTTCTTTCAAAGAACCCCCTTCATCTTCCCATTATCTGTACGGTAACCTTTCTCTTTCGCGGTCGGTTATCGAAATCCAAAAGGACGATTTGCTGCCATGTGCCGAGGAGCAATTTTCCTCCCCTTAAGGGAATACTTAAAGAGGGCCCCAAGAGAGCAGCCCTGACATGGGAATACCCATTTCCGTCGCCCCATCTTCGATCATGCTCGTAGCGGATATCCTTCGGTGCTATTCTCTCGATGGCCTTTTTCAGGTCATTGACCACCCCTGACTCAAACTCAATGGTGGTCAAAGCAGCCGTCGATCCTGAAATAAACACCATTATACTACCACCTTGAATCCCGGATTGCAATACCTCCTCTTGAACCTCACGAGTGATATCGATGATATCGGTTTGACCAGTGGTGTTGAATTGGAGCTCTAAGGTCACGATTTTCATCTCTTCAACTACTCCTTTCGTTCCTTTTCTCTCTTAATGATCTCGGCAGTGGCAGTGGCACAAGGTCCCCAGATAGCATAATCCCATACGTGGTGGGTGAGAGATGTCCTCTCCAGATTGATCTCCACCACAGTGGCACCATAGGTCTTTGCCACCTTCGGAATCGCCGCGGCGGTTCCGATGACAACCACTAAATCACAAGATTGAGCTTCATAGTGAGCCAAGGCATAAGCCTCCTTGGGAATGGGTTCTCCAAAAGACATGACATCGGGTTTAAGCAAAGTCTCACAATGGAGATAATCCGGCGGGAGGTGTTTGAGGGCGAATAGCGAGCTTTCTCCCCACAGCCTACAGTTGAGACCCGAGAGGGTTCGAATGAGTGCCGTTGAATTCGATGACCTTCTTCCTCCCAGCGGCCTGATGGAGGCCATCCATATTTTGGGGAATCACGGAGCTGATGAACCCCATTTCCTCCAGCAATGCCAATCCCCGATGAGCCTGGGTGGGCTCTGCCTTGATGATAAGGCCCATCATCTCCTTCAGCATAACCTAATTTTCTACCGAGGTCCCAGCCCGGCAATGATCTCTTTTGCCGCGAGAATGTCTTGAGTCGCCTCGTTGATCCCATCCCATTGCATGGTTCATCCCTTCATTATGGAGAAATATCCTTAAAAGCAGGGATGGCACCAAGACCATCGGCTCTTTGTACAGACCGCATGATCGCATGGATGAGGGCTACTTCACCCAGCATGCCCACCGTGTTTACATCGGCCTCTTTTTTCCCGAGGGAGAGGGCGAAGATGACATCTCCGTCGAAGGTGGTATGAAGGGGAGAGATGGTTTTGGCCAACCCATTATGAGCGAGTCTGATTACGTTTTTCAAATCCTCCCGGTTGAGGTGGACATCGGTCGCGATGATTGCCAGGGTAGTATTGGGGAGGGCGAATTGTCTCCTGATAGTTCCCTCCATCATGCGTTTAGATGAATTGGCCAACTCCGTGCTCTTTTCCGATTCCCTGGCTCCCGCCAAAATCTTGCCACTAGAGGGGTCGATGATGTCCCCGAAGGCGTTCACCACGACGAGGACTCCTACCGTCGCCCCAGATTTCGATTTCATGCTCGCTGTTCCGACTCCGCCTTTCATTCCACGTTTGACACCGAAAAGCTTTCCGACTGTGGCTCCGGTCCCAGCTCCGACACTTCCCTCTTCAACTCCATCTCCCCGGGCGTTCATGCAGGCCTTATAGCCCATCTGCGCATCTGGGCGTACCCGATAATCTCCAACCCCAAGATCAAAGATAACGGCGGCAGGAACAATGGGAACCTTGGTTATGCCGACATCGAATCCTCTGCTCCTTTCCTCCAGGAATTTCATCACCCCACCGGCAGCATCTAAACCGAATGCACTTCCTCCTGCGAGGCAAACTCCATGAATTCGCCTCACCAGGTGGCCCAGGGACAGGGCATCCATCTGCCTGGTCCCTGTGGCGGCTCCCCATATATCCGCCACTGCGAGGGCTCCTTCCTCGCAAAGGACAACGGTACAACCCGTTAGGGCTTCAAAATGCGAGAAATGACCCACCCGAATACCGGCTATATCCGTTATGGCATCGTACATACTGCCCCCTTTTTACCGAGTAATTTGATATCGGCTCATCCTTTCGTCGACCGAAGATCTCTCATGGAGAAGGAGAGGTTGTGGTTTTGGCCATCGGGGATTCAAAAACTAACAGAATTGGTTTATATTGTCAAACTACATGAAGGAGATTTCTGAAAAAGTCGCTCTTCGCCGCTCAAAATATTTTATCGACCATTCTAACGTTCGCTTCACTGCAAATGAACGCCTACGGCGCTACTTCGTTCCAGAACGCGCCTTTCAGGTTTAGGCATTGAATTTGCGGCCGTTTCGCTTCACTGAGAATGGTTACCGAAAAAATCTTAATTCGCGCTCAGAGTTCCTTTTCCCATTTTTTCAGAGATTTTTGGGGCGTGACAGGAATCCATTGTTAAAGAAGGCAACCGTGAGGAGGGAGCAGAACCATGATTTCCGAGGAATTGATGAAATCGATTTCCGTAAAAAACCCCGCTAAGATGTTCATGCTTGTGATCGATGGATTGGGGGGACTTCCAGTACATGGGAAGACCGAATTGGAGGAATGCCACATACCCAATCTCGATAAACTTGCCTCGCAATCGATCTGTGGGCTCGTAGATCCCATCTCCCCCGGAATTACCCCGGGAAGCGGCCCCTCTCATCTGGCCCTCTTTGGGTACGATCCCATTAAATACCAGATCGGCCGCGGGGTGTTGGAGGCCTTAGGGATTGGAATGCATCTCACTGAGGGAGATGTGGCCGCAAGGGGAAACTTCGCTACCATGGATGAAAAAGGGGTCATCGTTGATAGGAGAGCAGGGAGGATTTCAACCGAGAAAAACAAAGCTCTCTGCAAACTGTTGCAGAATGGCATTGGAGAGATAGAAGGGGTGAAGGTCACCATTAACCCTGGAAAGGAACATCGATTCGCCGTCCTCTTCAAGGGTGAGGGGTTAGGAGATGGATTGACCGACACTGATCCCCAAAAGGAGGGAAAGTTGAGCATGCCGACTTCTGCAACCTCTGAAAGTGCCAAGTTCTCCGAAAGAATCGTCAATCGATTCATAAAAGAGGCAACCCACCTCTTGAGATCGCAAGAGCCGGCCAATACCATCCTCTTGAGGGGCTTCTCTCAGCTCCCCAAAATTCCAACTATGACGGAACTCTTCCAGGTTCGTCCGGCTGCTATCGCCGTCTATCCCATGTACAAAGGGATAGCGAGGTTAGTTGGTATGGATGTTTTGGAGGCCGGAGAGGGAATAAGAGATGAGGTGAAGGCATTGAGGGATTATGTGGATCAGTATGATTTCTTCTACATTCATATCAAGAAACCCGATATGTTCGGAGAAGATGGAAATTTCCATGGCAAGGTGAGGGCCATCGAGGAGGTGGACGAGTTCATACCGGATCTTCTGGATCTTGAACCGGATGTGTTGGTGGTTACGGGTGATCACTCTACGCCCTCCGTACTCAAATCTCATAGTTGGCATCCCAATCCCATTGTACTCTTCTCCAGGTTCATAAGAACCGATGCCGTAGAGAGGTTCGATGAAAGGTCATGCCGATTAGGGGAGTTGGGGCGCTTTCCCGCCACTGGTATTATGCCTCTCATGTTGGCCAACGCCTTGAAGCTAAAGAAATACGGGGCGTGAGACGGGATCCTTACGGGATTCTCCATGAATCCGATGCGTGAGATAGGCGGAGTTTATCTCCTTTTGATCCGTTTAGCTAAGGGGAGGTGGATCCAAATTGGGGGAATGGGGTACCGATTTTTCCATGGAGGATCCTACGGCTACGTTGGATCAGCGAGGAAGGGTATGAGGTCGAGGTTAAATCGCCACCTCAAGAATGTAAAGCGGCTTCACTGGCATATCGACTACCTTCTCCGATATGGGGAAGTCGAGGCCATCGTCTATGGGCAGTGCCTTTTGGATAAGGAGTGTATGTTGGCTAACGAGTTGAGCCGTATCTTCAAATTCCTTCCAGGGTTTGGCTGTTCCGATTGCAGCTGTTCGAGCCACCTCTTCTTCTTCCCCTATCGGAGACCCCTTGTTCGTGGTGGATATAGGTCCTTTACGCGGATCGGTCTCACCCCGCGACTCTATTGGAAAGAGCCTTCCATGAGGGTGTTCAACATCGATTTAACCAGCCGATGAAAGGCGATTGGGCTTCAAAGAAACAGCCAATTGGGGGCAAGATGCTCCGCAAATGCCCAAAAGGGGTAAAAAATATGGAAAATTAATTACTTAAACCGAAAAAATCCTTGACAAAAGTCTTTTTTTAGGTATAATAATTTCAATTTTTTGGCCGAGATTGATCGGTGTAGAGGGCGCAAAATCGATTCGGCCAATGGGAAATATATTTGGATTCCTTCTCTTTAAAAGACCTCCCTTGGGATTTATCTAGTAGTCTCTAATCTAAATAAGACCCTTTCACCGAGTGAAAGGGTCTTTTGCATGGGGTGGGAGAGCACCCAATGGAAAAGGGACTATTTGACCAGGAGGGGACCCGTTACATCGACGAGGAGGACAGAATGTGCTCTTGGGAACAGGAGCCCATTGTAAGTCCATCAGTTGACGGGAGGGAGATCGGCTTTCCCAAAAATATGAAGAAAACGAAGAAGATCCGCAAATCAAAGGTATCCGATTCCCCTTCCCCCAAAATGGTGGACAACCCGATATGGAAATATCTCCGGGATATCGGAAATATCCCCCTTCTTACCCGCAAAAGGGAAATGGAGGTTGCTAAAAGGATTGAGGAGAGGGGGAGAGAGCGAAGAAAATTGGCCCTCGAATCTCCGGTTGCCCGAGAAATCCTCTTCGAGCTCAAACGGCATTTAGAGATGAACCGGGTGAAAATGAGGGAAATTACCCGGGACGGGGAGGAACTGAGCAAGGTAGCCCTTGAGGAAGAGGAGTTCCAAAGGAAACGATTTCTCTCTATCGCCGAAAAAGCCGAGGCGCTAGACCGTGAGAGCCAAAAAATGGGTCTTTTGAAGAAGGGTACCCAGGGAGAGGCGAAGGAGAGAACCCTGGAAAGGATGCGGAGGGCTAACGAAACCGATATTTACCGTTTGATCTGTTGCCTCAATTTGAAGGATGCGTACGTTGAGAAGGTCATAGAGAGATCGTGGGAAGTAGATAAGGAGATTGCCAAAAATCCGGGAAGATTGGAAAACTTGGGGTTGGAGGCGGCCCAATGGAAAAAGGGCATCAAGGAGTTGAAAGCAGTTGAATCGAAATTCAAGAAGGCCACAGGCGAAATGATTCAGGCCAATTTGAGATTGGTGGTCAGCATCGCGAAGAAGTTTACCTATCGAGGGCTTCCCCTGCTGGATCTGATTCAGGAGGGAAATATGGGGCTGATGAGAGCGGTGATGAAATTTGATTACCGAAAGGGTTACAAATTTAGCACCTATGCCTCGTGGTGGATTACCCAGGCCATTACCAGGGCCCT
>JBGVTJ010000264.1:0-3888 GCA_041862515.1 Thermodesulfobacteriota bacterium | reverse complement strand
CCGTCCAACAACCATGGGGGTTGACGAAATCCCTCTTTACGGGGTAATGTACCGTAAAATTCACAAGGGGAGGAAGGGAAATGGATGCGGGAATAACGAGGCAGGAGGCCCTCGAATTGATGCGGACCTATTTACGAGCCGAGAACCTCAGAAAGCACTGCTTGGCAACGGAGACCATTATGAGGGCTTTGGCGGAGAGGCTGGGTTTCGATGCAGAGTCTTGGGGAATTGCGGGACTGCTTCATGACCTTGATTATGAAGAGACGAAGGATGACTCTCCTCAACACGGTTTGAAGACCGAGCCCATCCTCAAGGAGAAGGGGGTGAATCAGGAGATTATCGATGCCATCAAGGCCCATAATGCCGAGGCATTGGGAATCCAGCGGAAAACGGAATTGGATATTGCCCTAACCTGCGCCGAGTGTATAACGGGGATGGTGGTGGCGACGACCCTGGTCTATCCGGACAAAAAGATCGCCAGCGTGAAGCCCACATCGATTTTGAAGCGGATGAAACAGAAGGAATTTGCCCGAAACGTCAACAGAGAGCACATCCGAAAGTGTGAACAGCTCAATATTCCGTTGGAGGAGTTCGCGGAATTGAGCCTAAAGGCCATGGGGACCATATCCGATGAACTGGGGCTGTGAGGGGAGGGAGGAGAGAGGATAAGGTTAAGGCTGAGGCTAAGGTTAAGGGTGAAGACTGAAGAGGTAAGAGGGAGTGACGAGTAGGGAGTACGAGGTTGGAGGTTAGAGGAAGAAGGCCTTAGGAGAAAAGAAGGGAAAAGCAGGAAGGAGTGCACAGTAAGCAGTAAGAGCGGAGATATAAGAGGGTAAAGGTAAGGGTAAGGCTAAGGTTGAGGTTAAGAGTGAGGATTTGAGAAACTCAGGAGACTTCCGATCGGAATTGGTTTGATTCTTCGCAGGGTATGAATACGAAAGAGGACTTACGGAAGATTTTGGCCAGGATCGACGGCAGGGGCTACAAGGCCTATAAGGATATCAAAGGGGTGTATCGGTTCGAGGCCTTTGACCTGTTCATCGATCACGTCCAGGGCGATCCCTTTGCCGCCCCCTCACGAGTGAGGGCACGGGTTCCCCTCGACCGGGCGGGGTTTCCTCCATCTCTTTACAACGGGGGGATCAGGAAGACCGCCTTTGGGGATCATATCGCCAGACAATTCCGGCGGACCCAGGGTACGGTGGTTAAAGGACAGAGAGGAATGGGCAAGAGCGGGCTCATCGATATTAATAGTGGAGGACAAGAGATCCTGGAACGAAACGCCGTGGTGCTGGATGACCGTTGGTTAGAGGCCCGATTCGTGGTGGGACTGCCGGCCAGAGGACGGACCATTTTGGGGCGTGAAGCCATGGATATCTTCTTCAGGGAGATCCCTCTTCTCGTTGACAAATCGCTCTTTTATCGAAGCCACGATCCCTCCCAAGTGAAAACGCATGTGGAGGCTGCTGAGGATCAGGAATACGTGAGGGCGATGCTTCCGCAGAAGGGATTGGTGGCCTTTATCGGCGATGGGGCTACACTACCGAGACGGAGCGGGGTAGACGATCGGCCCCTGGAGCGTGGTGCCATCCCCTTTCATTATCCGAGGGAATTGGCGATGGAATTTGAACTTCCGAACCAGGGTCAAGTTGCGGGGATGGGGATACCCGAGGGGGTTACTCTTATCGTGGGGGGAGGTTTCCATGGGAAGTCCACCCTCTTGAACGCCATTGAGAGGGGTGTGTACAATCATATCCCGGGGGATGGTCGCGAGATGGTGGTTACCCATCCCGGGGCAGTGAAAATAAGGGCTGAAGACGGCCGAAGCATAGAGAAGGTCAATATCAGCCCCTTTATCAACAACCTCCCCCTGGGGAAGGATACGGTGAGGTTCTCAACGGAGAATGCCAGTGGATCCACTTCTCAGGCGGCCAACATTATGGAATTCCTCGAGATGGGGGCAAAGGTATTATTGATCGACGAGGATACTTCTGCTACAAATTTTATGGTGAGGGACGAACGGATGCAGGAACTGGTGGCCAAGGAGAAAGAACCCATCACCCCCTTCGTGGATAAGGTTCAGAAACTCTATCGGGATCTCAAGGTCTCCACCATCCTGGTCATGGGGGGATCGGGGGACTATTTCGACGTTGCAGATACCGTGATCATGATGGATGGCTATCGGCCGAGATACGTGACCCCGGCGGCCAAGGAGATAGCTGAACGCCACGCCACCAAGAGGATCGATGAGGGTGGGGCGACGTTTGGGGAGATAACCCCCCGGAGACCCAGGATCGAAAGCTTCGATCCCAGCAGGGGGCGCAAGGAGGTAAAGATCGACGCCAAGGGCTTGAGAACGATCCTCTATGGTCGGACCACCATTGATCTCTCATACTTGGAACAGCTGGTCGATACGAGTCAAACTCGCAGCATCGGGTTGTTCATCCACTACTACGCCCAGCACCATATCCACAGGGGTTTACCGTTGAGGGAGGGTTTGGAGCGGTGCTTTCAGGACCTGGAGGAGAAGGGGCTCGACATGCTCCTGCCTTACCGGGTGGGGAATTTGGCCAAGCCCAGGGTTTATGAGGTGGCCGGGGCTGCCAACCGCATGCGAACTTTGAGGATTCACTAAAGGGGGAAACCATGGTAAGCCATGTGGTCGTACGGACAGATTTTGAGGATTTGTCCTTGAAGGGGAGGGGTAAGGTCCGGGACATCTACGACCTCGGGGAAACGCTCTTGATCGTGGCAACGGATCGCATTTCCGCCTTTGATGTCGTCATGCCCAATCCCATACCAGATAAAGGGATGATGTTGACTCAGATATCTCGATATTGGTTCGATGCCGTGAAGGATATCGTTCCCAACCATCTCATCTCCACCGAAGTGGAGGATTTCCCCGAGGTTTGCAAGCCTTATCGGGAGATTCTGGCTGGTCGAACGATGTGGGTCAGAAAGGCACAACCCTTACCGGTCGAATGCGTGGTGAGGGGATATCTATCCGGATCCGGCTGGAAGGAATATCAGACCAAGGGGGAAGTTTGTGGGATCAGGTTGCCCGAAGGCTTGGTGGAATCCTCGAAATTGGAGGAGCCCGTCTTCACCCCCGCCACCAAGGCGAAGGCCGGAGTCCACGACGAGAACATCTCCTATGAGCGGGTGGTCGAGCTCGTCGGCAGGGAGAGGGCCGATCAGGTTAAGGCGATCAGCATTTCCATCTATCAGAGGGCCCGTGAAATAGCGGAGAGGAAGGGAATCATCATCGCTGACACCAAGTTCGAATTTGGAATCTCAGGTGGTAAACTACTCCTCATCGATGAAGTGCTCACCCCGGATTCTTCCCGCTTCTGGCCCAAGGATGAATATCGTCCTGGCGGGCCCCAGAAGAGCTTCGATAAGCAATTTCTGAGGGATTATCTGCTCACATTGGATTGGGACAAGGCACCCCCTGCGCCCCAGCTCCCCCAAGCTATTATCGAGAAAACCCGGGAGCGGTACCTGGAGGCGTTGAAACGGTTGACGGATTAGATGGTAATATGATCATATGGTAAAATAGCCATAAGGAGGGAAAATCATGTCTCGAGTGGACGAGATCAGAGTGGCCAAGGAGAAACATGAGGCATCCATCATGGCCAAGAAGAATGTTGTGGGACTGGGCGTCGGATATAAGGAAACCAAAGGTGTGAAGACGGATCGCATGGCCCTGGTGGTGATGGTCACCAAAAAGGTATCCGCCGAGGAGTTGAAGAAAGGGGATCTGGTTCCTGCTGAAGTCGAGGGGGTGATTACCGACGTCATCGAGGTTGGCGAGATTGTTGCCCTCCAGGAGAGGACCGATAAGTGGAGGCCAGCCCCCGGGGGAGTGAGCATCGGCCATTATAAGAT
>JBGVTJ010000263.1:0-14941 GCA_041862515.1 Thermodesulfobacteriota bacterium | reverse complement strand
AATGTCAAGGCCTTATTTTTTCGTGTCATCTCTCTTCGCCCTTTTCCCCTGTGTGCCGGTCAGAAATCTCCGCGGCCTCCAGGTCCTCCTCTCATCGACAATATGGATGACTTCCCATCCTTTCCCTGTCAGACTGTCCCCGATCCACCTCCTATGACATCGCCACGGTAACCTCTCGGCACAGAGAAATGTCGTCAAAGAAGAGCTTCCAATTTCCATGAGCTTTGACAAGCCCTCCCTATAG
Organism: Thermodesulfobacteriota bacterium; assembly: GCA_041862515.1. Lineage (GTDB taxonomy): Bacteria > Desulfobacterota > BSN033 > WVXP01. Next base: position 14,697 of record JBGVTJ010000263.1, on the reverse strand, counting down.
TTAGTCGTTGAAAGGTATTTTTCATAGCCTCCTCTTCGGTAACCGCCCAATTCAGCACCGAGATAAACATAGCGAAATCCACATTCCCTCAGGCTCTTTTCGAATCTATCCCGCCTGAAATGTTCGAACCGGCTGGTGGGGAAACTCCGCACGTCCACAGCGGTCTCAATACCGTAGTTGCGGAGCAGGGAGATAAACTCATCCAAGGACCGCGTACTGGTGCCGATGCTATAGATCCTCTTGCCTGATATTGCTTGCCCCTGCATGGACTCCATGCCTTCCCCTCCGTTACCAGAGAAATTGGAGCTTCTTCTCCAAACGATACAGTCGACCCAGTTTCTCGATCTTCTCCCTTAGCCGGACCCCGTAATCGTTTCTCACCCGTGGATTAAACAGCACCTCCTTATAGCGAGGGACAAGATGGGGATGATGATCTCTCAGCACCGGGTAAAGGGAGGCCCACACACCGGGTCTGGGGTTAAGAAGGTCTACGTAGATCCAGTCCACCCCAACATCCCGGAAGGCTCCAATAAGTCCCCTTAAATTTTCCTCGGTATCGAAGAGATAAGGCATGATTGGGCCCAGGAAGGCATAGGTGGTGATACCCTTCTCTTTAGCCTGCTTGAGTAAGGAAACCCTCTCCTCACTGGGAGAGCCTCGGGGTTCGAAGAGCCTCCGCCACCTCTCATCGAGGGTAGTAAGCGTCGCACCCAGTTCCACCTCGGGTCTCCCCTCAATGAGGTCAAAATCCCTGGATGCCAGGGCACTTTTCGTCAGGATAGTGATGGGAAAGCCATTTGCCAAAAGGATTTCAACACAAGCCCTGGTAATCCCGTACTTTTCCTCCAAGGGCTGCCAGCCATCGCAAACGGAGCTGATAAATACCCTCCCCGTCGGGAACCGTTTGACCTGTTTTATCAGAACTCGGGGTCCATTCACCTTCACATCCACGAAACGGCCCCAGGGCTCCCGATGCTTGGTATATCTCATCATGAATCGCCCGTAGCAGTAACGGCAACCGTGTTCACACCCCACATATGGGTTCAGGGCATAGTCAGCCAGGCCGGACCGATTCAAAATGGATTTACATTCAATCTCCTTGATGGTTAAAACCAAAGGTCGGTCCTCCATAGAAAATGCCCTGGGGACTTTCGGGTTTTGCAAAATGTTGCAGGGCTAAGGCGATGGGGCCTCAAGAATGATAGGTTTTGTCGTTTCCGAATAGGTCCACTTCGATGGAGCCGATGCGGATAAGACGAATCCTGGTGGGATCCAGTTCTGGCGCCACAAAGGAGATAATACCTCTATGGAGATCCAATTTCTCCAAGATTCCCAGTCCAAGGTTGAAGTTTGCCTCGTCGTTGAGCCCAATCAGTATTCCTTTGAGGCCTTTTCCCCTATAGCGAACCTTGAAGGGACTAACCACTTTTATCCCATCCAAGCTCTTCTCATACAACTTCACCTCTTGGAAATAGGCGGCGAATTTCCTCGATCGGTTGGACCTCCTCTGTTCCGGTGATTTTATCCTGACCTTCTCAGGGATCTTCAAACGATGAATAGCCATATCCGGTCGGAATTGATGGGGTCTGAGGAAGTCCTCTATCTCCCTCCTCCTCTGCAGCCCAATGAGGTGAGTTGGTTTCAACAGGTCAACCTTTTGATACTTTAGTTCCCAGGCGGTCTCACCACTCACAAACCCCGTAGTATCTATAACGATAATCCCAGGATCGAGCTGAGACGCCCTATCTGCAATCCTCTTGATCCCAACCAACATCTCTAACATATGCCCTCTGGGAGAGATCGAACCCACGAAATAGGAGGCTATCAGCTGAACATTCTCCAGTTTCTTCGGCGCTGAGTCGAACAGCGCCAATCCGATAGTGGTGGGGACACCCAAAACCGATTGCCCGATATCTCCATCGACGAGGGCAACTACGTTCCCCTTTTGGCACAATTTGACAACGAGGAGATGTGCCAGGGTGCTCTTTCCAGTGTCCGATGCCCCTAAGATCAAGACACTACCTTTTTCCCGGTGGACGGCATCGATCAGATCCATCCAATCGCCTGGGATTTCCCGATTTTCTAAGACCGCCTTAGCATCCACTTCGCACCAACTCCTCGAATCGATGGGCATCTTCTCTCATGGAGATGTTGTTAAACATATAATAGCTGGTCTTTCCCATACATGACTTCGCCTTCAGCTCAAGGAGGTCTTCGTCGGTATAACGATAGCGATATCCTTTCAATCCGTGGAGGCGGAAATAGCGAATCCCTCCGGAAACGGAGGTCTCTCGAAGGGGATCAACACAATGTACCAACTCCACCTCGTCACATATCGCCTGGATCTCCTCCCCGTCCCAGTTTCCCCTCGGCTCCCAGATAAAGGTGAAGTTCTTCTTGTCGATCTGCCCGAAAAAATTCATGATATTGTTCACATGTTCCGATGTCATACCGAAACTGGGGGGGGACTGAAAGATGATATTCTCGGCCCCAAGGCTCGTGCAGAATTGCTCAATGGCCTCGAAGGCCTCAAAGACTTCGTCGGTAGGTTTGAAGGATCCGTAGTTCTTCCTCTTATCCTCGGGAATGCCCTTTCTGAGCCGACGATAGGTTGGACTGGTAGGCTCATGGGTGATGAGCTGCCATGCTTTGGCAGTAAATTCGAAGCCTTCCGGGGCCTCCTCCTGCCATCTATGAGCCGTTGAGAGGGTGGGGAGCTGGTAGAACGTCTGTTGGATTTCCACCGTGGAGAACTGTTCAAAATACCTTCGCCTGGCCACGGGAAAGCCGCAACAACCTATCTTGATTGCCATCTCTGCGGTCCGCCTCCCCGCATCATCTCTCGGAACTCAGCATATCAGAAAAGACTCATTTGCTGCTCAGAACCCTCCCCTTCTCCTTTTCCATCCGGGGTAAAGATATTGATCTTTCCGTAAACCCCGTCGTGGCCCGGAACGAAGTGTAGTTTTCCCTGTCTCATCCGAATGATCCCTTCGAGGATCCTCGGGGGGGTGAAGCGCTTCAATTCTTCCGGGGACAGATCCAAGAGAACAGTCAACTCCGAACTTCCCATCCCAATCAATCGCTCATATTCGCCTTCCACCGCTTTGGTTCCCACCCCTACACCCAGGCTCTCCGCAATAATTTCGTCAAGGGGAACCAGGTGGATAGAAGGGATGCTATTGCCGGGGATAAAGCCTTCTGGCCGATCGGCCATCTCTATCACCCGATGCATCACGCCTACGGTTAGCTTCTTCTTACAGATTGGACAGCGATAGTCCTTGGCTTTCGTCTGGAGAGGGGAAAAGATCACGCCGCAATTGCGATGTCCATCGAAGTGATACTTTCCCTCTTCGGGAAAGAATTCAATGGTGAAGAGGAATTTCCTGGGGTCCTTCTCCTTAATGGTCTGCATGATCTCCCGGTAGTTCAAAGGGCAATTGAACACATTGGCTTCTCTGCCCAATCGATTCGGAGAGTGGGCATCGGAGTTGGAAATCAGCGTTATATTATCCAAGGCGGATAGTCGCCAGTTCATCTCAGGATCCGAGGAGAGCCCTGTCTCGATGGCGAAGATATGCTTGACCTCTTCCTCGAAGCATTCCTCGAGGGAATCGAACCCGGAATTGGCGCCAAAGACCGAGAACCAAGGGGTCCATGCATGGGCGGGCACCAACAAACATTCACTGGAGATGTCGAGGACGATCTTTACCAACTCCTTGGCCGGAAACCCAAAGATGGGCCTCCCATCAGAGCCCAGCTTTCCCAAACTCCTCAACTTATCGTTAATTCCTTCAACGGTAGATAAGTTCGGCGCGAAGATGAGGGTGTGGATTTTTCTGATCTTCCCCCCTTGGGAGAAAATGTTGCTCACCTCCGTTGAGAGAATGAACTTCGTTTCCCTTTCCCCTCGCTTGAGTACATAGATCCCTTCATCGAAGGGCTCTAACTTCGACCTCATTTCCGCAAAATACGTGGGATGAGTGAAGTCACCTGTTCCCAGAAGGATAATTCCCTTTTTCTTTCCCCATATGGCCAGGCTCTCCAACTCCATATCTCGGCTGGTGGCCCGGCTATACCGAGAGTGGATATGAAGATCTGCGATGAATCGCATATCTACTCCTTTGATGGCGTTTCCCCACTTTCGAGAAAGGCCAATCGCCCCATTGCCTTCAATTTCTCCCCGCGGCCGATCTTGGCCGCGGACAACGCCTGGCGCAGAACCTCGATAGATAGATCATAATTCTCCCTATCTACCGGATAGGGGTGCCCATCTTTTCCCCCATGGGCGAAGCTAAATTTTACGGGGTCACGAAAGCTCGGTTCAACCCCATAGATCAGTTCCGAGATGAGAACGAGGGCCCGAATGGTTTTTGCGCCAACCCCCCGGGTGGCCAAGAGGGCCTCGAAATGAGCCGGCTGGTGTTCATGGGTTCTCTCCAGAGCCTTCATCAGCCATCTCGCCCCCCTATCCCCCAGAACGACCCCATGTTCCCGCGGAAGTTCCAGGTTCCGAAGCCTTTGAATCTCCGAAGTGATCCGGTCAGGATGCTCCGAGGCAATTTGGGTTGTTGTTTGCCTGATTCCCTCACTTTCCCTGGCCACCATATTGAGGACTTCCCCCCGGTGGTCGCAGCAGACTGCGGAGTGAGGTTCACATACGAAACTATCCAATCCATGGCTCATCCAATGGTATCGACGGGCGTAGCCTGTGCGTTCGTTCATTCCCTGCTGCACAACACACCATGATCCCGCCTTGGTAAAGAAAAAGGTATGATGATAGAGCTGATAGCCATCTTGGAGCGCTGCGCTATCGACTTTGGCCGTCATCTTGCTCGCGTAAACGAGGCCCTTTGCCCCCGCTGAAAACCGATCACAAAACTCCTCAATCTCAAGAGGCGTCCTCCTCGATGCCTTTCCCTTCCCCCCCGCGATGAAGAGGCCGGAATCCCTCTCCGTCCCCCGCAGCCCTTCCTTGAGCGCTCCACAGAGGGTGGTGGTCAAGCCGCTGCTGTGCCAATCGAATCCCAATACACAGCCGAGGGACTGAAACCAGAAGGGATCAGAAAGCCTCCTCAACATCTCCAAAGGACCGAATTGGTCGATGATTACGAGGCTTATCTCTCGAGCCAGCTCCTTCATCCGACCGAAGAGCCAGGCCGGCGCCCTTCCGTGATGGAGGGGAAGGTGGGCTGTACCCGTTCTCATGGTCTATTCCTCAGATCGAAAAAGGTCTCCGGTCACCGAGAGACTGCATCTTTTACCCCGAAGGGGAAGACACATCTGAAAGAGCCGCTCTTCGCCGCTCAAAAACCTTTTTTCGGCCATTCTAACATTCGCTTCACTAGGAATGGTTACCGAAAAAATCTTCGTTCGCGCTCAGAGCTCCTTTCCCGTGTTTTTAGAGATTTCGGGAAAATAGGCAACTGCTATCTGAGCATCCGCCGGCCAGCCTCTTTCGTCCTCCGAGACCCCTTCATATCAGTAGATGGGCGTTACCGATCCTGACCAGTTTCAATCCCGATTCCTCCGCAATCTCCTTAAACCTCAGGGCACGGGATCGAGCGGTGGTTGGCAGGTCGCCGAGATAGAATTGAGGGTAGAAGGCCAGGAGGGCGTAAGGGATCTCGGGGCTCACGGAGGCGATCAATCTGGAAATGCCCCTTATTTCATCTTCATCGATATATCCTGGGACTAGCAATGTGCTCGCGATCAAAAATGGCGGATCCGGTCTCCTTCCCACCCATCGGCCCAAATACTTGAAGTTGTTTATCGTCCTCTTATTGCTCACTCCGCAGAGGGCGAAATGGACTGCTTCGCTCCATGCCTTGAGGTCAAACTTTATACATCCCCCCGATTTGAGAGCTATCTCAGCCATCCCCTTCAAAAGGGAACGGTTCATTGACCCATTAGTCTCCCAACAGATCCTCAAGACTCGGCCTCGCCATCGTTCCAAAGCAATTTGGGACGTCATCAGGGAGTGGGGAAGTTGAGGAGTAGGATCTCCCCCGAAAAAACAGATACAGCTTGTTTGATCATCGATGAATTGGGCCAATTTGTGCGCGTTAATCCTCTCACCTTGGTGAATCCTCTGCCTGAAACTCCAATTCTGGCAGAAGAGGCAATCGAAGGAACAGGCTTGATAGAAGACGGCCAAATTCTTGTAACCGTATTCGGAGCCCCTCGTATAGGAGAAGCGTGGATATCCCGAGGCAGATCCTCCGGGACAGACCCAATCAGCTACACAGTTGGTTGGAAGGCTATCATAATACCATGCCAGGCTCCCCTCTTCCGATGTAACTCCGCCCAGGACCCCTTCTCTATTCATCCTCACCCCACAGTATCCCTGCTCTCCATCGGGAATCCGACATTCGTTGGAACAGATCCCGCAGGAGACGCCCTTGGGGTCTCGAGGAGGTTTCAAGGGCAGACCAAAGGGTTCCCTCGCAGCTCCATGCGCTTCTTCGATTCGTGGAACCACATCATCGAAGTGATCTCGAATACAATGGAGGCAAAGCTTCAGGGCCTGGGATATCTCCTCTGATTCCATCCCGCAACGGAGACACCTCTCCTTTGGGCCTTTGATGCTGGGAATAGCTCGCATTATCTCCCTTACTCAATCACCTTATAGACCACATCGTTTTCGCGTACGCGGTCCTCGACCTTGACCCCAATATCCGCACCAGGACCTGCCTCCTGTACGTTCTGGTTTTCGATCTGCATCGACCCCACCTCCTGGGTAAGATCCGTTGTGTGGCCCTTGATGTGGATGGTGTCTCCTACCCTCAAGCTATCATCCGTTAGCTTAATCGCAGCAACACCGATCTTTCCAAAAAACTTAATTACCACTCCCACCTTCTTCTCTTCCATCGATCTTCCCCCTTTCCTTCTGGTCTTACTCTATACCCCTCGGCAACTATATCACACATAACGGACAAAGAAAAGCGCTTAGCCCGTCGTCCCAGGTTAGAAAGGACTCTCAGGATATATGGGGTCGTCAAAGAAGGAATGGACCCACGGGATTAGTCACTCCTTCCGCATATCAACCCCCTCACCCTCTCAATCACCTCTTTTACCTCAATGAGCTCAAGGCATCTCCGTTGATTACACCGTTCCAGCTCCTCTTCCTTACAAGGGGAGCAACCCGGATTCTTCCTCAAGATAGCCACCCTTTCCCCCCGGAGGCCCCAGATTTCAGGGTCGGTGGGGCCAAACAGCGCAACGGTCGACACCCCAACGGCAGCAGCCAAATGGGTTATCCCAGAGTCGTTTCCGATGTAACATCGACACCTATCCAATAGTGAGGCAACCTGAATCAAGGGAAGATTCTCGGCCCACAGGGAATTAATGGATCGCATCCATCCCAATCCGTTCCCCCAATATTCCCCTTCGGCTGGGCCGATAAAGAGAATCGTCTTGAGCCGCAAATCACCGGTAATCCTTGCGACCAGATCCAAGAAGTTCTCAATGGGCCAGAGCTTTTTGCGACTTCCACTGCCCGGATGGATGGCTACCAACCCCGTTCCCACCCCTTCATAGCCACCCCTGTGCCTCAACCAATCCTCGGCGAACTGCCGATCTTCTTCCAAAAGGAAGATCCTGGGAATGCTCCCTCCCGGAGGGATCCCCATTGATGAAAGGGAGGAGAGCATGTGGTCAATGACATGGGCCCTCCTTCCTTTCTCTGGAAAGGGGGAAATGGTCACAACCTCCTTAACTCCGGTCTTCCTTATATTGTCGGAGAAAATCCCGTCCCGATCTTGGAGGAAGAGAAAGGCCCGATCGAAGCCGGCGAAATATCGTGAAACGGCGCCGCCGAGGTTGCCATCTTTCAGGTAAAAGGATCCGAGGCCGGCCTGATCAATGGACCTCCCTTGATCCACATAGTATCGCCTCTCCACGAGCTGAAGGATCCTGGGATAGCCCATCAATTCAATTCGCGCCTTGGGATAATACCGCCTAATGGACCCGAAAGCGGGAAGGCAGAGGATGAAGTCCCCCAAACCTCCTTGATGGACTATCAATATCTTTTCCGGCTTTTCCCCCTCCATAGGCCGAGTCTTCCACAAAATTGTGGAAAAGTATGTTGATAACCCATTATTATATCAATGTAAGTGTTTTAAAACTCGTAAAATTTAGCACATTGCCTAGAAAATAGTCAAATTAAAAAACCAAATAATATCGGATAGTTACATTTTTCCCCCGCTTCTACTCCTCCTGACCGCTCCAGAGCGAACAGCCACCTTTTCACATCTCCCCGTTCTTCCGGGATAAACGGAGTGGGATGATCCATGTTCAATTCGCTTCTCGAAGGTGAGTGGCCGCCAATTCAGGGGGAGTTGGGTTGACGAAAAATCCCGTACCCCACTCGAAACCCTCTCTCAGCCCGATCCTCGGCCTAATCTCCACGTGCCAGTGATATTCCGACCTATGGTATTTTTCCTGTACGGGGGAACTATGGAAGGCAAAACTGAAAGGAGGGTTCTGCAATAACCGGAAGAGTCGGCCGAAGATAGTTTCCATGACCGCGGCCAGGTCCCACATCTGCTCATCGTCGATGGAGACGAAATCGGGTGAATGTCTCCTGGGGATAATCCAGATTTCGAAGGGATATCTCGAGGCAAAGGGGCAGAAGGAGAGAAAGTGGGGAGTTTCGAGGATAACCCTCTTGCCCGACGTGATCTCCTGCTTGATAATATCACAAAAGATACACCGTTCTTTTCTCCTAAAGTAATCCAAGGTTCCCAAAACCTCTTCATCAATTCTCCTGGGGATGACCGGCATAGCCAACAGGTGGGAATGGGGATGTAAATGGAAGACACCGGGATGATTCTTGAGGAATAAAATCTGTCTAAACCGCCTATCTCCGGCTAGGTCAGAGGACCTCTCCCTATAAGCCTTTAGTACCCTCTGAGTTTGATCCGATCCCATCCTCCCCCAAGCCCCTCCATGATCCGGTGTCTCGATGATGATCTCATGGGCTCCGACGCCATTCATCAAATCATACATCCCCTCGGGCCTTTTATCCATCGTCCCTTCTATACGGAAAAAGGGGAATTTGCTGGGCACCACACGTACCGCCCATTTCCCTTCCCCACCTTCCTCGATGGCCAGGATTTGCCCGGGCGTAAGGGCTTCATTTCCCGGACAAAAGGGGCATGGCTCGATGGGCTCGAGTTCTCTATAGGGTTTTTTGAAGACCAGGAAGTCCTCGGGACCTTTGGTCTCCGTTGCCATAATAACAACCCACCTTCGGGCAATGGGCTCTCTTCTCAATTCTGTCATAGAGATATAACTCCGGGATGGGAAAAGACTTCTTGAGGGAAATCCTCTGCTTTTCGAGTCAACGCGTTACACAATCAATGAGGGAAAAGGGGCGAAACCCTCGCTCCTCGCTACATGTACTGGAGGCGTTCATCAAACGTATGCTAAAAGGGCGGCTTCTTCAGTTAGTTCCAGCCTTGAGATCTCCGAATAATTTCTCGATATAGAGCTTACAGATGATCTTATTTCGATTGAGACAGTCCGGGTTCCTTTCCTCACGTTCATACCAGATACATCCGTTACATTCGGGCATCATTGGTCTCTTAAAATCTATGACTTTGCTCTCCTTTGGCTTCCCCATTCAATACCCCCTTAGAGCTATTAAAGATTTATAGACGAATTGCCTTCCCCCTTCCTTTGAAACCTCCTCTGATCTCCAGATCAATCTCTTCTTGTAGAGGTTGAGCAATCTTGTCCCTCCGGTGTTCAATCCGATTCCCCCCTCCTCAGCCAATTCTCTCAATGTGATACCCCCCTTCTCCATCACCGAGACTAGTGTCTTCCTCAAATAGTTATTCAAAAAACCGATGACCTGCCAGCCTCCGGCTTCCCGTACAGAGAGGATAGCCAACTTCTTCCTCTCCAATGCCACTTCGATATTCTCCATCTGATTCGAGGAGAGGCCCTTCAAGACAATGAATTTGTCTCCATATTCGCCGCTCAAAAGCCTTGAGATAAATTTCGCGATCACCTCATCGGCACAGGAATAATCGACCACCCCAACACCTGAAAAATCTAAAAAGGCAACCGTTGGATCTGTATCCGCAACCAATTCCCGCTCCAACCTCTCCCGAATAACCGCCCCCGTTTCTCTGGTCACGAGATTGATCGACCCATTGAGCATCTCCTCCCTCATGAACTTCTCTAGATCGTAATTCTTCCACCTCATTCCAACACCACAGTAAAGGATAGTTCAACTGCTTCAATTGAACTTATTGTAAAGAAAAAAAAGATCCCTGTCAAGGAAAAAATCAGAGATCTCTGAAAAACTGGAAAAAGAAGCTCTGAGCGCGAATGAAGATCTTTTCGGTAACTATTCTTAGTGAAGCGAAACGGCCGCAAATCCAATGTCTGAGCCCGGAGGGCGAGTTTTGGATTTGCAGTGGAGCGAACTCTAGAATGGTCAAAAATTATTTTCGGTGAGCGGAATGGGTTTTGGGCAACAGCCCCTTGAGTTTGACATTTGGAATTCTCTCTTTCACCTTTGGATTTTGGCATTTGACATTCTCGTAGGGAGGCTATCATGGCGGAGTATGATTTCGATATAGGTATCTTGGGCGGGGGATCGGCAGGCTTGACCGTCGCAGCGGGGGCTGCTCAGCTCGGCGCGAAAACCCTACTCGTGGAAAAGGAGAAAGAGCTCGGCGGGGATTGCCTCCACTATGGGTGTGTTCCCAGCAAAACGCTCATTCGGACAGCCCATGTCTGGTATCTCATGAAAAACGCGGATCAATTCGGCCTGCCCGCCGTGGAAGTTAAGCCCGTCGATTTCCGGGAAGTGGCAAAGAGGATCCAGTCGGTTATCAGCGTGATACAGAAGCACGATTCCGAGGAGAGATTCTGCAAGCTCGGCGCCAGGGTGAGAATCGGAGAGCCACAGTTTATCGATGAACATGCCATCCGGTTGAATGGAGAAACCCTTTCGGCAAAGACCTGGGTCATCGCCACTGGCTCCTCGCCATCCATCCCCCCGATAGAGGGTCTTGATAAGACCCCGCATATTACCAATAGGGGGATTTTTTTCCTCGAGAGGTTGCCGAAAACCATGATCGTTCTCGGGGCTGGCCCCATTGCCATCGAGATGGCACAGGCCTTCTGCCGGTTGGGAACAAAGGTTTCCCTTATTCAGCGCAGTAATCAGATCCTCAGCAAGGAAGATAAGGATATGGCGGACCAGGTCATGCATGTCTTGAGCAATGAAGGCGTGGTCTTCCACCTCAACGCCTCCGTTGTCAGTACAAAGGACCTGGGAGACGAGCGGGAGGTCACCATTAAAACAGATGAGGGGGAAACCAACAGCCTCAGGTCAGAAATGATCCTGGTCGCAATGGGAAGGGAGGCCAACCTGGGAGCCCTCGGACTGCAGGATATCGGAGTGGAATTCGATAGAAAGGGTTTGACGTTGGATGAGAGGCTGAGAACGGGCCATAAGCATATCTATGGTGCGGGGGATGTCACGGGCACCTACCTGTTCACCCACGCAGCGGGATATGAAGGGAGCATTGTAATCAGCAATGCGATTTTTCACCTTCCCAGAAAGGTCAACTATACCTTTCTTCCATGGTGTACTTATACGGACCCTGAGCTCGCCAGTATCGGGATGAACGAAAAAATGGCAAAGGCTGCCGGGATTGAGTATTCCGTCTGGGCGGAGGAGTTCAAGGACAATGACAGAAGCCTTGCCGAGGGCGAAGGGATTGGAAAGATCAAAATGCTTCTCGACGAGAAGGAAAAGCCCATCGGCATTCAGATTTTAGGGTCGCGGGCGGGAGATTTGGTCAGTGAGTGGGTGGCCGTTGTAAATGGAAAGGTGAAGCTATCAACCCTGGCATCCGCTGTTCATCCGTATCCGACGCTGGGAGAGATCAACAAGAGAGTTGCCGGCACTTTCTTGTCCAGCAAGATCTTCTCGGAAAAGGTGAAAAAGGGCCTCAGATTCTTCTTTCATCTGAGGGGTAGGGCCTGTAGCCCAGATATAGATTGATGGGCACTATCGCCCTTCAGAGCACAAGGGGGATACGGATAAGAGTAGACTAGCAGGACTCCGACTGGAGATTAAACAGGTACCAGGGGAGAAAGCGAGATGAAGGATAATTCACTCATTGAGCTTCAAAAGCTTGGACAGAGCGTCTGGTACGATAACATCCGCCGAGGCTTGCTTACCTCCGGGGAGTTGAAACGGATGATCGACGCCGGTGAGATTGTCGGCTTCACTTCCAATCCAGCCATTTTTGAAAAGGCCATTGCCGGGAGCACCGATTACGATGAAGCGATGGCCGTCATGCTCAGGGAGAACCCCCATGTCGATGCGAAGGGCCTCTATGAGAAACTCGTTATCGAGGACATTCGGGCCACCGCTGATCTCCTGGCCCCTGTATACGAAAGAACCGATGGCCTGGACGGGTATGTCTCGGTGGAGGTCTCTCCCCGGCTCGCCCATGATACCGACGGTACCATCGCCGAGGCACGCCGGCTCTTCGCCGCCATCAACCGCCCCAACGTGATGATAAAGGTACCCGCTACCCCGGAAGGCTGCCCCGCCATCAGGGCATTGATCGGCGAGGGCATCAACGTCAACGTCACCCTGATGTTCTCCGTTCAGGATTACCTAAACGTATCCAAGGCGTACCTCGCCGGGTTGGAGAAGCTTGCCGACTCGGGAGGCGACCTCAGCAGAGCAGCATCCGTTGCCTCCTTCTTCGTCAGCCGCGTCGATGCCGCTGTGGATAAGTTGCTGCCGGACGATTCCCCTCTGCGGGGGAAAATCGCCATTGCCAACGCCAAAGCAGCCTATCTACGCTTTAAAGAGACCTTTGAGGGGCAACCCTTTTCTGCCCTCAAGAAACGCGGTGCCCGCGTTCAGCGCCTTCTGTGGGGAAGCACCGGCGTCAAGAATCCGCACTACAGGGATGTGATGTACGTGGAGGAGTTAATCGGTCCCGACACCGTCAGCACTGTTCCTCCTGCAACCCTCGATGCCTTCCGTGACCACGGGCGCCCCCGGCTTAGCCTTACCGAAAACCTGGAAGAGGCGCCCAAACTCCTGGCGGAGCTCAAAGATCTCGGCATCGACCTGGATGCCGTCACTCGCCGATTGAAAGAGGAAGGAGTGGACCTCTTTAAAAGGCCCTTCGACTCGTTAATGGAGACGCTGACCCGAAAGCAGGAGTGCATCGTGGCCGGGGAGGTCAGCAAACAACGCCTCATTCTGGGTCCCTACGCCCATGTGGTGGAGGCTCGCCAGAAGTCATGGACCGAGGCCAACGTAACGCGTCGCATCTGGCGGAAGGACGGCACCGTCTGGGTGCCCGACCCCGCAAAGGCCGTCAAAACCCCAGAGCTGACCAACCGCCTCGGCTGGCTGACCATTCCCGAGGTGATGCATGACTACCTGGACACGCTGTCCGACTTTGTCGCGGAGATTAAAGGGGAGGGATTCACCAGCGTTGTCCTCCTAGGAATGGGGGGCAGCAGCCTGGCCCCTGAGGTCTTTATGACTACCTTTGGCAACGCGCAGGGCTATCCACCCCTTGCCGTTCTCGATAGCACGCACCCCGCCTCCGTGCAGCACGTCGCCGAGGGCGTTGACCTAGCCGAGGTCCTCTTCCTCGTCTCCAGCAAATCGGGAACTACCCCCGAAACGCTCTCCTTCTTCAGGTTCTTTTACAACGCCGTCGCGGCAGTGAAGGAGAATCCCGGTCAGAACTTCGTGGCCATCACCGATCCCGGCTCTCCCCTTGAAACCCTCGCCGCCGAGAAAAAGCTTCGCCGCATCTTCTCCTCCCCGCCTGACGTGGGAGGCCGTTACTCCGCCCTCACCTACTTCGGCCTGGTACCGGCCGCCCTGATCGGCGTGAACCTTCACAAGCTCCTTGACCGAGTCATCACCATGCTCCATGCCAGCCATTACTGCGTGCCTGTGGCCGAAAACCCGGGACTAGCCTTGGGGGCTGCCATGGGCGAGCTAGCGCTAGCCGGCCGTGACAAGATCACGTTTTTCGCCTCCCCCAGTATTGCCGCCTTTGGGGTATGGGTTGAGCAGCTCATCGCCGAGAGCACCGGAAAGAATGACACGGGTATTCTGCCCGTGGCGGACGAAAAATTGGAGGCACCGGATCGTTACGGCGATGATCGCTTATTCGTTTACTTGAGGATGGATGGTGATGAAAATGACCTTCTGGACAAGGGTATTGATGCCCTCGAGGCTGCCGGACACCCGGTCGTGCGGATTGCCCTCGATGAAAGGGAGGACATCGGCGGGGAATTCTTCCGATGGGAAATGGCCACTGCTGCAGCCGGAGCAGTACTCGGGATCAACCCCTTCAACCAGCCCAACGTCGAGGCGGCCAAGATCAAAGCCCGCGAACTGCTGAAGGCGTTTCAGGAAACGGGAAGCCTCCCGTCAGATACCCCTATCCTCATTGAGAACGATATTGAGGTTTTCGGTGGAACCGGGAAGAGCGCCGGCAGCATGCGGGAGTTCTTTGCCGACTTCCTGAAATTGATTCGCCCCGGTGATTACGCGACCCTGATGGCCTATGTTCCCCGTACAGGCGATACTGAAGGGGTCCTGGATAGCATTCGCCTTGCCCTCAGGAATAGGCTGAAGGTCGCGACTACCGTTGGCTATGGCCCCCGCTTCCTTCACTCCAC
>JBGVTJ010000262.1:0-5667 GCA_041862515.1 Thermodesulfobacteriota bacterium | reverse complement strand
GCTTTCAACGGGAACTTTGCCTTGCAGTGATCATTTTGGAAATCATGATGAAAAGTGAAGGTCCTCCGCGGTTAGTTTGAGAGGAGGAGTTCCCTCATCGGCCTTAGGTCATTTTACCTGGTGGCCTTTAAAAGTCAATAGAATTAATGCTGGAGATTCCTCAGTTTGTTGGTTGATTTGGTTCATTCCGTTTGTCTGGGTTATACTGTTTTGATCGTTGGGATCGTTTAGAACGTTTTGATCGTCAGTTTGGTTTATTGGGTTAATTGGGTTTCTGGAGGAAACCCAGGAAATCTCAGAAATAATGCTCATGTATCTTAACTTTTTTGGGGGACATCTCTATAAAAATGTGGAGGAGGAGGGGAGAGATCATCTGTTGACAAAGGGAGTCTGAGTTTCATATCATGATTTCGGTGTTACCCGCTGAGAGCGGAAAAAGAAATCCAATGATCATCATTAAATCCAAGCGCGAAATCGATTGTCTCAGGAGGAGCAACCAAATCGTTGCCGCGGTGTTCCGGGAAATCAAGAAGATGGTGAGGCCGGGTATCACAACGCGAGAACTTGATCGAGAGGTGGAAAGGTTGATCAGGGCGCACGGGGGAATCCCCGCTTTTAAAGGATATAAGCCCCCGGGTTACCGCTCTGATTTTCCGGCAAGCATGTGTATTTCAGTTAATGAGGAGGTGGTTCATGGTATTCCCGGCCCCCGAAAGCTGAGAGAGGGGGATATCGTTAGTTTAGATGTGGGGGTATTGCTCGATGGTTATTACGGCGACGCGGCCGTTACCCTTCCCGTCGGCAATGTCAGCGAGGAGGCGAAGAGGCTTATGGAGGTTGCGGAGAGGGCTCTATACCTCGGCATAGAAAAGGCCAAGGCAGGGAATCGCCTCTCCGATATCTCCCATTGCATTCAGGCTTATACAGAGGGAAATGGATTTTCCGTTGTAAGGGATTTCGTGGGCCATGGGATCGGAAAATCCCTTCATGAGAACCCCCAAATCCCTAATTTCGGACCTCCGCATCAAGGGCCGAGGCTGAGGCAGGGCATGATCTTTGCCTTGGAGCCCATGATAAATGCGGGAACCTGGCGGGTAACCAGATTGGACGACGAGTGGACCGTCGTTACAGCCGACGGGAAATTATCGGCGCATTTCGAACATAGCATTGCCTTGACTGATGGCGATCCGGAGATCCTGAGTATGGAGTGATTTCTGAAAGGGTCGCTCTTCGCTGTTCAGAAATATTTTTTCGACCATTCTAAAGTTCGCCGTACTGCAAACCCAAAACTCGCCCTCCGGGCTCAGACATTGGATTTGCGGCCGTTTCCCTTCGCTAAGTCCTTCGGTGCATAAGTTCGATTACTAACATATCTAGACTTCGGCTGAGCTCAGTCGAAGCCCTCAGGACTTAGTGCTGAGTGAGCATTTGCCCAAATCCTGCTCCAGAAAATACGTCGTTGTATTTGCGAATCGAAGCACTAAGAATGGTTGCGGAAAAATCTTAATTCGGTCTCAGAGCTTATACTTGAACTTTCTGAGCAGGTCTTTCCGCCAGGCCACTCCATCCTCTTTTTCCACACCATTGGGAGGGAAACCATCGATTACCCCCATAATTCCCCTGCCCTGGTCAGTCTCCGCAATGATTACCTCTACGGGGTTTGCCGTAGCGCAGTAGATGGAGCAGACTTCCTGGCACATTTTAATGGCGTTGAGCACGTTGATGGGAAAGGCATCCCTCATCACCACTACAAAGGTGTGGCCAGCGCTGACCTCCATTCCCATGGTTTCCGCCATCTTTTTGAGATCCTCGTCATTCCCCTCGATCCTCAAAAGGCAGGCCCCCGAGGCCTCGCAGAAGGCGATGCCAAATTTGGCATTGGGCACCGTGGACGCCATGATTTCATAGAGGTCCTCCACGGTCTTGATGAAATGGGTTTGTCCCAAGATGATATTGTAGCCCTCCGGAATTTCCAATTTCACCGTCTTCAATTCCATCTCACCTTCCCTCCGTTTCCCCCTCCCGGATCATGATCCCGATCAATTCCCTGCTGGGATGCTCAGGAAAAATCTCAAGGCCCTTCCTTAAATAGAGGGCTGCCTCTTTACGATTTCCCATACCGTAGTAAGTGGTTCCCAGGTTGATATAGGGTAGATAAAAATTCGGGTCCAACTCAACGGCTTTCTTAAAGGCCTCAATTTCCTTCTGCCTCCAATTGAGGCTCCTCAACTGTTCGTATTTGAACCGATAGGCTATCCCCAGGTAGTTATATCCCACGGCCGAGCGGGGCTCTATTCGTAGCCCTTTCTGATATTTCTTGATTGCCTCCTCGTATTTTCCTTTTTTGACAAGCGAAGCCCCTTCGTCAAAATAGGCTGTGGCGCTCTTGGTGTCCTGGAGCGAGGCACAAGCAGCGAGGATGGTGAAAATAGCGAGGATAGGAAGGGTAAACTTCCCACCCGATTTGTATATCTTCAATAAAGCCATCTATTATCCCCCCATAAACCCTACTGCGCAACCCCTTATCCTGATATCCCTTCCCCGTGATGAATGCATGGCATTAAGTTCCATGGCATGAAGAACCAACAGGACACTTCGATGTATACCACGTGGAAAGGCCATGGTCAATAAGGTGGAGTGTGTCGAGAAAACCGGTGTCCCTTCGCTTCAATGCCTTCGAAGTGATCCTTTCGGGGTTCGCAGGCAGGGAATACTTACCCCTTCCGGTCTTTAAAGGACCGGCCTTCCCCTTTCCTTCGGCTCCGCTCAGGACAAGCTCTGCTCACCCTCGACGGGTACCCCACTTCTCCGACTGATTGCGCTCTGGGACACCGGTTTCCTCTCATGTAAGATCAAAATTGCAATCAATTTGCGGGGGGTTGATTCAAAAAAGTGATTATACTTAATTTCTCGCCATCAGTTTCGAATATGACCGCACCATCCCTGTCCGTCCTCGAGATCTGACAGCCGGCACGTTCGTATCGATTCAGGACTTTCGGGCTGGGCAGGTTGAAGATGTTTCGCAAACCCACCGTGAACACAGAGTGTGAGGGCTTGAGGGCTTCGAGGAGTCTCCTCGTGCTGGATGTTTTGCTCCCGTGGTGGGGAACTTTCAATACGTCGGATCTCAGGTCTTTTCCCGATTGAACTAATTGAGCCTCGGCTTCTCCCTCTATATCTCCGGTAAGGAGGAATCGGTGCTTCTTGCATGTCATCTTCAGGACGATGGACCGGTTATTGGTTTGGGACCATGGATTTCTCCCCTGCATCATCCCGGGTTGGGGGGGATTCAAGACCTCCACCTTGACCCCGTTGATCCATCGAGGAGGTGACGCGTCGTGGACGGTGATTCGGTGTATTTGCCTTCTTGCAACGATATCCATGAGATCGAGATACGGCACAGAGGAATACTGCTGCCCATTTTCCCAAAACTCTTCGACCTTGAAGGAATCGGCGATAAATTTCAAGCCGTTGAGATGGTCCGGATGTGGATGGGTGAGGACGAGGTAGTGGAGGGTTGCGATCTTTTTTCTCCAGAGCACTGGGGCTACCACGTTTCTTCCTACATCGAAGCTATCGTCATAAAACCCGCCTCCATCGAGCAACATCCTCTTCCCCCCGGGAAATTCGATCAGGATACTGTCCCCCTGTCCAACGTCGATAAAGGTGGCCCTCAATCCCTTAGTCAGGTGGGTCTGGGTATACCAGTAGGATATGTCTCCTGCAATGACGACGAGCAGGAGGATCGAGATGGGCATAAGTCGTTTTATCCTCTTGAGGTTGGTCAGATAGAGAATGAGAAGGTAGAATAATCCGATCTCAAAAAAGGTAGGAGTGACCACGTACTGGGAGACATGGGGTATTGATGCGAAGAGATGCACCACCTTGATGACGAGGTAGGAAAGGGCAGCGGTCAGGGTGACCAATAACGAGCTCACCGGTAACCAGATCAAGGCGGCCAAGGAAGTGGTCAATCCCACGATGACTACAAAGCCTGCCAGGGGGATGATGATGAGATTGCTCAACAAACCAACGATCGACATTCGGTTGAAATAGTACGCCACCAAGGGCCAGGTCCCTACCATAGCGGCCAGAGAGACGAATATGAAGATCTTGAGGTGGCTTAGGAAGGTTTGATAGGGACTCGGTTTTCTCAGCAAGAGGGGATGGGGTTTCGGAAGGAATTCGGTGAACCTGGGGACGAGGTAGAGGATGGCGAGTACGGCGACAAAGGAGAGTTGGAAGGAGACGTCGAAGAGGGCGCTCGGGGAGACCAATAAAATAAGGAAGGCGGCCACGGCAAGGGTATTGTAAAGATTTCGCTGTCTATCCAAGAGGATGGAGATTAGGTAGATGACGATCATGATAGCGGCCCGGACGGTGGAAATTCGTGCCCCTGCGATGAACGTGTAGAGGACCAACGGTGGAATTGTGGCCAGGGCCGAAATCTTCTGGATGTTCAGCGTGAGGGCTAGGGTCTCGGACCACCTGAGGCTCCATTTCATCAGGAGAAAGACAACGAGGGCAATGATCCCCATATGGAGGCCCGATATAGCGATGATATGGGCCACTCCAGCAACGATGAATTCCTCCTTCATCTCTTCCCCAATTTCCTCCCTCTCCCCCAGGATGAGGGCTTTCATGATGCCGCGGGTTTCCACAGGGGTGCTCTTTTCCAAGAGGGCTCGGATCCTTTCCCTCCATGCCTCGATGAGTTGAAGGAAGGGGTTTCCCTTTCCTCGCGCTATGGTGACAATCCCCGTATTCTTTTCCACATATGCGGTGACCCAGATTCCCTTACATGCCAGGAATCGTCGGTAATCAAATCCTCCGGGATTATTGAAATTTCTCGGACGATAGAGTTTGGCTATGAAACGGATTCGATCTCCATACCGCAGATCTCCGTGGTATTCCTTGACGGAAATAAGAACATTACCTCGGGCCTTGATGAGTCCATGGGGGAAATATATTTTCTCGACCTTCAGGTAGAGCTTTGCCCCCCGCAACGATGAGATTGGGCTCCGATAAAGGATACCCTCCACATTGACCCTTCCCTTACCTGCGTAATGGAAGATATGGTTCTGCGGAAAGTGGGGACGGAGGTGAAGGTTGACGAGCACTATCCCCAAGAGCCAAAAAAGGGCAAGAATGGCGGCGATCCTAAGCGTTGGCCGGTTTCGGAGAATCGATACGATGGAGATAAAGATCAAGGAGATGATGCCGACATATGATATGATCCACGGAATGGCCAGGTGATCGCCAACTATCAACCCCAGGAGATAGACGATCACGATGGGGATGAGGGGCATATGGATGGGCTGTCGACTCCTTAACCAGTGCATGGGAATTGATGGAGGTTAGAGGATGGAGGTGATTGTCCCGAAAAATAGCAGATTCGGCTAGGAGAGTCAAAGGAGATTTCTCTGGAGTTTCCTGAGTTTCTGGAGAACACCGTTGTCCATGAACGTAAATTGCTGGAGAAGTTGGGGACCCATCGAGGGTGAGCAGAGCTTGTCCTGAGCGGAGCCGAAGGGCTTCGACGTGAGCTCAGCCGAACGTAAGGGGAAAGCCAGCCCTTTAGAGGCTAGAAGGGGTAAGTATTCCCCGCCTGCGAACCCCGAAAGGGTCACTTCGGAAGCACTGAAGCGAAGGGACAGCGGTGTTCAC
>JBGVTJ010000261.1:0-3709 GCA_041862515.1 Thermodesulfobacteriota bacterium | reverse complement strand
ACTCAGCATCTTGATGTAACCATTCTCCACCATTAGCCTGCAGCGTCGAGGACTCACGACGAAGCCTCCTCATCCTTCATGAGAACTCCACTTCTCCAGCAGACTACGCTCGGGGACAACGGTGTTCCCCCAGTAAGTCAGGAAACTCCAGGCCCATTGTCTTGATTTTTCCCTTCAGTTAAGGTAATCAAGACTAAGGGAATAGAGATGAAAACCCGGTTTTTCATAATTCTCTCCGTATGCTTCCTCATCCTTGGGGTACCCATGGCAGGGGCTCAATGGCCAGCTCAAAGGGGAATGGGGATGGGGCACGGTCATCCTCCGGGGTGGCTTCCCGAAGACCTTCGCCTGACGGCCGAGCAGATGGAGAAACTGAAGTTCATCGAAGGCAGCTATCTTAATGAGATCACCCCCCTGAGAAATGAGCTCCTCAATAAGCGGTATGAGCTGAGGAGGCGCTTTTTAGACCCCACATCGAAGGCCGATGATATCAGGGCGAAGCAGGAAGAAGCCTTCCTGCTGGAGACGCAAATCCAGGAAAAAGTCATTGATTACCAGCTCAAGGTGAGGGAGATCCTCACCCCAGAGCAATTTAAGGTTTGGATTTCAAGGTATAGAATGGGGGTTGGACCGATGATGCGTCACCACGGAATGGGCATGATGCATTGATAAACCCCCAGGCAGACCAAAGGATGGCAGGCAATCCGAAGGCCAAATCATATCGATTATCCATCAGTCCAACCTTTCTCGCCCTCATCTGCTCCCTCATCATCCTCCTTTTCATCATAGGTGGTGTCTTCGAGATCAGCCGAACCAAAAGGAGTCTCAGGGAAATCCTGGAAAATCAAGGCGTAAACTTTCTCCAAGGATTGGATCGGGAAATTCAGAATACGATCTCCGTGATCGAGGTAATGGAAGAGGTGCCCGGGGGCCACCTCCTCAATATCGCCTCGTCCATCGACTTTTTTGCCCTCGAAGACGCCATTGTCGAGCACCTCGTGGAGATCGCCTCGATGGTGGACCGAGAAAGAGCCAATCAGGCCCTTTCCGCATCGAAATTGGAAAGCCTCACCCAAAGAGAGGGACTGACGGTCATTGAGATCCTCGATCCCGGTTCCCAGGGGCACGTCCCTGGGGAAGGCCCCTCAATGTTCGGACCACTTCTGAGGGGAGAGAGGGAGATCGTTATTTTTCCCTTTGAGAAGCCTAAGCCGGATGAGGATGACCTCTTTTCCGTCGCTCTCCGGAGAACAGCGGGAAAGGGGATTATCGTGGTGAGCGTGGACTATCCCCGGATGAAACAGTTGAGGCGGAAATTCGCAATCCGCGGTGTCCTCGAAGCCGGGGGATTTGGGGAAGGGATTCAATTCGTATCAATCTTGGACCGTTCTCTCTCCCCTATCGCCCAAATAGGGCAAGGAGGAGTGGGCGAGATGGGGGATCCGTTCCTCCTTCAATTCGTTCAAGGGGAGGGGTCGAGATCAAGGTTTCGTTTCCTATCCAATGGGGGAGAGGTCTTGGAAGTGGTCGAAACCTTGCACCTGGGAGGAGAGCCGTATGGTATTATCGTGGTGGGCTTATCCACCGAAGACATCCGAACCATTCTCTCCCTGTCTAAAAGGAATATCATCCTCTCCGTTGGGGTACTCTTGGGGTTGGGCATTGCAGGGGTATCCCTCATCTACATCAATCAAAACCGACACCTTCGAAAGGTTGCTGAGATGGAAGACAGGGTTCGGACTGCCGAAAGGCTCTTATCCTTGGGGAAATTGGGGGCTGGAGTTGCGCACGAAATCCGAAACCCCCTCAATGCCATCGGATTGGCCATACAGAGATTGGGGAGGGAATTTCGACCCCGGGAGGAAGAAGAAAGGGAATACCACGATATTATCCGGGTCATTCGGGGAGAGGTACAGAGGTTGAACCAAATCGTGGAACGGTTTGTCCTCTTCTCCAAACCCTCAAGATTGGACCTTGCCCCTGCCTCGCCCGTGGAGATTCTGGAAAACGTCTCAATTCTCTTTGCCGAAGAGGCCAGAGAACACTCCATAGAAATCCGCAAGGAGATCGGCCCCGGCCTCCCTTCCTTGATGATTGATAAAGGGAGGATTACCCAGGCCCTCATCAATATCGTAACCAACAGTATTCATGCCATGGAAGGGGGGGGTAATCTTACCGTAAAGGCGGAAATGGATGGGAAGGATTGGGTGAGAATCATGGTCTCAGACACCGGGAGGGGGATTCCCGAGGAGGAGATTGAAAAAGCCTTCGACTATACCTATACTACGAAAGAGAAGGGTTTGGGCCTGGGGCTTCCCATCGCCCATAGAATCCTCGAGGAACATGGAGGCAGGATAACCATTGAGAGCCAGGTTGGAAAGGGGACCACCGTTTCCCTATTCCTTCCAGTAAAGGTGACGGCTTCGTAAAAAGTCCATCTGCCGTTCGATATGCTCACGACCCTTCGGCTTTGCTCAGGGCCGTGAGCAAAGCCGAAAGGCTGCGTTGCGCTGCATCCTTCGTCATTGCAGCGTACTTCTATGTACGCCTCATTCCTCAGGATTTGCGCCCCTTACATCTGGATCTTTTTTCTTTGCCGTCTGGTTCCGACTTTTTACGAAATCATGAAAGGTGACTTCTAGGAAAAAAGATTATGAGCTCACAGCGGGTGAGTGTGCTGATCGTTGAGGATGAGAGATCCCAACGGGAAATGCTTGAGGGGTTTCTCCATGGCCAGAGTTTCTCCGTTTCCTCGGTAGAGAGGGGAGAGAGGGCTTTGGATGAAGTTCGGCGAGGAACTTTCGATCTGGTGCTCTTGGACTATAAGATGCCAGGGATGGATGGCCTCCAGACCCTTCGAGAGATAAAGAAGATTAACCCGGAGTTGGCTGTAGTCATGATGACAGCCTACGGAACCATCGAAACGGCGGTTGAGGCGATGAAGGGGGGGGCGGCGGACTACCTGACAAAGCCTATCGACCTGGACGAGCTGCTTTTGCTCATAGAGAAGGTATCGGAAAAGATCGTTTTATTGCGGGAGAATAAGGAGCTCAAGGAACAGCTCCGGGAAAGGTATCGATTCGACCAAATCGTCTATGGGAGCGGGGCGATGGAAGAGGCCATGAATTTGACCGGCAGGGTGGCCAAGAGTGAGGCTACGGTCCTCATTCGGGGGGAAAGCGGTACGGGAAAGGAGCTCATCGCCAACGCCATCCACTATGCAAGCTCCAGGGCAAACAGGCCCTTCATTAAGGTCAACTGTACTGCACTCCCCGAAAACCTTTTGGAGAGCGAACTGTTCGGACATGAAAGGGGAGCCTTCACGGGGGCTATTCAGAGGCGGATTGGCAGGTTTGAGCAAGCACATACGGGAAGCATCTTCTTGGATGAGATCGGCGATCTCTCTCCAGCGCTCCAGATGAAACTGCTCAGGTTTCTCCAGGAGAAGGAGTTCGAACGGGTGGGAAGCAATCAGACCATTAAGGCGGATGTAAGACTCATAGCGGCTACTAACAGGGATCTGGAAGAAGGTATCCGAAGGGGAACCTTTCGGGAGGATCTTTACTACCGGCTCAATGTCATTGCCATTTTCCTTCCCCCTTTGAGGGACAGGAAAGGAGACATCCCTCTCCTGATCGACCATTTCCTCCAAAAATACAGCCAGAAGAACCGAAGGGCTATCCCCAAAGTCTCCAAAGAGGCCAGGGAT
>JBGVTJ010000260.1:0-13465 GCA_041862515.1 Thermodesulfobacteriota bacterium | reverse complement strand
GGCAAATCTTGATGACATTCTTGAGGAAGTGGAAACCCGAAGGATACCGATATATCATCTGCCTCCTCATTTTCCTCAGTTATGTCCTGGTTTACTTCCACAGGCTCTGTCCGGCAGTCATTGCCCTGGACATGCAGGAGGCCTTCGTGGTGAGCGGAACACTCATGGGGGTTCTCGGATCCGCCTATTTCTACCCTTATGCGATCATGCAGCTGCCAATTGGACTTCTGGCAGACTCCTGGGGACCCCGCAAGACGGTTTCGGTCTTTTTCCTTCTAGCTGCCTCTGGATCGGTTCTCATGGGAATGGCCCCCAATCTAGCCATGGCCATCCTCGGCCGAGTCCTGGTTGGTCTTGGGGTGTCGACGGTGTTCGTCTGCAATTTCAAGCTCCTTGCTGAGTGGTTCAGCTCCAAGCAGTTCGTCATCATGGGTGGAATCTTCATGGCCATGGGCGGCGTTGGTGCCTTGTTCTCCAGCGCCCCATTGGCATGGGTCAGCAATCTCATCGGGTGGCGAATGACGCTCGTTGGAGTTGGAGTGACGACTTTAGTCATGGCCCTTCTGGTCTATGCGTTTGTTCGGAATCGCCCATCGGAAGCGGGCTTCCCCTCCAATGGAGTTGCCCCTGCAGGGGTGCCGGAAAGGAAAAGAAGCCTGGTGGGAGGGGTAAAGCTGGTGGTCAGTTCCGGACGTTTCTGGCCGATAGCAGTCTGGACCTTTTTCTCTATTGGGATAGCGTTTGCGCTCGGAGGGCTGTGGGGTGGGCCGTACCTGATTCAAGTGCACGGGTTGAGTAAAACGGCGGCGGGAGGTGTCCTATCAATGTTCGCCGTTGCCTTGATGGTCGGCAGTCCTTTCTTGAGCTGGATTGCTAATCGCGTCGGCAGAAAACCCGTCTTGACCGGCTGCAGCCTGCTCTTGATAGCCGTCTGCGGTATCTTCTACTCGTTCACGGATAGACTAACCCTTTCCGTGCTGTATCTCCTGTTTTTTTTCTTTTCTCTTGCCGGTGCAGCCACAGGCCCCGTGGTTGCCGCGGTCTCCAAGGAGCTCTTTCCAGTGGCCATTGCCGGGACCTCGGTCGGCACGGTGAACCTGTTTCCCTTTCTTGGGGGGGCGCTCTTTCAAGTTGTCGTGGGGGCCATCCTGACCAGGAGCGGACACAACGGAGGGGGATACTCCGTGGCCGGATATCAAGACATGTTTCTGATCTATTTGCTTGGGGCCATAATCTCCCTATTGGCCGCCGCTTTCTTGAAGGAGACTCTTAGTCGAATAGAACCGTCCGAGGACGGGTAGCTCTTCCCCGCCTGCAGCCCCCCGAAAGGGTCACCTCACGAATCATCGAAGAGCAGGGAGGACGGTTTTCTCCAGAAACCCAATAAACCGGATAAACCAAATAAACGAGATGAACCAGATAAACCCAACAGACCAGTTGAACCAGACCTTGCGGTTAAGTATCTTCCTTGGAGTCGGGTATCTCCTTAAAAGAAGGCATTCCTCTGGAGGCCGAAGAAACTCCTAATGGCCTGTCGCAATTCTTCTACAATGGCGTACGAGCACGGGATAATGATGAGGGTGAGGACCGTGGAGACCGTCAATCCGAAGATGATGGAAATGGCCATAGGGGAGAGGAACTTGGCCTGACCAGAGGTGAAAAAGCCCAAGGGTGTCAGGCCGGCCGCCGTGGTGATGGTGGTCAAAAGGATAGGGCGCAGACGGAGCTGACCGGAACGCACGAGAGCTTGGAGAATTGGCGTCCCTTCACGTCTTAGTTCGTTGACAAAGCTGACGAGAAGGAGAGAGTCATTTACCACCACTCCGGCCAGGGCCACCATGCCCATTAAGGAGAGAATCCCCAATGACAGCCCCATGACGGTGTGGCCCAGAATGACCCCATTTGCTGCGAAGGGTATGGCCAGCATGACCACCAAGGGTTGAATGTAAGACTTGAACAAGGCCCCAAGGATCAGGTAGATGAGCAGTATAGCCACCAGGAAACTCTTCAGCAAATCTTGGATGGACTGTTCAAGTTCCTGCCGTTTGCCCTTGAACTCCAGTTTGTAACCCGGATAGTGCGCCTGGAGATCCGTAAAACGTTTTCCCACCTCGTTGGTGATCTCCAGGGTATTCCCTTCCTTTTCATCGACATCTGCCAAGACCGTGATAGATCGTTTTTGGTCAGACCGCATGATCTTGGTATTCCCCGGCGCCTCCGTCAGTTCAGCTACTTCGCTGAAGTAGACCTTCTCGCCACTGGGCGTGGTGAGGATTAGATCTTCTACGCGGGAGGGGCGGTCTCGAAATCCCTCAGGGTACTTCACAACAATGGGGATGTCTTCATCGGATCTCAAGATCTTGGAAGATTCAGCCCCATAGAAACCGCTTCGAACCTGCCTGGCAATGGAGGCCACGTCCAACCCCAAGCTCTTTGCTTCGGGTCGGGCCACGATGCGCAGTTCCTTTTTTCCGGGAAGAAAGTCGTCGCGGATATCTTTGGTGGCGGGAAAGGTGCCCAAATACCCTTTCACTTTTTCAGCAATCTCCTGCAGGACGAGGAACTCATCCCCCACTACACGGATCTCGATGGCAGCGCCACCTGGGCCAGCCTGAGGCTTGAAGTATTGAATTTTGGCCGCCCCAGGAATCCCCTGAGTACGCTTGCGTAGCTCGTTGATAATTTCCTCGCTGGAGCGATTCCTCTTGTCTGCTTCCGTTAACTCGACGATGATCTGCCCCCCGTTGGATCCTCGGACGATTCGATTGATGTCCAAAAAGATCAACCCCACGTTGGACGCGACGGATTTGAGTTCTGTGGGGGGGAGCGTCTCCATCAGGATTTTTTCGATCCGGGCGACGACATCGCGGGTATCCTCGATTTTAGAAATAACAGGGGTTTCCACGTTGATGAAGAATTGAGTAGACTCGAATTCATGGAAGAGGGTGATGGGGATTCGCGTCAGCGCGAAGGTCACCATGATGGCCGTGATTCCCAGACTGGCGGCCAAACTCACATACTTCCATCGCAGGGAAAACGCAAGGAAGCGCCCGTAATGCCCACGAAGCGCGTTGAACCATCGCTCGGATCGGTGGGTTCCTCCTTTTCGATGCTTCTTGGAGGACCATTCTGCCAAATGGGAGGGAAGGATTACCAAGGCCTCCATGAGGGAGGCCAGCAAGGCGAAAGTGACCACCTTGGGAATGACAGACATGAATTTGCCCATGGTTCCCGTGACCAGAAGCATGGGCAGGAACGCCGCGATGGTAGTGAGCACGGTTGCCACCACCGGCGCCAAGACCTGTTGGGTACCTATAACGGCAGCTTCTTGAGGAGAAAGGCCCTGTTGCAGATAGCGATATGTGTTTTCAGACACCACAATGGCATCATCCACGATGATCCCCAACACGAGGATGAGGCTGAACATGGACATCATATTGAGAGAAATCCCAAAGGCTTGCATCAAGAGCAGGCCACCGGCAAAAGAGACCGGGATCCCCAGGGCGGTCATCCCGGCAAAACGGAAATTGAAAAAGATGCAGAGGATCGTCAAGACCAGGACAAAACCGGCCAGACCGTTTCGTTTGAGCGTGTTGAGCCGATTGGTTATGTACACGGAAAAGTCGTTAAAAACACCCAGCTGAACACCGGGTGGAAGACGTCTTTCATATTGACGGACGAATTGCTGGACGGCCCTGGCAATGGCAATGGCATCGCCTCGTTTTTCTTTGCTGACGGCAAGATTCATGGCGGGCTGGCCATTGAAACGGCCAAGTGTCACGGGCTCTTCGGAGTGGTCTCGCACCCGGGCCAACTGTGATAAAGTGAGGACATTTCCCCGAGGATCGGACCGGAGAATAACCCCTTCCAGCTCTCTGGCTTCCAAGATCTCGCCTACCGTCCGAAGGAGGAACTCCCCCCGGTCGGTTTTGATGGTTCCTCCCGGAAGGTTGAGATTTTGGGCCTCCAGGGCTCTCTTGATGTCCTCGATACTCAGTTGGTATTGCTCCAGACGCCTGGGATCCACCTCGGCCCAGATCTCACGGTCCCTTGCGCCGGAGAGATAAACGGAACCTACCCCAGGAATCTCACGAAGATTATCCTGGACATCTTCAGCAATCTCCTTCATGGTCAGCTCAGGTAAATCGCCAAACAGGGAGACCGTGATTATGGGAAAGGCGTTTTTTATTTCACTGACTACCGGGTCATCCGCGTCCTTGGGTAGATCCTCGATAGCGTCGATGGCCGAGGAGATGTCGTTGAGGGCTCTATTCAAATCCGCATACTCGGAGAGTTCCACCGTAATGAGAGAAAGTCCTTCCTGAGATTCGGAGAAGATATTATCCACGCCATCGATATCAACAATCTGATCCTCAATCTTGATGGTTATGAGCTTCTCTACCTCCTGCGGGGAGGCCCCTGGGTACTCTGTGCGGATTGCAATGGAATCGAGGGAGAACTCCGGAAAAATCTCCCGGGTGATCGAAAGGTAGATTAGGATTCCTGCAACCAGGGTAACCATCATGAGCAGGTTGACGAAGACTGAATTGCGGACAAAGTAGCGTACTGGAGATCGTTACCTACGGCGAAATGCAACAGGTGCAAGGCCTGAGGCACAGACGTATTCCATTACGTGCTTCCAGCCCCTCGTTTTATTCTGTGGGGTTTGAGGAATCCCCGGTTGCAGAGCTTGATGAGTGACCGAACCATTCGACGGGCGCCCCGTCATGAAGCCTTTCTTGGCCGCGCACCACGACGGTCTCACCCGGGCGGAGGCCTTCTCTCACCACGGCATCTTCCGCACCGAGATCCTCGATAACGAGATTTCTCCTGCGGGCCGTCTTGGTTGAGTGATCCACGGTGTAGAGATAGGTTCCCCGGTCGTCTTCCATGAGCGCATCGCGGGGGATCACCAGGGCCTGATCCAGGTTCATGACGGGGAAGCGCACTCGTGCAAACATACCGGGCAGAATCATGGGCTTCAGTTGGTTGTTAACCTTGACCTCAACGGCAAATGTGCGGGTCTTTGGGTCCGCTTCGGGGTACACATGGATAACGGAACCCATGAAAACGGTTGCGGGATACGCCCTGATGGTCACCTCCACGGGAATCCCGGCCTCAATGCGACCGATGAACTCAGATGGGAAGCGGGCCACAACTTTGACCGAGGAGATTTCGAGCACCGTAAAGAGCTTCTGGCCGGGGGCGACCTGGTCTCCCATTTCCACAAAACGGTCCCCGATAACGCCATCGAAGGGAGCACGAACAACCGTATCAGCCAAATCCTCTTGGAGTCGATCAACCTCCACCCTTGCGGCCATCAGGTCTGCCTCTATGGTTTGGATTCGGGCCTGGCGGCTTTCGAGCTCACTTCGGGCTTTTTCAAACTCCGATCGTCGGAGTTCCATCTCGTTTTCGGTGTTTTCCAGCGTCTTCTTGGAAATGATCTCCTTCTCGAAAAGCTCACGGTTGCGCTCATAATCGGACTGGGCCAACGCCAATCTCTGTTTTGCGATCCGATAGATGGCGGTCCGCCTTTCATTCTCATTCCGCTCAATCGCCAACAGGGCCTCGAGTTTCTTGAGGTTCGCCTTGGCCTTTTGAAGGGTGAGGCGGTAGCGAGTATCCTCGATCCTCGCCATTTCGTGGCCTTGTTGAACGGGCCTTCCTGGTTCTGTCCGTGGAGCAAGCATGACAATGGGCCCAGTTACCTGGGCGCTTACCGTGCCTTTGCGAAAGGGTGTGACCGTGGAGTAGGTATCGACCCACCGCATGTAAGTCCGAGGGACGACTTCATGCACCTCTACGAAAACCCGGCGAATCGGCTCTTGAATCCGGGCCTTACTTTCGTGCTTGTCTTTGACAAGAAGGAGGATCCACGCAACGGTGAAAAGGAGGATAAGCAATAAAAGCCCGCCGGAGATTCAATTTCGTCTTTGCATCCTACCCCCTATTGTTTATGGAGGCAAATTTCCGCACAAAAGGATAAACCGAGAAAATAAGGCTTCAATGTCAAGGCTTGCCATGTTAGCAAAGATCGCACGGACCATGGGATCGATTACCAGTAAACGAAGAAGGATCGCCCAATCCCTTGTTTTAGTATTAAAGGGAGAAAATCGCTAAAAGTCAGGTAAGATCAATATCCTGCCTCCGAGTACAAGATGAATTCAAGAGTTTTTTCCGATGTCCCATTCTGTTGATTTTAGTTAGCAACAGATAAATTATGATGTTATTATTTAAGGGTTACCCCAGAACTTGCGATTCCATTTATATGAAGTTATCCGAAACAACTCGCAGGAGACAATCGTGGATTTTCTGACCTTCATTCAAACCCAGAAGAGAATCTTACTTGACGGGGCTATGGGAACTCAACTGGATAGTCGCGGTATGAAACCTGGTGGACAGGATAATCTTACCAACCCGGAGGTCGTGCTGGAGATCCATAGAGAATATGCTCGGTGTGGATGCCATGCCTTGATCACCAACACCTTGACAATGAACCGCATCTATATGGAGACACACCATGTTGACGTTGGAGTGCTAGAAGTGAATCGAGCCGGCGTTGAACTGGCAAGGCAGGCCGCTGACAACCATCAATATGTGCTGGGAGATATCAGCTCGACAGGTCAACTACTTGAACCATACGGGACCTATAAGGAGTCGGAGTTCTGCGACGCGTTTAAGGAGCAGGCGGAGATCCTAGCAGAAGCTGGAGTGGATGGATTTATCATCGAAACTATGTTCGACCTGCGGGAGGCCCTTTGCGCCCTTCGTGCGTGCAGGGATAATTTCTCGCTTCCTATAATTGTCTCGATGGCGTTCACGACTGAGGCAAAAGGGGGAAGGACGATCATGGGTAACTCCGCAGAGGAGTGTGCCAGAGGGATCACGGATAGTGGCGGAGATGTTATCGGTGCTAACTGCGGAGATCTGGATCCCTTTCAGATGGGCGTGGTAGTATCCCTCTTTCAATCAGCAACATCACTGCCTATTTTGGCACAGCCCAATGCGGGGAAGCCTCAACTGGTTGATAATGTGACAGTGTATGGAATGGACCCAACGCGTTTTGCTGCAGGCATTGTCAAATGCTTGCGGGCCGGTGCACGTCTTGTTGGCGGTTGTTGTGGAACCTCTCCCGAGCACATACGTGCCGTAGCTAGCGTGTTTGACGAAAAGTGAGGTCATCGCTCGTAGCCTGCCTATACTGCTTATTTCAGTTACAACCCAATGGTTCAGAACCCTCTCGAACGAAGCACCAAAAGAGATTGACTTTATTTTTGGATCCGCTACTATGGGTTTGAAGTCCACGCCGGCCTGTAGCGAGAAATTGGGCAGTATTGGCCGGTGAGTGGATATGAGGCCAGGTCTTTCGGCATGACAAGGCGGGCTTTTTCTCTGGTGAGTACTTTCAAGTCACCAGTTTACAATTATCAGAATTTAAAAAAGCCAATATGGTATTGGCTCGAAACTCTGGGAAGGAGCATAGGATGACCAGGCTGAGCGTCAATCTCAATAAGGTTGCGTTGATCAGAAACACCCGGACAATCGGGATTCCAAGTGTCACCGATGCGGCGCGCACGTGTATCAGAGCCGGTGCACATGGCATCACCGTGCATCCGCGGCCGGATGAACGACACATCAAGCCCTCAGATGTTTATGAACTGGCAGAGATGCTGACCATTGAGTTCAACATAGAGGGCAATCCATTTCCTCGCTTTATGGAGATAGTCCGCAAAGTGAAGCCAACACAGTGTACGCTGGTACCCGATTCCCCCGATGCCTTCACGTCGGATCATGGATGGGACCTCTCTGAGCATGGCAACCGTCTCAAGCCAATTATCCAGGAACTGAAAGATCTTGGAATCCGAGTCAGCCTGTTTATGGACCCCGATATAGATCAGATTCAAAGGGCAAGAGAAGTTGGTACTGACCGCATTGAGTTATACACCGAACCCTATGCGACGGCCTTCCGTGAAGGTGATGTGGAGCCGGTGTTCCAGCAATATGCTCGGTCAGCAGAGAAGGCTCAAGAAATCGGCTTGGGTGTGAATGCCGGACATGATTTGAACCTGAAGAACCTTGGGAAGTTCTGTTCAATTCCTGGAATACTTGAGGTATCAATTGGCCATGCGCTTATTTCCGAAGCCTTGGAGATGGGCCTGTTTAATACGGTAAGAGAATACGTGAAAATCTTGTCTCAAACGTAATTGAGAAAGATCAAACCTGTTAAGGGATACCTTTACCAGTTGCGTCTGTTTACGTTTCAAGAGGCATCGCGTACGTTGTGCTGCGGGTGATCCAGTAGGGGAGGAGAGTAGCCAAGAAACTCAAGGGACTCGAAAGACTCGGGAGACTCAAGTAATTCTGAAAACCAACAAACCAAAGAAACCAAACAGACCATCTAAACCATTTAAACCATAAGACAGGAAAGAGCACACAGATCAGAAGAGGGTAGTGCGGGCAACCCTCTGGACTCCATAGATCTCGCTTCAGTGGTTTGGATCAAATTTCCGAAAAAAAATGTGATGGCAATCCTTTGCCTTGCCTTCTGGATGAATATCTTAACACTATTGACAGAATCAACCCAATAAACTAAATGAACTCCCTTTGTGTGACAAGGATACAGGAGCCCGAGTTGGGCTGGGGCGGATACCTGTTCACGGGGGTGGAAGTCTTCGCCCTTGCAGGCGCCTGATGGATCATCTGATCATCATGTTCGGGATAGACAGGACCAATTGAGGGATGTACGTGATGAGCAACAAGACAGCGATCAGGGGCAGGATGAAGACCCAGACGGATCGGGCCACTTTCTCGAAGGGTAATTCCGTAATGGGAACCAGCACGTACAAGACGGGTCCCACAGGCGGTGTCAGCAGTCCGATCATGAGGTTGAGGAGCATGACCACACCGAAATGAATCGGGTGGACCCCCACGGCGGTCATAAGGGGATCCAGAATCGGAATGAGGAGAATCATCGCAGGGATGGGGGGCAGGAAGGTTCCGATGACGAGGAGGAAAATGTTGATGATGAATAGAATGAGGTACTTGTTTTGAGTAAAACCCAGTAAGAATGAAGCGGCAATTTGAGGAATCTGTTCGATGGCCATTATCCAGTTAAAGAGCGAGGCGGCCGCCAGGATGAACAGCGCGGGACCCGATACGGTAATGTTCTGCTTTAACACCTCAATGAAGGTCTGCAGCGTCAGCTCCCCGTAGTAGAGGCCGAGAAGGATGGCATATACACAGGCGGCGCCGGCAGCCTCGGTGGGGGTGAACCATCCGGTCCAGATCCCGCCGATGATGATTACCGGCGTCATGAGGGGTAGAAAACCCTCATACAAGACCCGAAGGAGTTCCCTGAAAGAGACCCTTTTTCCCCTTGGATAGCCCCGCCTCTTGGCGTAAAAAGTTACAAGGACCATCAAAAAGAGCCCCATCATTAATCCGGGGATAATGCCTCCCAGGAAAAGGGCTCCGACGGACACCGAAGCTACGGTACCATAGATCACAGCCGGCACGCTGGGAGGGATGATGGGCCCGATGATGGATGAGGAGGCCGTCACGGCTACGCTGAAATCATCGTCATAGCCCGCCTCTCTCATGGCCTTGATCTCGATGAGCCCTAACCCTGCCGCATCGGCCATGGCAGACCCCGACATTCCGGAAAATATGATGCTGGCCACGATGTTGACGTGCCCAAGGCCGCCGGTCAAATGGCCAACCAGCGCGTTGGCTACGCCGAATATCCTTCTGGTGATGCCCGTTAAATTCATCAGGGATCCAGCAGCTACGAAAAGGGGAATTGCCAGAAGGGTGAAGGAATCCGGTCCGCTGATGAACTTCTGCGCCACAATATTAAGGGGGTATTCTCCTATAAGTAAGAGATAGATCAACGAGGAGATAAACAGGGCAAAGGCAATCGGGATGCCAGAGACGAAGAGGAGGGCGAGAGATCCGAAGAGGACTAAGAGGAGCATGGTTTCCCTGCTGATTTAAACTGTCTGAGCAAACGAATGTCTTCCACGATGACCCCGATGCACCTGATGATGAGGAAGACCATTCCAATGGGGAAGGAAATGTATACATAGAACATGGGGATTTCAAGAGCAGGAGATCGCTTTTGAAAAACATCTATCCCATAGGCAAAGGCACTTGGGAGAATCCAGATCATGCAAATGATGATGGCGATGTTCTGTACGATTTCGACGATCCTCTGGGACCTATCAGGAAGGAAATTCAGAAAGTAGGCCACCCTGATATGGCCCCTGATCTTAGTCATATAGGCTGCCGCGATGAAGCAAAACCAGATGTAGAAATATCGAGCCGTCTCCTCGCCCCAGGCTATCGGATGACCCAAAAGGCGAGAGAAGAGCTGCCCGAGCACTGAAAATGCCATCAATATAACGCAGACTTGGGCCGTCCACCTTTCGAAGTCCGCGTAAAATATCCGAACGATCTTCTGCATCCAAATCCCCGGAAAAGGGGGGAAAGGCTAATGCCTGCCCCCCCGTTGATCGCTATCTCTACTGGGCCGCCTCCACAATCTCTGTAAAGATGGAGCCGAAGCGTTTCTCCAAATCCGGATAGATCTTCTGAACGGCTTTCCTGAAGGGCTTCCGGTCAACTTCGATGATTTGAACCCCCTTTTCCTTCAGTTCTTTGAGCGCCGTCTTCTCCATCCTGTGCATTTCCTCGATTTCCCATTCCGTGACATGCTTGATGGCTTCCATGACGATCGGCTTTGCGTCATCAGGGACCTTGTTCTGCCACGACTTATCGTTGAAATTCCAGAGGCTGGGATGGACGCTGTGTCCGGTCAGGGAGTAGTATTTGGCAACTTCGTGGTATTTCTGAAGCATGATAGTGACAGGAGTATTCTCCATCCCGTCGACGACGCCAGTCTGAAGGGCCATATAAACCTCGGATAGGGAAACGGGAACCCCCGTGGGCCCCATGGCTTCAAGCGACATTTTCAGGAAGGGGGTTGTCATAGCACGGATCTTCAATCCTTTCAGGTCCTCAGGCTTGTAAATGGGCTTTTTTGTTGTAAGGATGTGGCGGCGCCCGTAATACAAGATGTGGGGAAGAATGCGGACACCGACCTTCTGCCTACACTGCTCAAAGAGCTTCTGGCCAATGGGTCCCCGCATGATCTTCAGGAGCTGCTCGGGGGAGTCTACGAGATAATAGACCTGGAGGGAGTTCATGGGATCGAAATACCTTCCGATTCCTGTGGGCCCTGCCGGCTGTAAATCGATCGTCCCCTTGACCATCTGATCTTCAATTTCTCTACTTTTTCCCAGCTGACCGGCCGGATAGTGTTTGAAGATGACCTTGCCGTTGGTCTTTTCCTTCACTTCTTTTGCGAGCATCTCGCAGGCAGTGGAATAGGGGTGTTTGACGGGGAAGTTATGGGCGACACGAAGCGTTACCGGCTCGGCTGCTAACAGGAAATTTGAAGTGAGAAAAACGGCAGCCACGGCCAAAACGACCAGCACTATGAATCGCTTTTCCTTCATGATCAATTCTCCTTTCTTTCATTTTTTTTCAGAAACGTTCTGAAAGATTCTGAAGATAGAGGTCAGAAAGATCGTATCCTTACGTCACGAGGTTTTGGAATTGTTAAGTCCTTATTCACCTCCTTTTTTGGGGATGTTTCTCCTCTTTTTGGAGGAGTTACGCAGACGGAGGGAGAAAACCAATCACCCTTAAAACACAAACTCCTGGAATTGTCAAGTTCTTTTTTTCACTTGACAATATGGGAAAATATGGTGTACCAAACCTCGAATGATGATTTTCTCAGGGAGGATGGATCATGACTGGATTCGAACTGCTGTTCTCACCGATCAAGATCGGAAGCATGGAGCTTGACTCACGGGTCATCATGTCGCCCATGCAGACCAACTATGCAGACGAAGATGGGTATGTGACCGAGCAACTCATCGCCTACCATGTGGCTCGAGCACGAGGGGGGGTGGCCTACAATACCACTGGGCAGACCACGGTGGCCCTCCAGGGGCGATATAACCGGAACATGCTCTGTCTCTATGACGACCGGTACATCCCGGGCTTCGCGAAGCTAGGGGATGCCATCCACGAGGCCGGAGGAAAGCTGGTCATCCAGCTCAACCACTGCGGTCCCAAGGCCGATCCGAAGGCAACGGGAATGCCCTTGCTGGGGCCTTCCCCGATCCAGGAGGACCCCAAGAGCGCTATCCCCGTCGAAATTTCAGAGGAGGGGATATCCAAAACGATCTTCGATTTTGTCCAGGCTTCCTTAAGGGCCAAAGGGGCTGGAGCCGATGGGATAGAACTCCACATGGCTCATAGCTACCTGATGAGCTCCTTTCTGACGAGCCACATGAACAAAAGGGAGGATGCCTATGGAGGGGATATCCAGGGCAGAATGCGGTTTCCTCTCGAGGTTCTGACCCGTGTGAGGGAAGCGGTTGGAGAGGATTATCCAATCGTCTGTCGATTCTCCATGGGGGAGTTCAAGGATACGGGAATCCCCCTGGAGGAGGCCCTGATCCTGGCTAAGGCCCTGGAGGAGAGGGGAGCCGATGCCTTGCACGTCTCGGTCTATAAAGATGCCACCGCGCCTTATTACATGCCCCAGGGGCACCTCATTCACCTTGCAACCGCGGTTAAGGAGGTCGTCAATATCCCGGTCATCGGCGTGGGCCGGATCGTGGACCCGGAATATGCCGAGCAGGTTCTCAGGGAGGGAAAGGTCGATGTGATTGCCCTGGGTCGGCAACTCATGGCCGACCCGGAGTTTCCCACCAAAGTCAAGGAAGGAAGGCTCCAAGATATTATCCCATGCATCGGGTGTAATTCCGGCTGTATCGGGCGACACATCACCTATTTCTCGAGCTGCATCTCCAACCCCATCACGGGCTACGAGGCTGTCACTCAACTGAAGGCCACCGAAAAGAAGAAAAAGGTTGCGGTGATAGGGGGAGGGCCTGCGGGCATCCAGACGGCCTTGACCGCCTCGGCGAGGGGTCATGAAGTGACCCTCTAC
Organism: Thermodesulfobacteriota bacterium; assembly: GCA_041862515.1. Lineage (GTDB taxonomy): Bacteria > Desulfobacterota > BSN033 > WVXP01. The sequence goes on along the minus strand of JBGVTJ010000260.1, from coordinate 438 downwards.
GAGAAAGGACTCCGCCTCGGCGGTAATTTCTCCGTGGCTTCCCTGCCTGATGGCAAGGAGGACCTCCAGAGGCTCTTGACGTATTGGGAGAACGCTTTGAAGAAAAGCAGTGTTAAGGTTCTCCTGAATGCGGAAGCCTCGGCCGAGAGGATTAGAGGGGAAAACCCGGAGGTAGTGGCCGTAGCAACCGGGGCCTTTCCCTTCCTCCCCGACATACCCGGAATCGACGATGAAAGGGTCATCCAGGCCGTGGACATCTTGTCGAAAGGCCTGAAGACCGGCCAGAGGGTTCTTGTGGCTGGGGGAGGAGAGGTCGGTCTGGAGGTGGCTGATCACCTTGCTCGCCAGGGGAAAGAGGTCATAGTCATAGAGATGCTGGGGGAGGTCGGCTCCGATGTACCGAAAAACACCAAACCCGTTCTTTTTGAGCGGCTCGGT
>JBGVTJ010000259.1:0-4533 GCA_041862515.1 Thermodesulfobacteriota bacterium | reverse complement strand
GAATTGGGGGTTCCCTGTAAGAGGGTCAACGGGGGCCTTTACGTTGCCGATGGCCCTCACGCCTGCTCCAAGCTCATCGCGGCCGCCTGCGACGCGGGGGTAAAATTCGCCAACATGTCCATCTTCGACGACGTGGTCTTGCGTGAGGGAAACCGCGTAAGCGGTGCGGTCATCAACTGGACGCCCATTAACGCACTCCCCAGGGAGATCACGTGCGTTGATCCCGTCGCTTTGGAATCCACATTTGTGATTGACTCCACGGGGCACGATGCCTGTGTCGTAAGCAAACTGGAGGAAAGGGGCATCGTAAAAACGGCAGGCTTTGGCGCGATGTGGGTGGAGATGTCCGAGGACCTGGTGGTGGAACACACCGGTGAGGTACATCCGGGACTGGTAGTCACCGGGATGGCCGTGGCAACTACGTACGGCCTTCCCAGAATGGGTCCCACTTTCGGCGCAATGCTGCTATCCGGGAAGAAGGGAGCCGAGGTCGTTATGGAAAAGCTGGGATGAAGGGATATCCCAGAATCACCGGCCTCCATCTCTACGGAGAAGGGTTGATCGCGGATCTACGGGTTCAAGAGATCATCCGATACCTTCAGAGATGGATGAAGGGGAGCCATAGTGACTTTCGGGGAAATTTCTTCCGATATCAACTCAACTTCCTCCCCGAAGAGGAAAAACCGCACCGGATCCAGCATTTGGCCGAGGACCTCGCTTTGCTCCGCATACGAGATGCCACTCGCAAGGATTTGAGTGATAGAGGGCCAATGGAAGGGGAAGTAGCATATGAGAGGCGTCGAATCGAAAGTGAGGATTTCAAACCCTTTGGCATCCTCTACGATGGATTTGGCCTCCAAGGGATTTATTCGAGCCTGATCTCCGAAGATGAGCGACGCTTAAGCCACTGCCATATCATCTTTACAAATCAGCTCTTGGGGACGTGGGATGACGATGATCGGCGCTATCACGCAAGGGCGAGCGTTTTTGGGTTTCCATCCGCTATTTCGACCACAGGGGTGGTGGAGGCACCGGCCAAACCCCGGGAGTTTTACCTCAAGAAGCGATTGGGTATCCCCTTAGAAGTCTTAAGAGAAGAGTTCAGGGGAAGGTTTGTCGATTACGGGGACCCACGGCGAACCGAGGTCATGAAGGGATACGTTATGCAGGCCCTCTTCTACCACATGACCGGGAAGCCATTTTGCGATGACCCGGAATGCAGGTTGTACAATGCCCACTGGCAAGAGGAGCTCATCAGAGCTCAATTGGACGGAGAGTACGAGTTTTGTAGACACCACCTCCGGTTTCTGAATCGTCTCGCAGGCCCTGGTAAAGCCCGGGAATAAGGAGTTCATTCCTCCTCAAGGGTACTGATGATAGTAAAAAGTAATAGTTTGAAAAATTCTTGACTAAACTAATAAACAACTAGTATATTTTCCGCATCGGTCGGATCAGGGATATCTCATTGCAAATGGAGATTTTTGACATTCACCAGGACGAGTGGGGAACTCACATGCATCCGTGACAAGCCTCTGTGGGGGTCCTGGTTGGAAGTATGGGGATGCTTTCATCCCCTTGATTTTTCAATTTATTCTTTATTATTTTTAGTGAAGATTCTTCTCATGAAAAAGGGAGACGGGCTTGTCGAGGGGAGGCCCTTGTATCACGAATAGGTGTAATGGCTGAACCCTTGGGGCTTTTAAGGAGGTAATGCTATGGAGCGAATCACTCGAAGGGAGCTACTGAAAAAGGGGACCATGGTGGGGGCCGGAGTGGCAGTTGGTTCTTCCATTGGGAGAAAGGCTTCTGCCGCGGAAAAAGGGGAAAAGACTCCACTTCCAAAGATCGTGGAGAGGAGCAGGGACAGCAACTTGGAGAGGATGGAGAAAGAGCTCCAGCGTGCCCTTCAAAAACCGCTAAACGAGAGGCACTGGGTCTATGTCATTGACGTTAAGAAATGCGTTGGATGCGCTGCGTGTATTGCGGCATGCCAGACGGAAAATCGCACCCCTCCGGGTGTTGTGTACAGACCAGTGATACACGAGGAGTTGGGGAAATATCCCAATGTGACCAGACGGCATATTCCCCGACTCTGTAACCATTGCGATAACCCGCCCTGCACTCCCGTGTGCCCCGTGGATGCCACATACAAAAGGGCGGATGGTATTGTCGTGATGGATTACAATCGATGCATTGGGTGTCGCTACTGTTTAAGTGCATGCCCGTATAATTCGAGGCTATTTGATTTTGGGGAGTTCTACGCGAAGGGAAAGGGCTTCTTCCCGATAATGCCCTATGAGAACGTTCACACCTATGAATACAAGGTAAACTGGAAGCGCCACAAGGGGAAATCCCCTGTGGGTAACGTGAGGAAGTGTCATTTCTGTCTGCATCGCATTGAAAGAGGCCTCCTGCCAGCGTGCTTGGTGACGTGTCTGGGAGGAGTGAACTATTTTGGCGATTCCAATGATAGCAAGTCCCTCGTTTCAAAACTCATATCACAACCTAATGTGATACGTTTAAGAGAGGAAGTTGGAACAGACCCACAAGTCTACTACCTCTTATAGAAGGGAGGATAGGGTAATGAAAAGTCGGATAATCAACTGGTTCCTTTTGCTGACCGGGTTGGGCGGGGTTATTGGCATCGGTGCCATCGTCTACAGGCTTGTCGAGGGGATGAAAGTTACGTGGCTTACCAGCAACTTCCCCTGGGGGATGTGGATCTCCTACTACATTTACTTTATCGGGCTTTCAGCGGGAAGTTTCCTCTTTTCCACCTTGATTTATGTCTTCGGACGGAAGGAACTCGAAAAGGCCGGGAGACTTGCCCTTTTCTCTGCCTTCTTTGCACTCGTGGCCGGCCTTATCTTTATCTGGATGGATCTTGGACACCCGTGGCGCTTCTTTTATGTTATCACTCACTGGAACTACACCTCCGTCCTTGCATGGGAGATTCTCTTTTACATCGGCTACATCGTGGTCGTTCTCGTGGAACTCTGGTACTTGATGCGTGCCGACCTCGCTCTTATGCGCGATGAATCCAGCGCCGGGAAACGGGCCTTCTATGGGGCTCTTGCCCTGGGATGGAAAACTCCTGCAACGCAGGAGGCTCGTGACGCGTCTCGCCAGCGAGCCCTTCGTGTTGTGGCAATTCTTGGTGCTATTGGTATTCCCCTAGCAATATGCGTGCATGGGGGTACCGGTGCGATATTCGGGGTGGTGAAGGCTCGACCGTACTGGTATTCTGCGATCTTTCCGATCATATTCATTACCTCTGCGCTAGTTTCCGGAGCAGGGCTGATGACATTTCTCTATGCCCTTGTGGGAGACAAAAAAGGATCAGAATACCTGAACATCATTCGTTCCCTTGCCAGCTGGCTCATTCTCTTTCTTGGAATAGATTTTCTCCTAATCGGTGCTGATTTTCTGGTGAACTGGTATGGCTACGTCCCCGACCATATGGCTGTATGGGAGCAGATAATGTTCGGTCCATACTGGTATGTCTTTTGGCTTGTTCAGATGGGCCTTGCAATGGTCGTGCCCTTTCTGATCTATCTATTCAAAAAGAATTCAGCAACCTGGCTGGGTATCGGTGGGCTATCGGCTGTAATTGGGATTGTGGCGGTTCGCTTCAATTTCGTTATCCCCGCCTTTGCAGTATCACCGGTACCGCTTTTGGATAAGGCCTTTCATGATGCTCGTTTTGCCTTCAGTTACTTCCCAAGCCTAACGGAATGGGTATCGAGTTTGGGGTTGATCTCCCTTGTTACCTTTATTTTCGTTCTTATTTACCGACTATTACCAATAGTTAATGTTCCTAAAGAGTACTCCGTGTGAGAGGGAGGGATGAGTTATGAACAGCCGAAAAATAGACCGCAGGAATTTTCTCAAGACATCAGCACTTCTCGGGGGAAGCTCAGTTCTTGCAGCATGCTCCAAGAGGCTCGAAACCCTTACAAATCCCGAATACGCGGGCGAGGAGTATCAACTGGATCAGCCCGAGAACATCATATACTCCACCTGTCTGAATTGCCACGTCGCTTGTCCGATGAAGGCCAAGCTCTATGAGGGGGTATTGATCAAAATAGATGGCAACCCCTATTCACCGCAAAACCTGCTGTACCACATCCCGTATGAGACATCCCCTCTTCATGCTGCATACATCGATGGAAAGATCTGCGTGAAAGGGCAGGTAGGCATTCAGACGCACTATGACCCTTACAGGTTGAGGCGAGTTCTCAAAAGGTCAGGCTCTCGAGGCTCGAATCAGTGGAAATCGATACCGTTTTCCCAGTTCATCAAAGAGGTGGTGGAAGGGGGAAAGCTCTTCGCCGACATCGGCGAGGAGAGAGAGGTACCCGGGTTTAAGGATGTCTACAAATTGAAGGATCCGAACCTGGCAAAATCGATGGCAAAGGATGTGGGGAGAATAAAGAAGAAGGAGATGACCGTCGATGACTTCAAGGATAAGTACGGGGAGCATTTGGGGGTCCTCATAGATCCGGATCACCCGGACCTCGGACCCGTGAACAA
>JBGVTJ010000258.1:0-7582 GCA_041862515.1 Thermodesulfobacteriota bacterium | reverse complement strand
TCCGTGTGTCCAATGATCCAATTGGTCATGTAACCGCCATAACTGCCGCCGGTGACACCCATTCTTTCTCTGGCAATGTACGGCTTTTTCCCAACAAAATCAGCCCAGGCCATTAAATCGTCGTAATCCGCTGTTCCCCAATTGTTCCGGATGGCTTTGGCGTGCTCTTCGCCGTATCCCTGACTGCCCCGGGGATTACAGAAATAGACGACATATCCCTGCGCGGCCAAAAAGTAAAACTCATGCATAAAGAAGTTGCCGTACTGGACCAGAGGGCCGCCGTGGATTTCCAGAATGGAGGGATATTTCTTTGATTCATCAAAGCCAGGCGGCTTGAGAATCCAACCATGTAAATCGTTGTCCGAATCACCTTTGAAGCAAACTTCCTCTATCTCTCCCAAGTCCAAAACCCTCAACAGATTCTTGTTAATGTGCGTCAATTTCCCCGATCTTCCCGTCGCCATATTACGCATCCAAACCTGCCCCGGATTGACCATGTCCGCGTGGAAATAGGCGAGTTTCGACTGGTCTCTGTTGAAATTGTACGAACCCACAACCCCGTTGTCCCCAATTACCGTTTGCAGGCTCCCCTTATCCCCTCCCAAAGAAATCGATTTGAGAACCGTGTTGCCATGGTGCGCCACTTGGAAATAGAGCTTCTTCCCATCCTTCGACCAGGTGGGAGGCATCATGGCAGGGCTACCCCCCATGTCGTTAATGGTCCAGCTCGAGACGTTAAAATCAAACGGTTCCGTCAGATTTCTCGCCCTACCACTCCCATCACTTTCGACAACCCATAGACACGTCTGCTTCCACCACTGGCCTCTACCTTCTCGCCCGTAATAAGCCAACCATTTTCCATCCGGCGAAAAACTGGGGGTTTCCTTTGGTCCCAAGGGTGTCTCAATTTTGCGGAGGTCCCTCGTTTCTGCCCGAATTACGAACAGATCTATGGCATCCGGATCGAGATCAGGGTCATCGCTGCGGTTGGAACAAAAAGCGATCTCCTTTCCATCGGGCGACCAACAGGCCACAGATTCATCATACACTTCGCTGTCTGTTAATTGTATTGCCCGGCCAGTCCTGACGTTAATCGTCCAGATATGCCAGCGTTCTTTCGGTAAGAAACCTACTTCATCCTCTTTGAAAAAGACGCGGGTGATATGACGTGAAACCACCCCCAATTTCTTTTTTTGTTCGTCTTTTTCCCGGTCGACCTGCTCCTTGTCCTTTTTGCAAAGGGTGAAAACCAACTCCTTCCCATGAGGAGCCCACTCAAAATGGCCAATGGTGCCTTTTGCGTTAGTCAACTGTCGGGCTTCCCCGCCATGGAAAGGGATGATGAATATCTGGGACTGCTTTTCATCACCGCGATTGGAAATAAAAGCAATCTCAGCACCATCGGGTGACCATCTGGGTTGGGTATCTAATTGATTGCCATAGGTAAATTCTCGGGCACGCCCCCCATCGGTGGTCACAATCCACAGGTTTGAATATTTCTTCTCGGTCTTTTTATCTACCCTCTGTAGGCAAAAGACCACATGGCCCCCATGCGGCGAAATCTCACAGGAAGAAATGAGTTGAAATCCGTATAAATCCTCTGCAGTAATGCGGCGTTTTTTTCGTGCAAGCATAATTCCTCCCATGGTTTCCGGGCCTTACCTTCTTTTTTGTAAGCCTCTTCCTGTTGGGCTTACTATTTCATAATCTTATCATATTCGACATCGTTGTGAATCTTTTTGATGGGTCTTACCACGTGAGATCTATTGACTGGCAAGATAATCACCCCACCGTGCCTCAGGGGATAAGGTTTGCCTCTTCATCTTTTACCTGAGCCGACGCTTTAATACAGCCTACGGCAAACGTTAATAGTAGGCGGTCCGGGCCTTGTGCGCTGACAGGAGGGAAGGTCCCGAAACCGTTGGAGGGTTAGCTTCCCTCCTTTTAAGGATGACCCCATAGACCGATACGCCACATACTCTCCGCACATTTTCCATAGAGATCTTCGAAAAAGGCGCTCATTTCACCTCAAAACATTTTTTCGACTATTCCAGAGTTCGCTTCACTAAGAATCGTTACCGAAAAAATGATAATTCCCGCTCAGAGCTCCTTTTCCTAGTCTTTCAGAGATCCCTCATAAAGATCTTGACAGAGATCCATTTCAACATATTATGTAAAGGTCGTGCATTGGTGACATTGCATCTATTTTAAACACATTACTTTTTGGAAAGGGGCTTCCAATGAGATTAAAGGGGTATGCGAACAAGATCCTGCGAGTCGATCTATCCACGTCCAAAATTTATATCGAAAACCTCGATGAGGAATTGGCCCGACAGTTCATTGGCGGAAGTGGCCTGGGTGCTAAGTATTTGTACGAAATGACCGATGAACGGACTGATCAGTTGGGCCCTGAAAACCCTCTGATCTTCATGACCGGACCTTTTACGGGAACTGCTGTCCCTCTTTCGGGGAGGCATGCGGTGGTATCGGGATCTCCGCTCACTGGCATTTTTGGGGAATCCGATGTCGGTGGTACTTGGGGCGCAAATCTCAAGAAGGCTGAATTTGATGGAATCATCGTCACTGGCAAATCTGAGAAACCGATCTACCTCTGGGTCCATGATGGGCAATGGGAACTGCGGGATGCCTCCCATCTTTGGGGTAAAGATACTTACGAGGTGGACCCCATCCTAAAGGGCGAAACAAGCGAAAAGGCTGTGGTGACCACCATTGGTCAGGCTGGGGAGAACCAGGTGTCATTGGCCGCTGTCATGACGGACGGTAAGGATGGTCGCACTGCGGGTCGCTGCGGACTGGGAGCGGTAATGGGCTCAAAAAACTTGAAGGCGATTGTCGTTTGTGGCACGGGAGATGTCCCCGTATACGATTCTGAGAGCGTAGCTCGCCTCGCGAAAGAGTATGGTCCTCAGATCAATAAGAACATGGAGAACTTCAGGAAATATGGCACTGCGGGCAGCCTGTCTCTCTTTGAGTCTATGGGTACGCTTCCCCTTCAGAACTGGAAATTTGTCGGACGGTGGGAAGAGTCCGCAGAAAAGATCAATGGCATTACCATGTCCGAAACGGTACTGACCGGCCGATATTTCTGTCATTCGTGCATTGTGGGATGTGGAAGAACAGTCAAGGTGACGAGTGGAACGTATGCAGGGGTGGACGGTGCAGGGCCGGAATATGAAACCCTCGCCCTGTTAGGAAGCAATTGCCTGATTGATGACCTTGAAGCCCTCTGTTTTGCTAACGAGCTCTGCAACCGTTATGGCCTCGATACGATCTCCACGGGGGGCGTCATCGCCTTTGGCATGGAGGCCTATGAGAAGGGATTAATCACCAGAGAGGATACGCATGGTATTGAACTCCGATGGGGGAAGACAGAGGCGATGATCGAGATGATCAAGATGATTGCCCAAAAGAAAGGGTTTGGGGAAATACTTGGAAGGGGAGTGCGAAGAGCGTCAGATGAGCTCGGAAAGAATTCCGTCGAGTTCGCGATGCACGTTAAAGGATTGGATCTCCCTGCCCACGACCCGAGAGCGTATAATGCCGGTGCAGTGGGGTATGCCACATCATCAAGGGGTGCCTGCCATTTAGCCGGCCTCAGCCATACCTTTGAGAGAACGTTGAAAGCTCCAGAAATCGGTATCCCAGAACCCGTGGATCGATTCCACGTTGAGGGGAAAGGGATCATCGCCGCCAAGTCCCAAAACCTGATGGGCATGATGGACTCCCTCAAACTCTGCAAGTTCATCCTGTTTGGAGGGATCACTATCACCGATATACTGAAGTGGTATCATCATGTGACCGGAGGGGAGATGACGGCTGACGACTTCATGAAGACCGGAGAACGGATCTTCAATCTCAAGAGGCTATACAATGTACGGCGGGGAATCAGTCGGAAGGATGACTCCTTGCCCTTCCGATCCCTTACCTTCAAACGAATGGGAAAAGGATTAACGCCCAACCTGCCTCCTCTCGGTCAAATGCTCAGCGAATATTACGAATATCGGGGTTGGTCGGAGGATGGGATTCCCACTGCAGAAAAACTGAAACAACTCGGGCTGTGGAGGGATGTACTTTAAAATAGGTTCAATCGAGATTGAGGACTCATCATCACTCCATTCCTCCGTGGTCTCAATAGTCCCATCCCTGCGCCCACCTCAGATAGATTTTTTGAAATTGTAAGAGGATAGGCGATATTCCAAGGAAAGCTAAGATTACATGAGATTCTTATATTCTTGGATTTTTAACACTTTTATGAAATTACAACTATTCGACTATAGTGGGAGAAAAATATATGGAAGCGGGAACAAACCGAATTCACTGTAAGTGCATAAAACAGGGTTTTTATTTCTTACCCATTTGTGGTAATAATAGAAGTGACCGAAATATCAAACCATCAATGAGGCAGCGCCCTTGAGGAAGGCGCCCGAAGAAAGACATGAAAGGAGGGAGAACAATGGCAACGTACATCATGTTGGTCCGCTATACCCAAAAAGGCGTAGAGAACATCAAGGAAAGTCCCGCCCGCCTCGACGCGGCCAGAAAAGCGCTTGAGGCATTGGGTGGAGAGTTGAAACAGTTCTACCTTGTCCAGGGGCGATACGACATCGTCATCGTGATCGAAGCGCCGGACGATGAAACAGTATCAAAGTGGGCTCTCGCTGTCGGTTCCAAGGGTGCCGTCCGGACTGAGACCTTTCGTGCCTTCACAGAGGATGAGTATCGGAAGATCATCGCTGCTCTGCCTTGAGCTGCTGCTTAGCATATTCTAAGAGAAACCGCTGGGACCCTTCTCCCTTTTCCGGAAACCCGCAACGCACTCCCCATGGTCTGGATGGCCGTGATCGAGAAAGCCAACCATCCATGAGGGTGGAACGGGAAGTAGCGCATTTTTGAATCTCAAGGAGTTGTTGCCGAAATCCCTGGAGCGAACATTAAAGAATTTTTGGTAACCATTCTTAGTGAAACGAAACGGCCGCAAACCCAATGTCTGAGCCCGAAAGGCGAGTTTTGGGTTTGCAGTGAAGCGAACTCTAGAATGGTCAAAAATTCTTTTCAGAGAGCGGAATGGTATTTGGGCAACACCCTGTCAAATCTCAACTGCTCGGCTCCTAAGAGGTCGATCCCGAGCTGCCTGGATCGTGCGCATCAGCAACAGTGGCAGTTTAGCCCGCCCCAAGAGATCTATAGCTTCTGAGTGTGACTGGTACTGGGGCGGTTATGGGTATGACACGGGAAATTGGTAGTGCAAGGGTATTTTGACTACGAGGCGGAGCCAACAGTGGCTTTGCTTTTCTTCTGGTGATTCTTGCTCCCCTTTTTCCTTTCCGTCTAAATGACCCCTTGATATCACAGAACCATCATTTGACGACGACAAAGACCAAATGAAAGCGAGAAACCTTCTTGAGACCCGAAGTAAAATCTTTGAATTTGAATTTGTAATTAGCCTGTTTTCCAGATCTTATGCCAATAGGTTTGGATGACTCGGCCCCGGCCGCAACCAATTGGTTCTTATCATTAAAGAGGGCAATGGCAACATTGGCTTTGACCCTGCTAGGCGTTCGATTCCATACGATAACAAGTGCCTCATTTTTCGAAAAAAAGATCGAATCCAGCTTGACACCTTTCAGATCTATGCCAATATCGATGGGTTTGTCGACCAACATCTTACCGCTATAGGAAGCGCGATAGTAAGTTTTGGGTTTTTCATCCCCGACGGCAACGGCCATAGGGACAACCATCATGACACCTAACAACAAGGCAAGAGAAGACCTGATTCTTTTGACCATGGCTAACTGTCCCCCTCAAGCGTAAGGTCCTTTCCCATTCATTTATTACTGTACATGGTAAATACCAAGTACAATTGGTCCCGTCAAGGATCGGATTACGGAAGTCCCCCGTTTACCCGGAATGCAGTTTCCTTGGGGAATTCAAAAAGGAGGAGCTTTATGACCTCTCCCTTAAGGGCCAACCAGCGATTTTTTCTCCCCTGTGAACGCTGTTCTCCTCTGCTCATATGGACCCATGAGGGGGCCGTGCGGTCCTTTCAAACTTCATGGATGGCCATGCACCTCTGCTCCTTCTCCACCAATGCCCCATTCTGTTGATTCTAAATAGCAATCTCTCATTGGAACGAAAGGTTAAGCGACTGGCCCGTTTATTGCCAAAACAATTGAGTAAAGTAGTAGGCCCCTTCTGGATCTTGAGCGACACCGATGCCCGTTAGTTTGTAATTTCCCCTGATATTTTTCCGATGTTTCCCATTCTGTAACCAGCTTAGAACAGCCTGTCGGGCAGAATCGGAGTATCCTTTCGTATATGCAACATTTTCTGCAGCTATTCGGTACGGGAGAAATCTTGAAATCCTTTTGACCCTCTTATCAAACCCATCATGACCGAATGCCGCCTTCTTCTTTGCCATAGTTCGACTATGAATTCGGGCTTGTTGGGTTATTATCTCGTTGGTGGCCAAAGGAGGCAGATTTTTGGAAATACGGTATTGGTTGATCAGGTAATGGGCTCTTTGTTCCAAATGCAGTAATTCTGGCGATATTACTTTTTGTTCTATGATATTATCTGGAAGACTACACCCAACAAGGGCAATGCAAAAAAGAACGAGGGTGCAACGTTTCGGGTTATCCATGGAGACCGTCAAAAGTTTTGATACTATGTGGCTGATCTTTTCATACAGAGGGATCCCAAATAATGTAATGAACAGAAAAATCATATTTCTCGGAGGGAATCACCGGACTAATCCGGACCAGTTTGTTGCAGAGCGATCGGCAATAAGCGTGCCAGTAGATGTGGCTTGGAGCAAATAGGAGATGTGCCCTTAAGCAACTTCTTTTTCTTCGTTCGTCTTGTGGGGAGCTTTAAGTAGAAGCATGAGTACTATGGCAATGACAGTAGTTCCAGCGAACCAAAACCATACGGGGTGATAACTTCCCACGCTATCAAATCTCCAACCAGCAACAGCGGGACCTATAACCGTGCCAATTGATGACATGCCACTTATTATCCCGTGTACCCTTCCAAAGGAAGCCCTGCCAAAATACTCCCTCACCATAGCCCCTCTTAACGATGAAGTTCCTCCGTGTGGAAGAGAAAAAAGGAGCAGGAAGGGAAAAATAAGCCATTTCATATGGATATAGGAGAAGGCAAGAATCCCCATGCCGAAAAGGGAGTATAACACAACTAGGACATACCTCTTGTCGAAAATATCGCTCAGCCAGCCAAAACCAAACCTCCCAATAATACTAAATAACGGAATAGAGGTCGCGACAAATGCAGAGGCTGACCGCGACATGCCAACACTGCTGAGGTAAGGCATGACGTGAGTGGTGATTGCCATGGCGATCATATGCCGTATTACCTCAACGACACCTATCTTCCAAAGGTTTCCACTTTTGAGAGCTTCCTTAAAGCTCACTTCTTCTCTGTCCCGGTCTCTATGACTAGAGCTTGGTCCAGGCGGAATCTCTCCATCAGGCAAGTAGCCAAATTGCTCCGGCGTATGCCGGATGACAAATGATAGAGGGATTCCCAGTGCCCACATTCCCAACCC
>JBGVTJ010000257.1:0-4935 GCA_041862515.1 Thermodesulfobacteriota bacterium | reverse complement strand
AAAGGAGGCCGATACAGACGATGCCGGAAGCCAAGGCCCCACAGAGATGGCCCACCTGTATATATGGCAATTCCTCGCGGGGGCGTCGGTCCCTTCCCAATCTAACTGCCTCCATGGCCTCGGTGAGATTAATCCCGGGTTCCTTCCGATGGGTGCCTCCGCCGCCATGGAACCCGGTCACCATTCTGACCATAGAGGGATTCGTGATCCCCAGAGTCTCGTTTATTGCCGTAAAAACCGATTCGCTGCAATGAAACCCATTTCGCCTACATTCTACGGCTTTGCGGCCCGCCTCCTCGATCTTACTCCTGCTCTCTTCGTTCATTTTTCCCGCCCCAAGAACCCTCAACCTGCCCAAAAGCTGGGTTTATCTTAACGGGCCTTGGCCGGAAGCTTGACTTCCTTGAAATCCCTGACTGCTGCTGTAATCGATTTTTCTACGGGCAATCGTTCGGCCGTCGACCCACCAACGTATCCGTCCAATCCCTTGGTTTTCTCGAGGAGGTATTGAACATCTTGGGGGGTAACCGCCGCCCCACCATGGCACGTTACTACGGTCTCCGGTTTCTTTTCCTTTACGGTATCAATGATATTCTGAATGAGATCCACCATGGCATCGAGGGAAGTGACGGTTTTCGAACCAATCGTTCCCCCCTTGGTATTGCCACCATGTGCGATGATATTATCACACCCCACATCCACCATCTTTCGCGCCTCTTCGGGTGTTGTACAGAACGCTTTCGTGTAGAGGCCCTTCCGGTGGGCAATTTCAATCATTTCAACCTCTTTATCGTAGGTCAACCCGGTTTCCTCCAGGGTTCTTCTGAAATTTCCGTCGATGAGGGCAATTGTGGGACAATTGAGCACCCCCGAAAAGCCTGCCGCGATGATCTCATCGAGAAAGGACTCCATGTCTCGGGTTGGATCCGTTCCGAGAAGTCCTGCCATAACCGGCGTATTCTTAATGATCGGGATGATATCTCTCTTCCCAAGTTCCAGGGTGACGGCATTGGCGTCTGCAATTGAAAGATACCCCGCCATTGAAGAGAGGCCTGCCATCCGAAACCGTGCCAGGATATGGGTTGTGATCATGTCGGCGCCACCGACCTCTGCAAATTTGGCTGAAATTCCTGTTCCAGCAAAAGCATCGAACAGGGATCTTCCTTCGTCGATTTCCGCCTTAAGCCTGGCCACAACTTCTTGCCTTTCAAATCTTTTTACCATGCTAAAACCTCCACCATATAATTGTCCGGGAAAATAAAGGAAAACCGTTAAAATATAGCGACCTGGACGTTCCATGTCAATAAAGAATGCGTGCCCGAGTTTCAAGGAAAAATAGGCATCTACGTGCACAAGCTTCTGAGATTTAACAGCCAATAAGGAAGAAATTTTTTGCCTTCTTTGCTTGACAGTAATGCGTTTTCCAATTAGGATCAGGGGACCAAAGCACTGGCGACACCGAAGCTAAGGTCGTCGTTAAGGGCTGGACACCGGTTAGCTAGGCTGGGTTTCTCAATTGTTGTAACTTTGGGAAGCCCAAGCTGTGTGATGGGCACAAGAGGGAAATTTTTGCGGCGTGTCACCCGGAGATGTTTGGAAAATCTTGATTGCTTTAAGAAGACAACTCCCATACTTCTGTAATCGTTTGCAAAACGTGTGCGAGTGAGATTTTTCGGACACAAACATCAGGAGGAATTCCAATGGTTTCAGATCACAGAGTGCTCTTGACGATATTCCTGCGTCATGACCAATCGAAGACACTGGACGAGATCGGAGAACACCTCAAGAAGACCGGTTTTTATCGCGATTTCCCACCAGAGGGGACTGAGCTAGTCTCGTGGGTCGTGGCGATGTCCTATGGTTTCGTTATCCTTGTGAGTGTGGACCCTGCCAAGGTGCGCAACCTGAACCGCTTCATGGAACAGAAGGCGTGGGGTGCATTCCGGTACGAGGTGTACCCGTCTTACGACTTCAAGCCAATCGCTGCCCAGCTAAAGAAGGACCACGCCTGACACCATGGTTACGCGATATAGATAGTGTGAAAAACTCGGGGATCAGCGCTGATATAGACTAAATTGCAATATATCCGTGGTCCAATCCTTTGGGGCCTGACCCGGGCGACCATGTGTATTTTTCCTCCTTAGGTTTTTGAGGGTTCGCCCGAGATGCAATTCTTTGCTTGTGATCGTAATGCAGACATATCGTTAATCTGGGTCCTCAAGTCCTTTCCTTTGAGGATTACCTTCTATAGATATCCGCGGTGGATGTAGAGCCTCCCTTGATCTTAAATTAGGGTCAGGGTTCAATCGGGTTGTTCGAATCCTATAAATTGAAAGGAGGATTGTCACATGGAAAGGGAGGATTATGAGATGGGAAAACAACGAGAGGAACGAGCTGAATATTCGGCGATTATAGACCGTAAGCCTGTGAAGCTCCCGGGCGGCGCCCGGCTGGGTGTCTGGTTTATCATCAATGTCGAGAGGTGGGATATCAAGGCTACCATGGCACGAACGGTTCTCCCGGCCCCACAGGGGGTAACCGTGATTCCCGATATTCCCAACTACAGCTGGTTTCAATATGGTTTACGGGTGGGTTTTTGGCGTTTGAAAAAGGTTTTGGATAAACATGGAGTAAGAGCAACCGTGAGCCTGAACGCTCCCGTGTGTATCCACTATCCCGCAATGGTCAAAGCAATGCTCTCCAGCAATTGGGAGATTCTGGCCCACGGATATGAGCAACGGGCCATAAACCTTGAAAAGGATGAGCGCGATGTCATCCGGCGAACCATTCAGACGATCCGCGATTTCACGGGTAAGGCACCGCGAGGATGGATGGGTCCAGGTTTGAACGAAACCTTCGACACTCCTGACATACTGGTAGAAGAAGGGATTGAATATGTGGCCGATTGGGTAAATGATGACCAACCAAATCTATTGAACGTAAAGAGCGGCAGATTGATCGCTGTTCCCTATACTGTCGAGCTCAACGATATTCCCATGTACCTCGTCCAGCACCACCGATCGCCCGAAATCTACGAACGGTCTCGCGATGCCTTCGATACGCTTTACGAGGAGGGGGCGGAGAGTTCCCGAATCATGGGGATTGCTGTACACCCCTATATCTCAGGTGCGGCTCATCGAATCAAATATATAGATAAGATATTGGAGTACATGAAGGACCACGAAGGGGTACTGTTCATGACCGGGGAAGAGATTCTGGATTGGTACAACGACGTTGTCGCCAAAGGTGTTGCGAAAGCGTGAATCCGCAAAATAGCGCGGTAGGAAAAAGAGATTTTTGCGTCTCATAGAAGCGGGATAGGGGTCCCTTAAGAAAGGGGCATTGAATGGCGAGAAGAATCCTCGTTATCGGCACCTTGGATACCAAGGCAAAGGAGTTGGTTTACCTCCGGGGAAGAATAGAGGACGAAGGAGTGAAAACCCTCTTTATGGACGTCAGCTGTAAGTCTGAGCGGTCCGAATTCCCCTCCGATGTTTCTTGCAGGGCGGTAGCCAAGGAGGTCGAAAAGGAGTTTGAGGAAATTGCCCAAACGGACAAGATTTCGGCTCTGAAATTGATGACTGACGGGGCGATGAAAATAGCCGAAAGAATGGCCGCTGCGGGGAAATTTCACGGGATCATCGGATTGGGAGGTGCCAATGGGGCGGAGATGGCATGTAGTGTGATGCGGATATTGCCCGTCGGGTTTCCGAAGCTCATGGTAACCTGTGTAGCCTCGGGGAATGTTCGCCCCTATGTGGGAACAAAGGATATCATGATGGCGAACTCCATTGGTGATATCTCCCTCAACAGGATTACCAAAAGGATTATGAGTAATGCCGCCAGGGCGATTGCCAATATGGCAAAGGCGGGACCTCTTGAAGAAGAGGAGATTAAGCCTCAGATCTGTCTCTCCACGTTCGGTGTCACCCTTCCGTGTGTCGAGACGGCAAAGGGTCTCTTAGAGGAAAAGGGTTTTGAGGTCATTGAACTCCACTCTTCGGGGACAGGTGGGATGGCCTTAGAGGAGCTCGTGAGGTCAGGGGAGATGAGCGGTGTTCTTGATATCACCACCTCTGAACTTGTAGATGAGTTGGTCGGGGGTATGTACAGTGCGGGACCCCATAGGGTAGAGGCAGCCGGTGCCATGGGGATTCCTCAAGTTATCTCCGTAGGGGCCCTCGATTTTGGCAACTTCGGAGCTAAAGAAACCGTGCCGGAGAAGTACAGGGATAGAAATTTCTTCTTCTACACCCCGTCGATTACCCTGATGAGGACCAATGTGGAGGAGAATCGAATTTTGGGCAAAATCCTGGCCGGGAAGGCAAACCGGAGCGTTGGCCCTGTGGCTATCATTATCCCTAAAAAAGGCTTTTCTGCTTTAGATAGATCGGGCGGCCCTAAAATGACCACCATTGAGGGTTCGATCTCGGGAGACTGGCACGACGAGATGGCCAACTCGTCTCTGATCGAATCGCTGAAAGGTCACCTCGATTCTTCAAAAGTGAAGTTGATGGAGATTGATGCACACATTAATGATCCAGAGTTTGCGGAGATTGCCGTTGACCTCTTGACCAGTATGATGGAACGTTAATAAACCGAAATTATCAATTTTACTTACAAAATGGATGAAAACGATAGATCTACCGAGAAAATATACGAAGATTGACGTAAATCACAAGAAATCGCCGAAAGCAGCAGTTTTGTCCTCGGAAAATATAGGCACGAAATCTATTCTTTCAATTTTTTCAATTTCAACGGCCGGACCCTGATGCCTACTCGATCGTTGCAGGAGAAGCCATGATTATGTGGTTTAGAGGTTCAAAATCGTTGTGCCGAGATTAGAATCCATGTCGAGAGAAAAGAAAAAACCAGGGACCGATGGAGAAGGAGCTTTGGTAGCCCTGGCCTAATTCGAGCTTAAGATAAGGAGGA
>JBGVTJ010000256.1:0-6998 GCA_041862515.1 Thermodesulfobacteriota bacterium | reverse complement strand
ATCCTCAAGCGGTACCCCTAATACCTCGGCAACGACCTGGGCGATGACGGTGTCGGATCCCTGACCGATATCGGTGGCTCCCGTGAAAACATCAACCGTACCAAAGTCATCTACCTTAATGATGGTTCCACACCCATCCGACTTATAAACACGAGCTCCCCCACCCACATGGACTAGCGAAGCCATTCCAACACCTCTGCCATCTCGTCTGCCATGTTTTGACTTCCAATCCAAGCGTTCCGCGACTTTTTCAATACACTCCCTCAGGCCGCAGGAGGTGACCTTGAACCTTTGGGGGGTGACCTCCCCCGGGGTATTGGAATTGATAAGCCTCATCTCCACCGGGTCGATGCCGGTCATGTCCGCTAAATTATCCAGATTGGTCTCAATGCCAAAGGTGGCCTGTGGGTTCCCATATCCCCGCATCGCCTGGCTCCAGGTGTTATTCGTATATACACATCTGGCAATATAGCGAATATTGGGAACCTTGTAGAGGGATGAGATGGGCATCATCATAACCGACGGAGTCGTCGCACCCCACGATGCATAGGCCCCGTTGTCTAGGATCATGGAGACATCCCTGAAGGTGAGCCTTCCATCCCTCGTACAGCCCTGTGCGATACTGATAATGGCGGGCTGACGGGGTGATGTGGCGAAAAACTCCTCTTCGCGGGTGAATTGGATCTTCACCGGTTTCCGGGTTTTGTGGGCGAGCAGTATAGCGATATAGTCCTGGCCGTAGGTATCGAGCTTACTCCCGAAACCCCCACCTATGGTGGACTGGATGATACGAGTCTTGCTTCCCTTCAGGCCCATGGCCACCAGGGCATCGGTATAGTCCCTTTGGGCCAAGTAGGGAATTTGGGTATTGGAATAGATGGTGAGGTTATTTCTCAGGTCGAATTCGGCAATGATCCCCATGGTCCCCATACATACGTGAGTAACCCAAGGGGTTTTCAAACTGTCCTCCGCGATGTAATCCGATTCGCTCCTTGCCTTATCCACGTCCCCTGCCACTAGCTTCCAAGGGAGTCGCAACACATTCCCCTCCACGGGATTGCCCCTCGCATCAACCTCATGGACCAACGGAGCCCCTTCCCGCATGGCTTCCTCCGGGTCGAATACCCCGGGCAAAGCCTCGTACTCGACCTCGATGAGGTTTGTGGCTTCCTCCGCAATATCAGGATCGATAGCTGCAACGGCGGCTACTTCGTCCCTGTAGGACCGGACCTTTCTCCATTTCAGGGGTACATTATCCTTCAAGAACCCATACCGGATGGGAGGGATATCCCTTCCCGTCAGTACCGCCCGCACCCCTATCAGCTTCTCCGCCGTGGAGGTATCAATGCGGCGGATCCTGGCATGGGGAAACTTGCTAAAGAGGATCTTTCCATACAGCATGCCCGGCACCTTGAGGTCATCCATGTAGACGGCCCTTCCCGTTACCTTGTCCCGGGCGTCGCCTTTGGGAATCCTCTTGCCGATGTTGCAGTATTCCTCCATCGTCATCTCCCTTTACTGGCAGCCTTAATCGCCTCGATGATCTGGATATATCCTGTACACCTGCAGAAATTTCCCGCAATAGCCATCCGGATTTCATCTTCCGAGGGGTTGGGGTTTTCGTCCAGCAGGGCCTTGGCCGACATCACCATACCGGGGGTGCAGAAGCCACATTGAACCGCCCCGTGCTCCACGAAGGCCTTCTGGATGGGATGGAGTTTCCCCTCCGCACCCACCAGCCCCTCTATGGTCAGTACTTCCTTTCCCTCCAGTTCCATTGCAGGGTAGATGCAGGCATTGACGGCCTTCCCGTCCACGATCACCGTGCAGGCACCGCACTCTCCCTTGCCACATCCCTCCTTCGTCCCCGTCAATTCGAAATCGTTCCTCAAGAGATGGAGCAAGGTCCAGTGGGTCTCGATTTCCACCTCTACGCGATCCCCATTGAGATTGAATGATAGCACCTGCTTCACGGAAAGATCTCCTCACATCTTTAGGCGCTCAATCATCTATCTGTCCGTTTTTCCGAGATACCCTGGCTCTTTCCACACAGAGCTTTCCCAGACGTTTAACCAATACCTCCACCATGGCCCGCCGATACCAGGCTTCACCTCGAACACTGTCCCTTGCCTTACATTCATCAGCGGCCACCTTCCCGGCCTTTTCTAAAACGGCATCCTTGATCTTCTTCCCCTTCAGGATTTTCTCGGCGTTGAGGGCCCTCATGGGTGTTGGGGCCAAAACTCCCAATCCAATTCGGGCCTCCGAGCAGGTGATCCCGTCATCCCCTAAGGCGATGAATACTGCCACCCCCAATATGGGAAGTTCCATGGCGGCACGTCGAGTATGCTTGTAGTATGCCATTCCTGTATGGGGGGGCAACCTAGGAACAACGAACTCCAAAACGACCTCCCCATGTTCCAACAGTGTCTGACCCGGTCCGATGAAGAAGTCCGTCAGTTCAATCGTCCTTTCACCCTTGGGCCCCCTCATCCTGATCGTGCTCCCCAAGGTGATGAGGGGGATCGCCCCGTCAGCCGAGGGAACGGCATTGACGATATTCCCCCCAATAGTTGCCACATTTCGAATCTGGACTGAGCCGATATTATCCACCGCGTCGCTCAAAATGGGGTATCTTCGGCGGATGAGGGGGGACTTCTCCAGCATGCGGTGGGTTGTCATGCTCCCGATTTGAAGAATTCCCTTAGCCTCTTCATAGCGGATGTACGCCAGTTCGGGGATATGTCTCAGGGAGATGAGGAAATCGGGGAAAACCTTCTTCTCCCTGATCCTTACCAGGATATCCGTGCCGCCGGCGATATACCGCGCCCTTTCTCCATGGCTTTCCATGAGGGAGATGGCTTCATCAATGGATTTCGGCCTTAAGTATGAAAATTTATGCATCCGCAGCTTCCTCCGGACTGGGCACCCGCTCCCCCTAGCGATTGTCAAAGACTCGCTTACTCTTTCTCTCCGACCGGGGAAGACTGGCATAGTCGATGATCTCCACCTTTCCGCTGACAAGAATTTGTCCCTTGATCGCCTCCTCGATTCGCCGTGCCAGCGGAAAATCTCCGCTGGGATCTCCTCCCTTCCTCCTTTCCACCTTAATGGTCATGTAATCCCTTCCATCTGTCCCGCGATCTAAAATGACCTGGAATTCACTGCCGACTTCGGAAAAGCCGGAGAGGATATGGTCTACTTGCCCGGGGTAGATATTGACGGCACGGAAGATGAGCATATCATCAGATCTCCCCAAGAGACGGTCATGCATGGGGAGGATGTTTCCGCAAGAGCATCGGTAGGGGATGAGCCTCGTTAGATCCCGGGTTCGGTAACGAATGAGAGGGGCCGCTTCCTTTCTCAGAGTTGTAACTACCATCTCCCCCATTTCCCCATTGGGGACGGGCTCAAGGGTGTCGGGGTTGAGGATCTCCACAATGTAATAGTCCGCCCAGTAATGAATCCCCTCATGCTTGGGACATTCCAAGCCCGTCCCGGGCCCGTAGAGTTCCGTTAATCCCGGGATGTCGAACATATCCTCAACCCCTGAAAGCTGTTTAATCCTGGCGCGCATGGCATCGCTTGACCTCTCGGACCCGTAAACGATCTTCTTAAGGCTGATCCTGTCCTTGAGCCCGCGCCTTTCGATCTCTTCTGCCATCAAGAGGCCCATGGAGGCTGTACAACACAAGGCTGTGGATTGAAAGTCTTCCAAGAACTGGCATTGCATGTCGAGGTTTCCAGGACCAGCGGGGATGGCCAAGGCCCCAAACCGCTCACAGCCAAGCTGGAATCCCACTCCCGCAGTCCAGACCCCATACCCCACTGCGATCTGGACACGATCTTCGTGACAGAGTTCGGCCATCTCATAGCATCGTGCGAACATATCCGCCCAGTCGTCGATGTCCTTCTGGGTATAACAGAGGACCTTCCGCTTACCCGTGGTTCCCGAAGAGGCATGGATTCGCACGATACGGTCAAGGGGAACTGAACGCAGAGGGAAGGGATATCCTTCCCTGAGGTCATCGGCCGCCGTGAAGGGGAGTTTCGAGAGATCATCCAGGCTCGAGATATCCTGTGGTTTTACGCCCACCTCATCGAACTTCATCCGGTAGAATTCCGAGCCATGATACGCATGATCGACCGTCCACTTTAACCCCTCTAACTGGACCGCCTGGAGTTCCTGCTCAGAGTGGATATCCGGCATAAAAGTCCTTTTCATCAGATGATCTCCCTTTTTTACGTTTTGGTATCCGGCATTTTGGAAACTTCTTCATCCAGTGTTTATTAAACATCAAGGTAGGTTATTGATAAACGTGCGTCCTTTACCTCACAAGGCTGGGTGAAAATGTCAAGCAGGCATTTTCCATTTTATGCTCAGCGTACCATTCCCGGTATCACTAAGACAATTTGAGGAAAAATTATTAAAATGATTATGGAGATAATTGAGGCTACCACGAAGAAGCTCACGCTCTTGAAAATGGTCCCGATGTCTATTTCTGGAGCCAATGCCTTGACTACGTATAAATTGACGCCTACCGGCGGGGTAATTGCACCCAAGGTCGTCACCATCGTGAGGATTATGCCGTACCATACGGGATCGAAACCGAGTGCCATTCCCAAGGGAAAGAAGATGGGAATGGTAAGAACAAGGAACCCCAAGGCATCCATAACACAGCCTCCTATCAGGTAAATCAATAACACGAATACCAAAATGACGTAAGGCGGCACCGGAAGGGAAGTGGCAAAATCGGCTACCAAAAAAGGGATTCTCGTTACTGCCAGAAAGCGACCAAAAATTATAGCTCCCGCAACAAGGACAAAAACCATGCATGAGATCTTCAGTGTTTCCACAACAGAACTCATAAAGGCTTTCCAGGTCAGCCCATGAGTTGCCACGGAGACGATAAAAGTGCAAAAAACCCCTACCGCGCCGGCTTCGGTAGGGGTGAATAGACCAAAGAACAAACCTCCGATTACCAAGAAAAATATCGCTATCGCCTCAATGACCCCGGAAAGAGATTTTATCTTCTCATTGAAACTTGTCTTGGGTCCAACCGGGCCAAAATTCGGGCGGAGCCGGCAGAGAACAAGGATGGTCAGCACGAACAAAATTCCCATGAGGATGGCGGGTAAAATGCCGCCGAGGAACAGTTTGACTATGGATTGCTCTGTTTGCAAACCGATAACAATGATGACCACGCTGGGAGGCATAACCGTGCCCAAGGTGCCACCGGTGGCAACAGTGCCGCTACTTAACTTAGGGTCATAATGATACTTCTCCATCTGTGGTAGGGCCACGGCCCCCATCGTAGCCGCCGTTGCCGTATTGGAACCGCAGATGGCTGCAAAGAGCTCGTCTGCGCCTATGGTAGCAATAGCAAGACCCCCAGGCCAATGACCCACCCACGTGTAGGCAGCGTTGTACAGCCTTTCAGCTATCCCCGAGTTGAATGCGAGGTATCCCATAAGGACGAAAAGGGGTATTACGGTCAAACCATACTTGGAGAAGGTAAACCACAGGTCAGTTGCCACCATATTGAGAGCAGCCTTAAGGGAAACGGCATAGCAAAACCCCCAGAATCCCACCACTGCCATGGCGAACCCAACAGGCATCCCCAGGAAAAAAAGAACAAGGAGTAAGACGAAGATTCCAATGATTCCGACAAGGACGAGGTTCATTTATTGGGCACCTTTTCTCCAATGAGCACTTTTAAAAGGTCAACCAGAAAAACCAGGCAGAGAATGAAACACCCTAGGGCAACTCCGTAGATGAACGGATAGAAGATGATTCGAAGCGTTTCCGTAACCTCCCCTGTTTGCCAGATGGTTGTGCCCCATTTAACAGTTTGCCAGCCTGCAAGGGCAAAGAAGACCATACAGATGCAATAAGTGATACCATTGAGGATTCTCTGGGCCTTTGCTGAGAATTGGTTCACCACGATATCGATCCCCACGTGACCCCTCTTCGCCTGAGTGTAACCGAGGGCAAAAGCTGTGACGATGGCGCCAAAGAATCCCATGAGTTCGTATACACCCTTAATGGGTACCCAAACACACCTGAGAAATATGTTGGCACAAGTCAGGAGCACCATTCCTATCATGGTGATCCCGGCGACCCCCAAAAGGAGTTTGTTTAAGAACGTACTCATCTTCTCCAAATATGGGATCATCGCCTCTCCGTTCAGTCTTTGCCGGCAGAGGGCCCGTGAGGTCCCTCTGCCGGATACGCGCAGACTATCTTCCGTACTCCTCGCTGTACTTATTATTGAGCTCCCCTATATCCTTCACGATCTCCTTCGCCGGAATCCCCTTTGCCTCCGCATCCTTGATCCACTGCTCGGTTATTGGTTCGAGCACCTTGTTCCACTTAGCCATCTCCTCCTTCGGAAGCTCGTAGATCTCGATATTGTAATTCTTCTTCGACCAGTCAATGGATTCATTCACATGATTATCCATGTATTTGCCCGTCCATTCCGACTGCTCCCTGGCCAGATCATCCATGACTTTCTGGACATCCTTGGGCAGGGAGTCCCATTTTGCACGGTTCATCACCACGGCAAAGGGATATATTGGGCCATTCATGACCGTCACGTAGCGGGTGAGCTCCGCGTATTTGAAGTCCATGAGGGTCTCAAGGGAAGAGGCTGCACCCACCACTACTCCCTTCTGAAGCGCCTCGGGAGTTTCGGACTGAGGCATACCAACCGGAGTTGCGCCAAGAGTCTTAAGGACCTGCAAGACACCCCCAGAAGCTCTCAATTTAAGCCCTTTTAGGTCATCTAAATTGCGCACCAGTTTCTTCGCGTAGATATTTGCTGGCGCACAGGCAAACATAGTGAGGACCTTCACGTCAGCAAACTCCTTCGGTTTGTACTTATTGTAAAGGTCCAACAGGGTGAGGCTCGCCACCGTAGCGTTGGGAAAACCAACTGGCAGGGCCGTCGCATTGGTCACGATAAAACGGCCTGGCTGATAGGCCATACATAAGCACC
>JBGVTJ010000255.1:0-9055 GCA_041862515.1 Thermodesulfobacteriota bacterium | reverse complement strand
CCCCGTTCTCGTAGGCCTTCATACCTTGGGAGAAGAGATCATCCCCTGACTCGCCCCGTGCCATCTCCCCGAAGGAGAGAATGAGGGCGGCTGAAAAGACAAGGCCAATCCTCAAATAGATCACCTTCCAAAAACTCACCCTTGCCATTGGATTCCGCTCTTCATTCATGCATGGCTTTTTACCATACATGTCCCTTCCCTGTCCATAGGAAATCTGGCCCGCGCTATCCTTGACATGATGCTCTGATTCTGTTAACCAATTCTAAAAACTAAAGGGAGGATGAACCTCATGAAAAGGGGACCGATCATTTTATTCGCTTCCTTATCCATGCTTGTGCTACCAGAAATGACCTTTGCAAAAAAGGCACTTCCTCCGGCCAAAGAATTCGAGGTGAAATACGACAAAGGCGCTTATGAGAAAGTAATGACCGCGGATCAATATCGCAACGAGCTACTAAAAACGCGAAAGGAGGAGAAGGCCCTCAAGGATATCTATTTCGACTGCGCAAGAGAGCTGTACGAAGCGGCTCTCCTCGAAGACCAAACATTCATCTACGGCCAGACAAGCCTTGGATTTCTCTACCTTTGGGCTTCCATCGACCCCTACTTATCGAAGAGGGAGGTTCTTAGGCAGGCAAAGGGTAGATTCATCAATGCCATTAGCCTGAGGAGATCCCATTATGAAGCCTATTACTATTTGGCCGTGGTAGATACCCTGGAAAAGGATTGGGATTCCGCGCTGAACAATCTGAGGGAGTATATCCGATCGGAAAGAGACGATTCATACTACCATCTCCTCTTGGGTTACATTTATGCTTCTGGGAAGGGTGAAATCACCAAGAAGGCCGAGGTGGAATTTGAATTGGCCAAGGAGAGGGCTACCGATCCCATTTCCGTTCAATGGGCAATCAGGCAACTCAAAAAGCCGGAAAAACCGGGAGAGATCCCTCCCATAAAGGTTCCTACCCCGCCCAGAAAGGAGTATTTTCCCAGATCCGTCTCCTTGAGCATCTATGTTCCCACATTCACCGACAAGACAGACCATGAAGGGATCCGAAGGATCCCGCAGCTGTTATCGTCTCGGATCCGCGAAACCATATTCAGGAATAATCGATTTACCCTGGTCGAAAAGAGGGTCACGGAGAAAGGAGGCGAATATCCCGTTGGTGTCGATTCCGTCCTCATTGGGTCTGTCATCAACGTAAACTTGATGGGCAAGACATTGCTCTGCCATGTTAAGCTGGTCTACCCAGAAGGCGGAAACATCCTCTTTTCCAAGGATTTCGAGATTCCCTACGCGGATAAGCCAATGCTCGCCATCAGCGATCGGGATATCAATAGGATTGTCGGAGAAATAGAGAAGAACTTCATCAAATCCGAGGGTAATATCATCCACATCTCGAAGAATTATGTGACGGTTAACCTGGGGAATGAAAACGGTATTAGGCCTGGTTTTAAGGGCTTGGTCATTGGAAAGGCGTCCCAAATCGTCATACCCCGCACAAAGGAAGTCATCACCAATGAGATCTACCTGGGGGAGATCCTCTTTGAGCAGATCGAAGAAAGGGTTTCTAAGGCAAGGATTCTTAACCCGGGCCGGGTGACCATCGAGGTAGGCGATTTGGTGAGGACCAAATGAAGGCACTACTCCTTCTTGAGCAAATTAACATCCAGAGATTGGACTTCATTGGGCTTTACGGTTACCCTGAAGGACCTTTCCTCTCCCAGTTTTTCGTTCTTCACCTGGACGATATGTTCTCCCACCGGTAGCTCAAGGGGTGTTAAGGGTGTCATTCCCATGGATTTGCCATCCACATACACCCGGGCCCACGGGCGGACTTTGATCTTCAGCTTTCCCATCAATGGCTTCAGGGCAACCCCTACTTCCCTCCTCTCGTCCGGCTTCACGGTTACGGTTCGAACCGCGGTGGCATATCCCTTCTTTACCACTGTGATCTTATGGGCATCATCCGCGGAGACCTCAGGAACCTCAATGGGAGTTGATCCCAACATCTCCTTGCCATCAAAAGAAACCGAAGCACCGGAGGGGATTGAACTCACGACAATCGTGCCCACCAGCCTTTCCAACGTGGCCCCTATAGGCAGGGACTTATCATCTTCCGGCTCCACGGTCTTTACCCAAGGCTTAAAGCCCTTCTTCGCCACTTTGATCTCGTGCTTCTCCCCAGCCGTAACCTGTTCAATCACCGTGGGAGTGGGCTCCTTGTGTTCCACCCCATCGAGAAAGACCGAGGCACCAGAAGGAGTTGATTTGACAATGATCGCGGTCAGAAGCCTCTCCAACGGAACCTCTATGGGCAGGGGTTTGTTGTCCTCCGGCTCCACCATCTTTATCCAAGGCTTAAAGCCCTTCTTCGCCACTTTGATCTCGTGCTTCTCCCCAGCCGTAACATCTTTGATCACCGTGGGGGTAAGGGTCCCGAGCTCCTCGCCATCGAGGAAGACTTGAGCACCAGGGGGATTGGATTTGACCTCAATGCTTCCAAACTTCTTTACCGGTTCACGTGACACCACAACCTCTTCTTTCGGGGGCATTGGCGCTCTATGCATCCAGTAGTATCCGCCCAGGACCAATGCCAAAAAGAGAACCGCGATTCCGGTAACTAACCCGTACCTTTTCCGCTTGGGGTAGATCTTCCCTGCAACCTCCTGGGGGACGGTCATAGTGGGCTCGATGCTGGGGGCTTCCATCAAGGCCTCACCCCGATAGGCCCTCTTCAAATCCTCGACGAAGTCCCTCGCCCTTCGGTATCGCTTATCCGGGTCTTTCGCCAACGCCTTGGTGATAACCTCATCAAAAAGGGGAGGTATGCTGGAATCGATCTGACTGGGAGGGGTCGGGTCCTTGTTGACAATATTGTAAAGCAACGTGGGGATGGTATCCCCAACAAAGGGTTTCTCACCGGTCAGGAGTTGATAGAGAATAATCCCCAGGGAAAAGAGGTCGGACCGGCCGTTAATCTCCATTCCGGCGATCTGTTCAGGGGACATATAGCTGGGGGTGCCGAGGAGGATTCCGGCCTGGGTAAGGGGAGATGATGATGCGCCGACGGCCTTAGAGATCCCGAAATCGGTAACCTTCACCTTCTCTCCGTGGACGAGCAAAATATTCGAGGGTTTCAGATCTCTGTGGACAATCCCCTGCCGGTGGGTGTACTCCAATCCGTCGCATATTTGGTCGATCATGTCGATGATCTTCTCCATGGGGAAACGGATTCCCTTCTGGATCAAATTCTCCAGGGTATCCCCTTCGACATACTCCATGGCGATGTAAGCTCTCTCCTTATCTTCCCCGGTATCGTAAATCACAATGATATTCGGGTGAACCAGTTTCCCCGTGGCCCGGACTTCCTTCTGAAAACGCATAACCAGGTCTTCCACATCCCTCGATTCGGCCAATCGATCTTTACGGATCGTTTTTAGGGCTACGATTCGATCGATCTTGGGATCGTAGCCCTGATAAACGACTCCCATGGCCCCCCGACCGATTTCCTTAATGATCTTATATCTGCCCAGCCTTTTCTTCATTTTAGACGAGAACTATCCAAGGGAGTGAAATTAAGTGCAAAACGATGATAAAATCTGAGATTGGGAATGTCAAGGACAATCCGCACCCATTCTATCTCGCTTATCTCGCCATCCATGGGAGCGTAAAGGGAAAAATTCCCGAAAACAGGGTATTCATCATTGAGCTCTGTTTGGGTTTCTTCAGTAACGAGTCGGCGGTAAGACCATGGTATGCCAAATGTTTATGCTGAGGAATGAATTTGTTTTCCTTGACAGTTCGTTGCCCATGGAATACTTTCTTTACAGGAGCGGCATCTCTCAAACAAGAGCTGGGAAGAAGATCTACGGATCGGAAAGTGAGTAAACCCGGAGATGAGGGCTAACCATATGGTTTTCGTCATTATGGCAGGGGGGTCGGGAACCCGATTCTGGCCCCTCAGCAGGGAAATGAAACCGAAGCAATTTCTGAATATTATTGGCCGGGGCCCTTTGATCGAGGAAACCTTTTTGAGAATCTCCCCTTTGGCGGATGAAGAACGAGTGTACGTGGTAATAAATCGAGCCCACCGAGAATTGACGGAGGAGGTTTTCAAGGGCCGCGGTATCCAAATCCTCGAAGAGCCGTATGGACGAAATACGGCCCCCTGTATTGGGTTAGCCGCCATCCATATAAAGAGGAGATGGGGAGATATCCCCATGGCCGTGCTGCCAGCGGACCATTTCATCGGCGATGGGGAGCTATTCAGATCGACATTGCGGGCTGGGATCGAGCTGTCTCAAAGGGGGGGGATTGTCACCATCGGAATACCCCCGGACAACCCGGAGACTGGCTATGGGTATATGAAGCGCGGAAGGAGATGCGATTCCATCAACGGCCAGGAAGTGTTCGAGGTTGAGCGTTTCGTGGAGAAGCCAGATAAAAAAAGGGCCCTCCTTTACATGAGGAAGGGAAATTACCTTTGGAATTCTGGAATCTTTATGTTTCGCGTGGAGGTCTTCCTCAAGGAGGTACGAAATTATCTCCCCAATCTGTCTCAAGGACTCGCGGAAATCGAAGGGGTAGTGGATGGAGATCGCTACCAGACAACCCTGGAAAGGGTCTATTCCAAACTGGAAAGCATATCCATCGATTACGGGATTATGGAAAGGACAAGGGAGCCCGTTTATACCGTTCCGGGAAATTTTGGCTGGAGCGATGTGGGCAGTTGGCAGGCCCTCTTCGATTTGAAGGACAGTCAAAAGGATGCCAATGGCAATATGGTAGAAGGATTGGCGACCATTCTTGATAGTCGTGGCAGTTTCATCATCAATCGATCCGAAAAGTTGGTTGCTCTCCTTGGGGCCAACCAAATGCTGGTGGTCAATACCCCCGATGCCGTTTTGGTGGCGGACTTAAATCGATCTCAAGAGGTCAGGGCCATCGCGGAAGCCATCAAACGGAAGGGTTTCATGGACTTGGTTTGAGGGATGGACTTCAATCCAAACGTATTTCGGGAATATGATATCCGGGGAATCGTCGATCGAGACTTGACCGAGGATTTCGTCTCCCTTTTGGGGAAGGGTTGCGGGACCTACTTTGCCGAAAATAGGGTAAAGACGATAGCCCTCGGCCGCGATTGCCGTCTGAGCTCCCCCTCCTTCCGAAATCAGTTCCTGGATGGAATTACGGAAACGGGATGCCATGTGATCGATGTGGGAGTGGTTCCCACCCCGCTCCTCTACTTTGCCCTTTTCAATCTGAATGTGGAGGGTGGCATTCAGATCACGGGAAGCCATAACCCTCCGGATAACAACGGGTTTAAGGTCTGCCTGGGCAGATCAACCATCTATGGTGAGGAGATCCAAAAGATCCGCCACATTATGGAATCGGGAAAGTTCGTCACGGGAAAGGGGAATATTGAGAAGACGGACCTTACCTCCAACTATAAGGAATACTTACTGAATCATCTCTCCCCGGGAAATGTGAACCGAAGGGTGGTGGTCGATGCCGGAAACGGAACGGGAGGCGTCATTGCTGTTCCCCTGTATCAGGAAATGGGATTCGAGGTTATACCCCTTTTCTGCGAGCCGGACGGCCATTTTCCGAACCACCATCCCGATCCGACGCTCCCGGAAAACATGCAATCCCTCATCGAGAAAGTGGCCCAGGAGAGGGCAGATCTCGGAATCGCCTTCGATGGGGATGCCGACCGTATCGGAGTGGTCGATGAATTGGGAAACATCATATGGGGAGATCAATTGATGATCATCTTTTCCCGTGCGATTTTGAGCGAATCCCCCGGCGCCACCTTCATCGCCGAGGTCAAGTGCTCCCAAACCTTATTCGATGATATCGCTAAAAATGGGGGGAATCCCATCATGTGGAAAGCGGGCCATTCCCTCATCAAGGCCAAGATGAAGGAGGAACAGGCATTGCTGGCGGGGGAGATGAGCGGACACATATTTTTCGCTGATCGATATTTCGGATACGATGATGCTATTTACGCCGGGGCACGATTGCTGGAACTCCTCTCCCATACCAGGGGAAGTCTCTCGGCCCGACTGTCAGACATACCAAAGATGGTGAATACCCCCGAAATTAGAATGGAATGCCCAGAGGATAAGAAATTCCGGGTTGTCCAGCAACTGATCGATGAGTTCAAAAGGGAGTATCAGGTTATCGATATCGACGGTGCACGGGTTCTCTTCCCGGATGGCTGGGGGTTGGTTCGTGCATCCAATACACAAGCAATTCTCGTCCTGAGATTTGAGGCCTCAAGCCAAGAGAGCTTGAGGAGCATTCAAGATCTGGTTATGCAAAAATTGAACTCCCTTTTGGAATAGTTCTCACCCTCCCTAAGACACCACCTTGAACGGCCTGCCTTCTCACCCTCGAGACAAACACCATAGAGAGGGAATTACATTTTTGTTCTTCGTATACATTATCGTAACAATTTGAAATTGCATTTTTTTTTCCATTTACAACACTTATCACTCCTTTACATGGATTGATCGGAAAGACCAGATAGATTTCTGGTATTAATCTTGCTCTCCTTTGCCTTGGGCTGGGGAAAGGAGAAAAACCGATGGACGATGCAAATAGGAGGCTTATCCTGTTCGTCCTTTTCCTATCCACTTCGTTGGCGATATTCTTCGCATTTCTCACGCTCACAGCATCAGTCTCCTGATCGATTCGGGCAGTTCGGGTGAATGGGGTCAAGAGATCGGGCTGCATTAAACGCCCAGGCAATCCCTTACATTTCAGTGCACTTGGAAAACCACGGGGGTGGGGATGATGAAATACCAACATGGCAAAACATAGGAAAAGCCCTTTCCTCACATTTCTCCTCACCCTCATACCGATGCAGTGTATCTTCCTGCCAGTCAATTCCCTTGCGAGTTATCTTACCTTATCATGGGATCCCAGCACGGAGTCAGACCTCGCTGGTTACCGGGTATATTATGGGGAATCCTCGGGAAATTACGACCGTAACATCGACGTTGGAAATGTCGTCCTCTATCAACTATCGGATTTGGACCCCAATACCTGGTATTATGTGGCCCTCACGGCCTATGACACATCCAATAATGAAAGCGACTTCTCTGAAGAGGTAAGCGGGCAGCCAGTAATCTCCCCTTCAAACACTGCCATCGTGGAAACCAACTCAGAAGATGGGTTCACAGAATGGGGTTGCTTCATCGCGACAGCGGCGTACGGCTCATTATGGGAACCTCACGTTCGAGCTCTCCGCGATTTCAGAGACCACTACCTCATCAAAAGCCCGCTCGGGAAATCTTTCATCAGAGACTATTATCGCCATAGCCCCTTCATAGCGGAACACATCAAGGCCAATCCTACGTTGAAGGGCGCCATGAGAATGTCCCTCACCCCTTTGGTTCTTTTGAGCCAATGTCTCGTAATGTCTACCGTAACGGATAAGATCGTCTATCTCCTTTTTGTTGTCTGCTACTCCCTTTGCATCTTCAGCTGGCTCCTCAAAAACCATCCGGAATTTTAGCGCCCATCGCAATTTACCACGCATGGCCGTTTCTTTCCTTCCTTGGAAGCTCGGGGTTGAGGGAGGGATGCGATTACATTTTCGTCATTGACAAATCGCACCTTTGTTGTTTTAATAGTAGCAATAACTTTTTCGTAACCCATCGGGGGTTACATTTTTAGGCTTCTTTCGTTGGGTATGCGGTATGTTTAAAGTCTTGGTTGTTGAAGAGGATATGGGATTATGCCACCAAATGGTACAAGCGCTGATCGATTCCGGCTATGAGGGGGAAATGGCCTTCAATGCGAAGGAGGCCACAAATAAGATCGAACGGAACAACTACGATCTCATCCTTATCCAGTTGGCTTCTGCCCAAGCCGATGGCTACCAAATCCTGAAAAAGGCCAAAGGAAGGAATAAAACCACCATCATCGTCGTCACCACCGAAACCGAAGAGAGCCATGCAGCCTTTGAGGCCATCAACCGGGGAGCCCAGGGGTTTATCGAAAAGCCATTTAGCAGCGCACAATTGATCCTTGAAGTAAAGGAGGCCCTGGATAAGAGAAGCCTCTCCTATGATCTGGATTATCTGAGGCATCAACAGGATACCATCTATGAGCCGGAAAATATCGTTGGGGAAAGTCCCCAACTCAGGACGTGTCTATCCACCGCCCTGAAAGTCGCCAAGACCGATTTTACCATCCTGCTCACGGGGGAGACCGGTGTGGGCAAGGAACTCATCGCGGGACTCATCCATTACACCAGTTTGAGGAAAAACAAGCCTTTTATTAAGGTGAACTGCGCCGCCCTCCCGGAAACCCTCTTGGAGAGCGAACTGTTCGGACATGAAAAGGGGGCTTTCACCGGGGCCATTAATCAACGAATCGGGCGCTTTGAGCAGGCCAATGGAGGGTCTCTCTTCTTGGACGAGATCGGTGATATGAGCCTCAGGACTCAGGCCAAGGTGTTGAGGGCCATCGAACGGAAGGAGTTCGAAAGGGTGGGGGGAGGCAGAACCATTAAGGTCGATCTCCGTTTCATTACCGCCTCCAACAAAGACCTTGGCAAAGAAGTTCAGGAGGGCAACTTTCGGGAGGACCTGTTCTACCGGCTGAATGTGGTCAGTATCCGCACACCCCCCCTTCGAGAACGAAAGGAGGATATCGTTCCCCTGGCCGACTATTTCCTGCGCAAATGCAGCAACGATTTGAAGAAAAAATGCAGCAACTTCTCCCCAGAAGTGCACAAATACATGCTGGATTACCACTGGCCGGGGAATATCCGGGAGCTGAGGAATACGGTAGAAAGGGCGGCCCTGTTTTCCGATGGGGAGACCATCGGGATGGATGCCTTTTTAACCGGGGAAACGCCACCCCGTCCCCAAGGAGGAAGGGAAATGGGAATTATATCTGCTCTCGATGGGATGACCCTAAAACAGGCAGAGAGGGCGCTCATTGTAAATGCTCTGGAAAAGACCAATTGGGTTCAGAAAGATGCTGCGGAACTCCTCGGCATCAGCAAGAGGGTGATGAACTACAAGATCAAAATAC
>JBGVTJ010000254.1:0-21276 GCA_041862515.1 Thermodesulfobacteriota bacterium | reverse complement strand
AGATCCCCGATCTCTACCTCTTCCACGGGGATATCAATCTCCTGGCCGTCCCTCACAACCCTGGCCGTCTTTGCCTGCAAACCGATCAGTTTTTTAATGGCCTCTGAAGTCTGCCCCTTGGCCCTTGCCTCCAACAAACGACCCAGTAGGATGAGAACGATGATGGCCCCGGCCGTGTCGAAATAGACCTCAGCCATCAGTCCCTTTGCCGCAAAAAGCCAGGGGAAAAAGGTAGCCAGGACACTGTAGACGTAAGCAGCAGAGGTGCCAACAGCGATGAGGGTGTTCATGTCCGCTGACTTGTGTTTGGCGGTCTTCCAAGCTCCAATATAGAACTGCCATCCTACCCAGAACTGGATGGGGGTTTGGAAAAGGAGTTGAAGGTAAAAATTGGCCTGTCGGCTCAGGTCATACAGGTTGGATAAACCCAGCGTTTTCCAGTAGGCCAAGAGAAAGATAGGAATAACCAGGATGAGGCCAGTGATGAACTTCCCCTTCAGCTTTCTATATTCGGCCTCCCTCGCCGCTTTTTCCCGATCGACGATGTCCTCCTTTTCAACCCGCTCCGTTTCCAGAATCTCGTAGCCAGCATCTTTGACTGCCTTTTTGAAATCTCCCATGGAAACAGCGCCAGGGATATACTGAACGGTAGCCCGTTCGGTGGCGAAATTGACGCTCGCCCGGACCACCCCTTCCAACCCATTGAGGGCATCTTCAACCTTTTTCACACAGGAGGCACAGGACATGCCATGGATCGGTAACGTGACCTTTTCTATCCCCGCCTCATATCCCAAATCCCTGATGGTGGTCACAAAATCCCCCATGTGAACCCTCGATGCGTCGAAGGTGATGGTTGCCTTCTCCGTGGCAAAATTCACCTTGGCATCCACAATGCCGCTCATCTTCGATAGCCCCTTTTCAATCTTGGCAACGCAACTGGAACAGCTCATCCCGGTAATGGGAAGGTCGGCTTTCTTCAATCCCTCTCCCGGAGCGACGACCGCCGGCCCCTTTTCCTCTTCCTTTTCCTCCTTCGCCTCCAAGAACTTCTCAGGGGAGGCATCAAACTTCTCCTTGCAGGCCACATTGCAGAAATAGATGAATTGTCCCTTATACACGCTCATAGCAGCAGCGTGAGGAATCTCCACGGTCATCCCACAAACGGGATCAAGGGCTTCACCCCATTCCTTCTCCCCCTGCACAAATTTTTGAGGCTCTCTATCGAAAGCCTCCCTGCAATAGGTTGCGCAAAAATAGTAGCCGGTTCCCCCGTAGGTCGTTTTGGCAGGGGCCGACTTCTCGTCCACAATCATTCCGCAGACCAAATCAATTGCCATAACGTCTCATCTCCTTATCTCACGAGCCTAAAACAATATTATTATGAAAACACTCGAGGCAACCCACTCAGTCAATTATCTCATTATCGATCACCTTCAATGCAAGTTTTTCTTTTCACAATCTCGCCCATCAAAAAAAGGATGAGAAATAGTGCCCGTAAACCTTAACCACGACAACGATGGTGAAAAGGACTATGGATAATCCCATGTTCCACCTAAACATCTTGCCCATATCCCATCTGAATATCCTCTCAAACAGTGGATGATCCTTTTCCGTCAATTTATGTCTCTGCATCATGTGGAGCATAAGGGTGATGCCCACCGCATTTGAAAGAACTCCCACCAGGAGAAAGATTTTCTGATAATCGCTGAAAAAGAGGGCTGCTCCAGTTAGTCCAATAATCGGGAGCACATCAGAGAGATGATGGGCACAGCAAGCCACCATCGCCGTGGTAGAAACCCCTCCTGTCGCCGTGATCCCCTTTTTCGAAGCCAATGCTGAAACATGGTGGATTTTCTGCACCCTCCTGATATAGGTATAAAGCCCGGTTTGAACCCCAAATCCCACGACCAGTACGGAAAACCAGGGCCACATGAGGAGGAATTGTTCCACGGCATGGCCCAAGGAATTGGCCCCGCTCAGGATTCCAAAATATGAGCCCAGTAAGGCCATCGAGCTCAATACGCCTGCGAAAACCGGTCTTTCGAGGAATTGCCACCTTCGGTACGCCCCCTTCCCCATTATTTCTCTCCTATTAAATCGCAGTCTCAACTTCCCTATAGAGGAAATTCCCACTTGAAAACTCGTTGAGGAATGCCGTTAACCCCTTTGATGATCACCTCTATGTATTTGGTTTGTGGGTCGATAATTGGTCTGCCGAAGGTATTCTTATTTGAAAACTTGACAACCCCCGAGCGATGATGCCCTCTCCCTCTGGGGGAAACCCAACCCAGGGCCTCGTATTCATTTCCCTTATCATCCCTCAGAATAGTCAACACATCTATTCTATAGTGGTCTAAATTCACGGAATGAGTGTCCATCTGAACTTTAAAGGCCAGTTGGTCGCCTTCAACCTTTTCTATTGGGTTCAGGTAAGTTATAGCGATCGTCACAGCCCCTTCACCATTTGTCAGAATCAAATTTCTTTTGTTCCCAGCAACCCCAAAGCCACTCGAAACGAGTACAAATATAAATATAGATGCAAGACTTCCCAATAAAACATCTCTCCTCACCATGGTAAACCTCCTCATCATGATTCCACTCCTTTCTAAACATCTCAGCCCGGAATTTCCTCATTCTTAAGCGAAAGGGGACGGTCGGTTAGGGCAGAAACCATTCACGATTCTCTTTAATGACACTTCGGAACATTGCCGCCGTATGTCTCCCGGTTGGCCTGGGCGAGCCTGTTCAAGAACCGGGTCCACCAGCATTCCTTTTTAACCGAACCGTATTTATCTGGATTTTTTTCAAAGGCATCATGGCAGGATAACGCACAGAAATAGACCTTTTGCCCTTTGTATTCCAGGCTGGCAGCCGCCTGGGACTCGTTCACCTTCATGCCGCAAACTGGATCCCTTGCCATGGTTATTACCTCCTGTTTTATTAATGGCAACTCAGTTTCTTCTTCTCATCCTCTTTTCCTTCCCCGGAAGGTGAATGAGAATGACCTCCACCGCAGCATCCCTTTCCACCCCGGCACATCAGAAAGAAGAAGAACCCCACAATTCCCAAAATGATAAGCCATTTTTCCATGTGCAATCCTCCTCACATTATTTTCCATGGTTTTCCGAAATGCGATCCGGTAAGATCTCTACCTTCCTGACCCCATCATGTGATTCTCACCAGACCCCTTGTGCATATCCTTTGAGGCCATTCTCCTCATAAAGAATAGATGGAGCAGGGGACACAGAAGAATCAACCCATAATAGCCCCAAGATCCCAAGATTCCCAAAAAAGAGAGGAAAATGATGGCCACAAGGGGGATAGCACAACAGAGAATCATCCAAAAAGAATGATTACCCCATATATTTCCTTTCTCCTCTTTCATGGATACCCCCATTATTATTTTGCCGATGGCCACGGGCTTTTCCAACCTCCAACAATTTCAAGGGCAAAAGGTGTGCCAAAGGAGAGGAGAACAAGAGAAATCGGTGAGGATATAACATTTTGATATCATTACATTATTTCTTTTTAGTTGCAGGGGGAAAAGAGGCGAATTCTTATCGGTGGATACTATTTACCCAGTCATCTCTGATCGGTGGGTCGAACTGCAAATAATTTTTACACCTAATGGAAAAACCTTCCCTTCCCTCACCTCATCCTCAAGGATTTGCGACGAGCAATTTGACAACATTCCGGAAAAGATTTTTCTCTTCCAGGACATTCAGGCCTGCCCTTTGTATGTTGGCGACGGTATTCCGGTTGATGTTAACTCCCATCAACCTGACCGTAATGGGGTTCAGGAGGTCAAAGATCTTCCCCAAAGGTGTACTTCCTGGTCTTACATGCTCCAATAAAATGATTTTTCCCCCCTTTTTGCACACCCTCTTGATCTCCTGTAATCCCCTTACCGGGTCAGGTACGGGAGCAGAAGACGAAGGTCGCCACGATCGTATCGAAGGTTTGATCATCAAACTGGAGGTCTTGAACGTCCATTTCAACCAGGTCCACGTTTATCCCTTTTTCTTGAGCCTTCCTCCGGGCCCTGCTCAGCATTCCCCGACTGAAGTCTATGGCCGTAATCGCCTTGCCAACTGGGTAGAAATCCATATTCTTTCCTGTCCCCACTCCCACCTCCAAAACGGTATCTCCATCCAAGGAATCAAAAATCTTGCTCCGCCACCGGGAGAAAACGCCTTTCTCCACGAGGAACTCCATGAGGTCATAATAGGGGGAAATACGGTTATATCTGGCCTTTATCTTTTCTGTGCCATCCTTCTTCAAAAAAAACGTCACCTTAAGACTCTTGTATCAAGGGGACCCCGATGAACGAAGATTTTTCCTCAGTACCTCCCTCATTTCAGCGATCTGGTTCTCCAAGGATTTCTGTTTCTTTGAAATCCCATAGGAATAAAGGAAAATGATGATCCAAGCAATACTGTAAGCAGAAAAAAGGTACCATGCATTATTCATTGGAGCGTCCTCCTGGAACCTTACCTATCGGTTCTCCTATTCTTCCAATAAGGCCCTCATCTCCTCGTAACCTTCCCTTATCCTTTCCAACCTCATCCTGGCCATGAGCAGGTGGAAGAAGAGGAGGGTGAAGGCAACGAGGGTGATAATCAAGGTGTTGAGCATCGGGGATGTGATGTTAATCCCACTCGATCTGATCACTATCGGATGGATGGTCCTCCATATCCTTATGGCAAAAAAGGTGATGGGCACGTTGATAAACCCGATAATACCGAACACAGCGGTAAAGGTTGCCCTCTGGCCTTCTCCCGCCATTTTCCTCAACATAAGATAGGAGACGTAGATGAACCAAAGGATCAAAGTTGTCGTCAGCCTGGGATCCCATGTCCACCACACGTTCCAAATGGGCTTTGCCCAGATGGGACCGGTAATCAAGACAAGCGTACAGAAGATAACCCCTATTTCAGCGGAGGATTGGGCCAAAATGTCCCATTTGCGATCCCTTCGATACAGAAAAAGGATGCTTGCAACAAAAACGATAAAAAAGGCGAAGAAGGAGAGGAAAGCCGAGGAGACATGAAAATAGAAGATCTTCTGGATAATTCCCATCGTTTTCTCGATGGGGGCGTACAGGAATATGGCATAAAGGGCCCCCACCATGGTAGCCAAGGTAGTAACTTCAAAGACAATTCTCACCCATCTTCTCATATTCCCTATTCCTCAACCACAAAATGGAAGGTCAAATACGAAACCAACAGGAAGGTCACATCGAAGGCCACCAGGATCTTCAACCAGGAATAGATCTCTGAGAGCGACTTCCCATCCAGGATTTTCCCCGTCGCCTTTATCGAGGCGATGATCAGGGGCACGGCGATAGGAAAGACGAGCATCGAAAGCATCACATCCCTCGCCCTCGTGTTGGCTGATATGGCCGAAAAAATCGTGCCCACCACTGTGAAACCCACCGTCCCCAATACAATAATCAGAACTAAAGGTATCAGGATGGGAAATAGGTTCACATTAAACAGAATGGTGAAAATAACCAGGGTGAAAGCCTCCATCATCGACATGAAGATAAAATTGCCCACCATCTTCCCTACATAGATTGTTCCCCTTTCCACTGGGCAGAGCAGCAAGCCTTGGAGGGACCCCTTATCCTTCTCAACCCCGAAGGAGCGACCGATTCCCAGAAGACCGGAAAAGATGAAAGCCACCCAGAGAATTCCCGGAATGATCCGGTCCACACCCTCCATACCCGGGGGAAATGCGAAATTAAAGATGATGATCACCAGGAAGGAGAAGACGCACATCGATATCAGCATCTCCCTACTGCGGAGTTCATGGGTAAAGTCCTTCCAGACGATGGTCCGTACCTTACTGAGAAAATTCAAATCCAACTCCTCCGATGGTGTAACGCTCCTCCCGCCGTATAATTAGAATAAATGTCCCGAAAATCACCCCTTACGATCCTGGAAATTTCCTCGTTGTAGACGATGACCCCGGAATGTAAAATGGCCACACGGCTGCACATTTCCAGCCCCCTTTCCAGGTCGTGGGAGGTCATGATAGTGGTCTTTCCCCCTTCTCTAAAGCCCCCGAGAAGCCCCTTCAATGTTTCAATCCCATTCTGATCCAAACCCGCATAGGGCTCGTCCAGAAGCAGGATAGCGGGTTCATGCAGGATCATTCGAGCAACGGAAAGCCGCTGTTGCATACCACGGGAAAAGGTTAGAACCCTTTCATGCATTCGCTCTTTCAATTCCACCAACTCCAGGACCTCCTCGATCCTTTCCTTCAGGCCCTTTACGTCATACATCCGCCCGTAGAATTTCAGGTTTTCAAAAGCGGTAAGGTTATCATACAGAAATGTATTGTGGGAGATCACCCCAATGATCCTTCTCAAATCCTGCCCTTCATTCCTGGCATCATACCCGGCCACCAGAGCCTCCCCCGAAGTCGGCCTCACCAAGGAAGAGAGGATTCGAATCAACGTCGTCTTCCCCGCCCCGTTGGGCCCGAACAGGGCTAAGGACTCCCCCCTCTTTAGCGAGAGGTCAACCTCCTTGAGGACCTTCTTATAGCCAAACCGTTTGGTCAAGGCCCTCACCTCGATGCCATAATCGTCTTTTAAGGTTCCAACACTATCATTCATACTTCGATGGACATGTGGGCATGATGGTGGTCGCCCTGAAGAGCCCCTCCGCTGTGTATTTCCCCTCAACGATCACTTCATTTCCCGGCTTGAAGGAATCGGGCACAACCCCCTGATAATCAACTTTAAGAATGGACTCTCCATCCCTAATCCGAAAGCTCAATTCCAAATCCTTGGGGTTCCACTGGATGGAATCCGGGATCACCTCTCCCCCGACCCTCAACCCCGTGTTCTCAGCGGAAGGGCCTTTGGCCAACAGCTCACTCACGGTGAGGTAGTAAGTCATGGTATCCCTGATCCCGGTGTAGGTGAGATACCCGATGATAGATAAGACGATCGAGGAAACCACGATGACCTTCAGCCTCCTCTTCCTCTTCCCC
Source organism: Thermodesulfobacteriota bacterium (assembly GCA_041862515.1). Taxonomy (GTDB): domain Bacteria; phylum Desulfobacterota; class BSN033; order WVXP01. Next base: position 14,274 of record JBGVTJ010000254.1, on the reverse strand, counting down.
ATGGTATCCTCCCAATTATTTGAGGTCTCTGAAAAATTGAAGAAAAGAGCTCTGAGTACGAATGAAGATTTTTTCGGTAACCATTCTTAGTGAAGGGAAACGGCTGCAAATTCAATGTTTGAGCCTGAAAGGCGAGTTTTGGATTTGCAGTGAAGCGAACTGTAGAATGGTCGAAAAAATATTTTGAGCAGCGAAGAGCGACTTTTTCAGAGATCTCTATTTTATTCTCAGACAATTGCCGAAAACGAACCTTCTCCTTTGCTCCTCCGTTTGAAAGGCCGCGATTAATCCCTGCCGGACGGCGCTAATTCCTCAGCCATCACAGGAGCGGACTTTGTCCTATCCTCCCGCACATCGATCTTGCGCTCGGGCCTAACCTTCCCGATCCTCAGGAAGGAACCCAACGCGAAGGTAAGGTATCCCAGGTACCCCACCACCTCCAATAAGGACGGATTTCCGTTGTAGCCGAAAAGGGACGTCAACATTTCGCCCAAAAAACCCCTCTCATTGATAATCCAGTTCATATCGTAGAGCTGTTTTACCACGATGGGCAAAAGCTCCGCCTCCTGGAGTTCATGGATGCCATGGGCAACAAGACCTGCGGCGAAGAGGATCAAAATCAGGCTGGTGATCTGAAAGAACCGCTTTATATTAACTCTTCTGATCTCCAGGAAGAAAAGGGCCGCGATCAGAATCGCCCCACCGATGCCAATGAAGGCTCCCCAGGCGTGAAACCCTCCCGTCAGAAATGTCGCTGCCTTCAGGAAAATCACCGTCTCCACTCCCTCCCTTAAGACAGCCGTTAACGCCAGCAAAAAAAGCCCGAAAACATGGCTCTCCTCGATCTCCTGGGCGACCCGACCTTCCAATTCGGAAACGATCTGTTGTTGCCGCATCATCCAAAAAATCATGAAGCTGAGCAGGGCAGCGGCCAGAAACATCATCAAACCCTCGAAAATCTTCTCCGCTCTGCCCGAAAATCCGCCAAGGTAGGCATTGAACATGAAGGCAAACCCAAAGGAAGCCAGGACACCGGCCAAAACCCCCCACCACACATACCTTTTATAGGTTTGCTGACGAGTCCTGTTTAAGAAGGCCAGCATGACGCTAATAACCAGCGCCGCTTCCAAGGTTTCTCGAAAAGTGATCAGCATATTTGAAAACATCTCTTCCTCCTCTGCCCTCTATTCGTCACGAAGAATCCCCTACAATCATCTTTAAACCATGAAAGCCATATATCCTCACCTTCTGACCCTTGAATAATCTTTTGCCCGTAGTCGTTGCTGCCCACAACTCATTCCTAAACCTGACTTTCCCCTCCGGATCGATGTCCTCCACCACCACTGCTTCTCCGTCGGTCATTCCTTCCGCGCCAGTGCGGACCTTGGATTTCATAGCCGCGATGATCTTAACATAGACGAACGCCGCGGCAAGCAAGACCGCAAGGTAGACAGGCAACGCTGTCCTGAAGGGGAAGAAGAGAAATAGCGGCAGAGCCAGGACCGGGGAAAAAAGGACGATATGGCACATGTCAAAACCTCCTTAGTCTCAACCTTTCCGTCCGCTCACCCCAGATGATCAATTTGATCCGCCATCACTGTAAACACCATGGGGTGAATTCTGCGGCTCAATCCATCGAGGTTAAATTCCTCACTTCTCTCGTTATCTCCTTGACTTCCTCCATCATCTGTTTTCGCTTTGAACGATATTCCTCCGGGTCAATCTCACCGGATTCGAAAAGATCGTCTAAATAGGCAATTTCCTGCACCAACTCCTGCCTCCGATCAACTGGAGTCGGCTGTTCCGGTCCCATGATCCCCGGGCCTCCACTCTCTCCCTTCCGTAACCACTTCCTCATGAAGGGATAGCTCAGGCCTGCTCCCATAATGACTACCACCAATCCCACGACGGCCATTTTAAATAACCCCTTCCCCCAAGGAAGCCCCTTCAGCTCCAAGACGATTCGTGAGCCCTTGACCAGATCTTTGCCCTTAAGATGGAGAAAACGCTGGCCCGGATTCCCCATGGATCCTCTGAATTCCAGCATATCGCTCTTTGCCTTGATCCCCTTATCGGGGATGAGGAAATCGATGGATTCCGTCTTCGCGTAAAGCCTCTTGCTCAGTTTATACCGGGAGGAACCGTAATCGACTTTGTAGGAAAAGCGAATTTCCTTCCTTCCCGGCTTAATGTCCATGGTATCGATGAAACCGTCTTCCGTCTGCACGATACAGCAACCCATCAAGCCTTTTAAAGGTTCAAACGCCGTCGCCTTCTTAGGCAGGGAAATTCGGAGGACCTCCTTTTTCCCGGGCTCCACCTCCCGGGAACCCACGTAAACCCGATCCCCATGGTTCTCCAAGACCATAATCTCTTGGATAAAGAGAACACCCTCTTTGAACTCCATAAACACATGGTGCATCTTGACGAATATTTGCGTATCCTTATCCGTCGGTTCGTAGACGGATAGATCGAGGAGGAGTTCCTTTTTATCCTCAAAGGCGACCGTTGGACTATAGTATTCCACCCCTTGGTATAGGGCCCTCAGGTAATAGGTCTTCTCCTTTTCCAGGCTGAGCCCGGAGAATGAAAACGTGCCATCTTCCTTGGTTTTTGTGCTCCCCCTCTGTTGCTCCTGCCCGCCGCTATATTGGTGAACGGTTACTTCCACATCGGCTACCTCCGTTCCACCCGTGGTACCATTGAGAACCTTTCCCCTGATCATCCCCGCAGCCTGAGGCTGCGCCGTTGTCATGGAAGGGAGAATCAACGATAAAACCCACAAAGCCCCTATAAAAGATGGTATCGAAATTCGGATCATTCCCGCTTTCCCCTTTGAGATGCAATACGATTAAGGCTTTGCCAGTCTCGCGCCACACCAGGAGCAAAACCGATCTTGAGGCGATCTCTTCCTGCCGCACTGGGTGCAAAAGAGAGCCTTTCCCCTTTTCGATCCTCCCTTTTGGCGGCCCCCCCTTATGGCCAACACCTCTTTCTCGATTTCATCCTCGATATCCTCTGATGGCCCCCCCTTCTTTTCCAGTTCATCCATCCGCTTAAGACTACCGATTGCCTTGGCCCTGTACTTGTCCCTTAAGTCGCGATAGTCCTCTTCGGAGAGTTTTCCCATCTTGTGGTCCAAATCCATCTCCTTAATGGCCGAATAGATCTCCTCCCTTTCAATTTTAAAGTCGCCAAGAGAAACGGCAGAGCTGGGTTCGACGAAAGAATCGTCCTTTCGTGGCTTTAGCAACGGATACCCCACCCAATATCCCACCCCCAGGCTCATCCCGATGATCGCCAGATATACCCACATCCGGGCCTCCTCAATAGTCGAAATCCTTCAGTTCCTCCTCGAACCTCTCCAGATACTTGTCCTCCACCTTTCCTGGAACAAGGGCCCTCCTCCCCTCTTTGTGCTCCGCGCCCATTGAGTACCACTTCTTGAGGGTGAAGTAGAGGACTCCGCCTCCCGATACGATAGCAAAAAAGGGGAGAATCCATGCTGTCAGGTTGAAGCCCCTTTTAGTGGGGGCGGATAGAATCTTTTCCCCATAACGATTCACGAAATATCCTATGATTTCCTCCTTGGATTGCCCCACGCTCAACTTTTCCATGACCTGAGCTTTGATCCCATTAGCCGCGCTACACTCCATGGCTCCCTCACAGGCGCTCACCACCATGTTGCAGCCACAGGTACAGGTCAGCTCCTGGGTGATCTCACCGACAGTCACGGATAAAGCAGGAGATACCCATAAAACCGAGATACCAAACAAGAGAAAAAGGATTGGAAAATTCCCCTTTTTCCAGTTCATCTTCATTCCTCCTCGCCGTCAATCTTTTGGGACGGGATTCCCCTTCTCCTATCTGGAAATAATACAAGAATCGTTCCCAGAGCCATAACCCCTCCTCCAATCCAAATCCAGACCACCAGGGGGTTTACCAACACCTTAAAGGTCGCGATCTCTCCCTCATGCCCGGCCAAAATAACGTAGAGATCCTCCTTGAGGGTGGAATGTATAGCCACCTCGGTGGCAGGCTGATCATGTCCCCTGTGGAGGTTCTTTTCAGGCGTTAAAAGGGCAACCCTCTTTCCCGCGTTGAATAACGACAAGTTAGCCGCCACCACCTCCTTATTTGCCGTCGGGTATCGGGAAAGGGAATCGTACGTGATGGTGTAATTTTTGACCTTAAAGGAATCGCCTTTGTTTACCGTAATCTGCTTTTCCATGTTAAACGCGTCGCCCGTGATTCCGATGAAAACGAGGACAATCCCGAGGTGGACGATATATCCCCCATAGCGTCTCTTATTCCTGACCAAAAGAGCCCATAGGGCCCCAGGAAAGCTTCCTCCTGTCATCTCCTTTCTCGCCCTGCCGCCCCGATAGAAATCGAGGAGGATGGTGAAGACGACGAAGAGGGAAATCGTGAAGGACAGGAAGGGATAAAGTTGTCGAATGCCTGAAAGATAGAACACTACCCCCCCTGCAATGGCGACGAGAAAAGGCAGGAAAAAATTCCTCCTCAGGTTCTCAGCTGATGCTTTCCTCCAGGCAATGAGTGGGCAGAGGCCTGTAAGCCCTAACAATGCCAGCCCGATGGGGGTATTCACCTTGTTGAAGAAGGGAGGACCCACCGTAATCTTCACCCCCCGAACGGCTTCGGAAATGATGGGAAATATCGTCCCCCAAAGGGTGGTGAAGGCAATGCCCACCAGGATGAGGTTGTTATAGAGGAAGCTGCTCTCCCTGGAAAGCAACGAATCCAATTCGTTTCGGCTTTTCAGCTTGGGCAAGCGATTCATCAAGAGGTTGAAAGATGCCAGGATGACGATTCCCAGGAATACCAGGAAAATCCAGCCCAATGACGACTGGCCGAAGGTATGCACGGAGGAGATGATGCCACTGCGGGTGATGAACGTGCCGAATATCGTTAACAGAAACGTAGAGGTGATCAGGACGATGTTCCAGACCTTCAACATCCCCCTCTTTTCCTGGATCATTACCGAATGAAGATATGCCGTTGCCACCAGCCAAGGCATGAATGAGGCATTCTCCACGGGATCCCAGGCCCAATATCCTCCCCATCCCAATTCCACATAGGCCCACTGCGCTCCCAATAAGTTCCCTATGGTTAAGAAAAACCACGATATGAGGGTCCACCGCCTGGTCGTCCTTATCCAGACATCTCCAAGTTGACCCGTTATGAGGGCCGCCATGGCGAAGGCGTAGGGCACGGCAAACCCAACGTAGCCCAGAAATAGCGTCGTGGGATGGAATATCATCCCGGGGTTTTGGAGCAAGGGGTTTAACCCTTGACCATCCGGGGGAACGGTTGTAAGCATCTTAAAAGGATTGGTCACAAAAACCAAAAGAAGGAGGAAGAAAAAGGTAATGGTCATTAAGATCAGCACAACATGGGGGAGAAGATCTCGGTTTTTCTCCCTATTCTGCCAGACGACAACGGAGGCAAAGAGCGAAAGCAGCCAACCCCAAAAGAGGAGGGAACCCTCCTGTCCCGCGTAGAAGGCCGTTAAAGTATATGCGAGGGGAAGGGCACGGTTGGTATACCTCGCCACGTACTCCACTTGGAAATCCCTGGAAATCAATGCGTAGATCATCGCCACGGATGCGACTGTGAGAAATCCGCATACCGCGATGACCCCGTTTTCCGAACTGACGACCAGCTCTTTCCTCCGCCCTTTCACGCCAATAATGGACGACAGACCCGAATAGGCCGTAAACAGTAGGGCGAGAATCAATGAGAAATACCCAATCTCAACCATGCTCCCCTCTTGGACCACCGCCCGTCGGCTGATGCCCCTTCAGTATCTTCTTCAGTTTCTCCTCGTGTACCCTGTAGGTAAAGGCCCGCTCGCCGTTTACGAAGACGACGGGAATTTCCTCCTTAAACCGCTCGTAGAGGTCACTGCTCGATTCGATATCGATCTCCTGGAATTCAAAGGGAATCTCCTTCAGAACCCTCAAAATAATGGACCGGGCGACAACGCATAAATGACATCTTTTTCTTGTGTACAGCTGGACTTTGAGATCCATGGTGGACCGGGAAAAATCCTTTCCTAAGTCCTTCGATTCGTAAGTTCGATAACGAACTTATTTAGACTTCGGCTGAGCGACTCGACTGTCTTCGACCCTGAGGTCCAGACCCGAAGGGAGCTCGTCGACATGTCTCAGTCGAAGCCCTCAGGACTTAGTGCTGCCCTCGGCCATGAGCCCTCGGCGTGAGTCTTCGACCCTGAGCTCAGACCGAAGGGCTCGGTCGAACGCTCGGGCCGAATGGAGTGAGCATTTGCTCAGATCCTGCTCTAGAAAATACGTCATTGTATTTGCGAATCGAAGCACTAATAATGTTACCAAAAATTCTTTACTGTTCGCTCCAGGGATTTCGGCAACAGCCCGCAACAAACAAATATACTATCATGTTGAGGCCTGACCCCTCTGACACGAGCGGTTTAGAAGATGGACTCAGGGTCGTAGTGTTCTTTTGCGTTCTTCTTGGTAATTGGGACGCTGGGGAGGAGGACCACTTTACCCACTTTCTGGCCCTCGAGGATCTTAACGGCGACATCAAGGGCTTCAGGGAAGAAGATGGGCATCTTCACCGTGAAGGCAACTTCGCCGTCCATAACCGCTTTGATGGCCTCCTTCTGGCCGTCCATCGATCCAACCTTTATCTCTTTTTGCCTTCCGGCTGTCTTTATCGCTGCCAGAGCGCCGAATCCCATCTCATCATTTTCGGCAAAGACGAAGTCGATCTTCTTATGGGCTTGGAGGATGTTCTCCATGACAGTGATCGCCTGTTCGCGCTGGTAGTTTCCAACCTGATCGGAAATCACCTTGATATCGGGGTACTTCTTGATCACGCTTCTAAAACCCTTGAAATTATCGATGTTTGATGCTGAGCCCTGGACTCCCTCTATGATCACCAGATTGCCCTTTCCACCCATGGCCTCCACAGCAAGTTTTCCGCCCCATGTACCTTTAACAACGTAATCCATCCCTACATAGGTGACCGAGTCGGGGATCATGCTTTTTGCCACCTGGCGGTCAAAAGCCATAAACGGGATTCCGGATTTTGCAACCCTCCGGAGTGCAGGCACGAGGGCATCCGACTGGTGGGGACAGACCATGATGAGGTCGACCCTGCGTGCAATGAGATCCTCGACGTCTCGGGTCTGCTTTGCGGCGTTCAAGCGGGCGCTGGTAACGATGAACTTGACGTTCTCATGGGTCGCCTCATACTTTCTCACTACATCGTACTGAGCCCTCCGGATTGGATGTGTATCGTTCGGTTGAGAGATCCCGATAAGCCATGACTTCGCTCGAACTTCACCGGCAAGCGGGTAGGCCAAAAGCACGGTTAAAAGGATGGTAATACAAAGAAAGAAGAAACTGTTTTTTGTCCTTGGTTTCATTTTCCATTCCCCCATAGTTCTTGGTTTTTTCTCAATCTTTGCCCTTCTCAATCATTTGGTAAGACAGATCATTTTCGGAGAAAAACCCCCATCACCTCCTTCCGTGGTAAGGATTTTTATGCGTCACCTCCTTCCATGGTGGAATATCTCATTCCCTTGCGGTGACAGTGCTTATGATCACCGCAAGGATGACGGTTATCCCTTGGGCGATCATTTGAACGTAGTAGACCGCCCCAAGAAGGTTCAAAATATTGTTTATGATCCCCACGATGAGAAGTCCGATTATGGTAAACAGAACATTTCCAATACCACCGACAAAACGGGTACCTCCTATGATTACTGCCGCGATGACCGGAAGGACCTTCAAATCGCCGGCTGTAGGGTCGCCCGCATTGATTCGGGAGATGTGGATTATCCCCGCGATGGCGGAGAGCATACCGCTCAGGATGTAGACCTTGACTTTCATCCACAACACGCTCACTCCCGCCAGACGAACGACCTCGGCATTTCCCCCGAGGGCGTATATGTATCGACCAAATATGGTATGGTACATGATCAAGGCGAAAATGAGGTAGAAAATCCCAATGAGAATTACCGGCATCGGAATGGGGCCGATAAAACCATTGGCAATGAATTGGATCTCTGGGGGAGTTTTATCACCCAATGGAAGTGTTCTTCCGTTGCAGATGATAAAGGAAACCCCCCGCAAGATGATATGCATCCCGAGGGTTACCAGAAAGGGTTCAGCTCCTCCCTTTGTAATGATTAAACCGTTGCAAAACCCGACCAAACCTCCCGCAAGGACCATGATGAGGATGATCATGTAGGGGGAGACGTCTGTCACAAGTATGAGCTGCGCCGATCCAACCGCACTGAGGGCGAGTATGGCTCCAACGGATAGGTCAATCCCTCCGGAAAGGATGACCAAAGTCATCCCCAAGCTCATAAAACCAAGGATTGTTATCTGCCTTATGATGTTAAAAAGGTTCGGAACCGTTAGAAAGGCATCCGAGAGAAGGCTTGAAACGAGAATGAGGGCGACCAGGCCGGAAAGGGTTATGTATTTATTCGCTATTCCAGCGGTTTTCCGAACCAATGCCGCGGATATCGTATTTCTGTTGTTCCACTTTATTTCCATAATTGGGAAAACCCTCTCGCGGCTATTTCCTCAGAATTCCCAATAACTCTAGCTTTGCACGGGAGAAAGACCCTGCTCCCCAAGGATGATCATCCTGAGAATCTCATCCATGGTGGTCTCCTTCTTCTTTAGCACACCAACCAGTTTTCCTGTTTTGAGGACCATGATCCTGTCCGAGATCTTAAAGATATCGTTCATGTTGTGACTGATTACGATGATCGATAATCCTCTGTCTCGAAGGCGTCGCACCAGGTTGTGGACTTTATCGGTTTCCTCAACTCCCAACGCCGCTGTGGGCTCATCCATAATAAGCACCTTCGCATCGAAGAAAATGGCCCTTCCTATGGCCACGGACTGACGCTGCCCCCCTGAGAGATTAGCCACCCGTTCACGGATAGATTCAATGCTTATCTTCAGCCGGACAAGGAGTTCCCGGGTCTTCCTCTCCATCTCCCTTCGATCCATGATTCTGAAGATTCGACCGAGATTCCCCTTCTTTATCTCTCTGCCGATGAATACATTCGCCGGAACATCGAGATTATCGATAAGGGCGAGAGTCTGGTAGATGGTTTCAATCCCCAGCCTTTTGGCATCCTTTGGGTGTTTGATATGAACTTTCTCCCCTCGAAAGAAGATCTCGCCCGAATCAGCCAGAATGGCACCAGACAGGATGTTTACCAGGGTGGACTTTCCTGCCCCGTTGTCCCCCACCAGACCCAAAACCTCTCCCTCTTCGAGGCTGAGATCTACGTCTCTGAGGGCTTCCACCCCACCGAAGTGTTTGTTTATGCCCTTCATCTGGACAACATGTGTCATCGATCCTCCCCCATTTTCCCTCGTAGCCTTTGAGGTATCACCAGCTATGTTTTCCGCTCCTTTTGCAACAGAACTGCAACAATAATAATGCCCCCCTCTGCTATGAGCTGGATGTAGTATCCAAGACCCATGAGGATGATGATGTTTGATACTAACCCAATGATTAGGAGCCCGATGATGGTGTACCCAACTCCGCCAAGCCCCCCGATGAATTTGTTTCCCCCTATGATGACTGCCCCGATGATGAAAAGGATGATCCCTTCACCTGCCTGAGGATCCCCCACATTGATCCGGGAAAGATTGATAATGCCTGCCATGGCCGCAGTTCCCCCACAGATCGTGTAAACCGCCACTTTCACCAGCTTGTTATTTATTCCTGAGAGCCTCACCACCTCCTCATTTCCACCGACAGCATAAAGGTAGCGCCCGAAGACGGTCAAACGCATCATCAAATACGAAAGGAAGTAAGCAGCACCCAGCAGGATTGTGGGGAAGGGTATGGGACCAATATCTCCATTGGCGATAAAGTCGACACTGATCGGCATATCGACAAAAATCGTTTTGCCTTCGGTGAGCGAAAAGCACAAGCCTCGAAGCACAAACTGCATTCCCAGGGTAATGACGAATGGCTCTATGCCAAAGCTAGTAATGAGAAGCCCGTTCGTGGCCCCAACACACATTCCAATGATGATACCCGCAATAACGATTGCAATCAGTCCATATCCCGCTTTCAACATCAGGGCGCCTACAATTGCCACCAAACCAAGGATTCCTCCAAGGGAAAGATCGATCCCTCCCACGAGAATAACCATGGTAAGCCCAAGGGCCAGGAATCCGTTGATGGCAGTCTGTCTGAGGATATTCTGGAAATTGGTAAGTGCGAAGAAATATTGCGATGCGAGAGAGCAGAATGTGAAGAGAATGACGAGCGCGATGAGACTGGTCGTTTTCTTAAACCAGCTCATGACAGCTAGAGCATCAAGGCTTTGATCTGCCAGCCGGTTCATCACCCCACTCGAAGAGCTGACGCTTAATCAAACCATGTCTTACGCGATGGTAATTCAGGAAGGTTACCTTGTCAACAGCTTTCGACGAAACCTATGGACAATCTCTCGCCTCGTGAAAACGAACTTTGTCACCTTATGGCATGATAAATCAAAGGGCCTTTTCTTCTTTATCGCCTTATTCCGCAAGGTACTCGAGGTTCAGCTCGATCAGCTTTCCCCTTGTCGGTCTTCCATCCTCCTTGTCCCATCCCATCATCTCGTAGTAGAGGTCCTTGTCCCTTTCCAGGTCCTCCTCGGTGAAGGTCTGTCCCTTGTTGGGACCATCAGGAAGAGGTTCAAAGAGCCTCTGAGGCCAGGTGTCGTCCTTGCGGCCAAACCCATCTCGCAGGTTGAAAATGCGGGCCATGGCCATAGACCGGTCGGATAATCGCATGAGTTCAAAGAGGCTCGTGTTCCACCCTGTGACGCACCGAACCGTTTTCACCACGTCAACCAGAGAGAGAGCCCACGGTGGCTGGGCGACAAAGTAACAAACTCCGAGGGAATTCCAAAGATTCCAAATAAGCTGGGCGTGTCTGAAAAGGCGGATTTTTTGGGGGCCCGCCTCCAGGGCTGAAACGGGCTCCAGGATGCCCAAGGGGGCCATAGACTCTAGCCCCGGGCCTGTTTGTTGAAAAAGTGGGTCGTGTGCAGCCTCCAGATGATCAGCACCCGTTGGCGAGACGGCGTACCCAAATCCAACCCCGAATTTTCCCCGAGGATCGTGCAGAGGAACCTCCTGGCCCTTGACGTGAAGGGCATATTTCTTGGCTTCTTGGCCCAGTTTTTCAGAGGCCCGCTTGACGCCTTCTGCCAAAAGATCTCCAAGGCCGCGCCGAAAAGCGATCCGCTCTATCATTTCGAGCATGGCCTCAGCGTTGCCGAAGGTGAGCTCCAATCCTCCTGTCTTTTCTGTGGTGAGAAGACCACTCTCAAAGCATTCCATGGCAAAGGCGATACACATTCCGGTGGAGATACTATCGAGGGAGTATCGGTTGCAGAGTTCGTGTCCCTTGGCGATGGCCTCAAGGTCGTCGTTACCTAGGCAGGAACCGAGGGAGGCGATGGTCTCATACTCAGGGCCGCCGTATTCAGGTGAGACCTCGTACCGTCCCTTGCAGCTGACCTTGCGCTTGCAGCGAACTGTACAGGCATAGCAGGTTCCATTTCCAATAGAAATGGTTTCCTCCATGGTTTCACCCGAGATTTTCTGAACCCCCCCGAACTGGCTGTGTGTGAAATTTCGTGTGGGAAGGATGCCCATATTGTTCAAGGGCATAACTACACTTGGCGTCCCCAGCTTCTTATAAGTCTGTTCAACGGGATGTACCTTGATAGCCTCCGCAAGGGATTGGCTGATGGCGTGAAGGCCTTTTGGGTCAGCAATTTCAAGCTTTTGTGTTCCCCGTACTGCGATCGCTTTTAGGTTTTTGGACCCCATCACCGCACCCATGCCGGTTCTCCCATTGGCATGTCCGAGGTTGTTGATTACGCAGACATAGCGCACGAGGTTTTCTCCGGCTGGCCCAATCATGGCTACCCGGATGAGATTATGGCCAAGCTCTTTTCGAATGCTCTCCTGAGTCGTCCCCGTATCAGTCCCCCAAAGGTGAGAGGCATCCCTGATTTCGGCCTTTCCGTTATGTATCCAAATATAAGCTGGTTTTTCAGCCTTTCCCTTGATGATGATGGCATCGAAGCCTGCATGTTTGAGCTCTGGTCCCCAGTAGCCAGCGGCTTCAGACTCCCCGAATCCTCCTGTAAGAGGAGAACGGGCAGCAACGGTAAACCTCGTCATTCCGGACATGGGTATTCCAGAAAGGACACTGGACGCGAAGATCAAGACGTTTTCCGGGCCTAACGGGTCGGTTCCTGGTTTGAGCTCCCGCAGCAGATAGAAGAGGGAGAGGCAACCTCCCCCCATGTGTGTTCTATAGAAGGCTTCGGAGGGGGTTTCGACGTCTATCTTTTTCGTGCTTAGATCGATTCGTAATATCTTTCCGTTGTATCCAAATGGCATGTTCTCATCTCCTTTCAAGACGCGGGTTTTGTGTGCTCTTCCGATGGAAGCCGCTCCGCGGGTAGTTGTAAGTTATAATGAGAAGTCCCCTTTTGATAGGGCAGTATAGGAAGAAGCAGACTTTTCTGTCAAGGAAAAAGACCTTCGATTTTTAGAGGTATATTTTGGGTTTAAGTCTGGTTTTTGATAAGCTGCTCCAGGAGATTCCACCCCTGAGAGGATCTTTATATCGCTTCGCTCTTGGCCACAGGGCCTGGCCGCCTGTCCCTGATCTCAAATAGAGGAGAGCACATCCCACTCTGCAAGGTGAGATTCACAGATCTAAAGGAAGATCTCCGAGAGAAGGAGAACCTTATTTCAGTGAATTCTCAAAAGGCCCCAGAGCTCGAGCTAAAACTCCGAAGGTTTGTTTCCTCCTTTCGTTAGTGCATTTGACCATTTGCCCAATGGCTAGGCTTCCTAGGAAAGCTCTTGACAAGATAGAATGTTAACAATACTGTTACCGGTAGCATTAATATATTGGATATTTTGTTGATTTCTCTGTAACAATCGAACGGATGGATTAGGAGGGGATGGGAGGTAGCGCATCGTAGCAGAGACAACATGAGTGGATAAGGCCTATGGCAGCCCTTGGCCGCATTTTTCGCTGGAAAGGAGGTGAAATTGGATGCTCAAGTGCGGCTAAATGGAAGGACGTTCTTCAGGGTTTTGGTCATCTGTTGGCGATGTCGAACTCACGTTGTCAGGCTTAATATAAACCTCCCGATTTTGGCGATAACCTTAAGAACCAAAAGGAGGGAAAAATGAAAAAAAGTGCTCTAATCGTTTCATTAAGCCTTTGTTTTTTGCTCGCATTTTCTTCGGGATTCCCGCAAAATTCAGTGGCTGAAGATAAGGTCGTTATTAAGTATGCCACCAGCCCACCTTATAGCAAGGGATCCCCCCTGGTCGAGACAACAGTAAAAATTAAAGAGCTCGCCGCCCTCTATTCGAGAGGTAAGGTTGATGTGCAAATTTTCTGGGGCGGTCAGTTGGGGACCGAACAGAAGGTGTTCAAGGATTGCCAGATGGGGATTGTTCAGATGGTTCAGGCCAATATCGCGAACCTTTCCCCATTTGCACGTGCTTTGTATTCGGTAGTTCTCCCATATGTCTTTGACAATCGGGAAGAGGCATACAGACTTTTCCGTGGGGAGTTGGGTGAGTACTTCAATCAACAGACTATTAAACTGGCCGGACTTAGAGTAGTTGCCTGGCCGGATCAGAGCTATCGGGCTCTTCATAACACCAGGAAACAGGTGAGAACAATAGAGGACATGCAAGGCTTGAAATGGCGGGTTCCCAACAACCCCGTATTTATCGAAGAATACAAAAGCTGGGGCATTAACCCCATCCCCATGGCTTGGGCAGAAGTTTTCGGTTCCCTTCAGACAGGGGTTATTCATGGCGGCGACAACGTGCTGAGGAACCTTGTGGACTTTAAGCTCTACGAAATTGAAAAATATGCGACATGTACAAAGCATATGATAGAGTTCGTTCCCATTGTCATAGGTGAGGATTTTTTTCAGAAACAGCCCAAGGAAATACAAGATGCAATTACTAGAGCGGCGAGCGATGCTTGGGCATGGGGCTTTTTTGCCATGGCTGAGGATGACGAGAGTACAAAGGGAGTCCTTCGGGAGAAGGGGATGACGATTGATGAGCCGGATGTAACCCCCTGGAAGGAGAGGGCCTCCAAAATATGGCCGAAATTCTATGACAAAGCGGGTGGAAAGGCGATTTTTGACAAAGTGATGAGTTTCAAATAGATGGGTTGCTC